>NZ_JBFANH010000103.1:0-1019 GCF_040674755.1 Nocardia sp. NPDC049737 | reverse complement strand
GAGTCGGCCCGCCTGCGGTAAGTGCGGGCGACGAGCGCGGAGTGTAAATACCATTTACCTTTCGAGGACAGCGGGTCCAATCCGGTTAGGGCGGTGATTCGCTTGAGCCGGTTGTCGATGGTGTTGATGTGGACGTTCAGATCGCGGGCTATGCGCCGGCGGCTGATGCCGTCGGTGAAACACAGGCGCAGAGTTTCGATCAGTTCCGGGAACGGCTCCAGCGGATCTAGGAAGGCGAGGAGATAGTCGTTGCCTGGTCCAGAACGGGTGATCTGGAATTCGAGGGCAAGATCACTGATCCGGTGTAGCGCGCCTGTGCGGCCGAGGGCGGTTGCTACGTCCAGGAGCTCGTGGGTGTGGCGTGCTACCGCAGGAATTTCCGCCGGTGCCGCTGGCACTGTCGCGGCGGTAAGCGATGTACGGGCGGCCGTGGACAGGGCGGCAAACAGATCGTCGAGAGCATCGCCGGAATCTGGCTCGGGGATCAGGATCGTGCCGCCGAGGGCAGACATTCGTGCCAATGCGACGCCGTCACCGTGCTGGGTGAGCTCGGCACGCAGGCGATTCACCACGAGCCCGGCCGCAGCCGGGTCGAGGCCGATGTCGGCTGGAATCGCCACGGCGATCACCGAATACGATTCCGCGATGTCGATGCCACATTCACGAGCCAGGGCCGTCGCCATCCTCGCACCGCCCAACAGCGCCGCAACCAGGGCGTGGGCCGCAGCGTCTTGCCTGCCGTCTAGGCGCCCGTCATGGCCAGCCGACAGTGCCGTGGCTGCGGCAGCGGCAGCGTCGATCAACGACTCAACCCAGCCTGCCAAATCTTGGAACGAGATACCTTGCTGTAGGGCGTGTTTCATACATTCGCGAAGTTCGTCGTGCACGGTGTCGAGTGGCACACCGGTACGCGCCCAGCGCACGGCGGCGATCTCCAGACGCCGGGTCGCGTCCGAGTGCCCGCCGCCGTCGAGCGCCGACGCCATCAGCTCGTGACAGGTGTACGTGGCAACCTGGTC
>NZ_JBFANH010000102.1:0-1070 GCF_040674755.1 Nocardia sp. NPDC049737 | reverse complement strand
AATCACACTCAAACTGAAAGGGCAAGACCATGGCCGAGGAAATCCGGAGTGACATCCGGAAGACGAATCTCACTCTGAGCCGGAAGGATCTTCGCGAATTCAAGCGACTCATGCTTGATTGGGAGGACGAATACGACTTCCCTATTGAGCTGAAAGAGTCACATGCTTTGAATGCAGCAGTGAAGCTGATCATTCGGGCATCTAGTCCCGAATTGATCGACGAGTACAGCAAAAGCAAGAATTACACCGAAGAGGAGGCAAAGCAGGTTCAAGAAGAGTACAAATGGTTTATGGCGCAATTTCTCGAATTGCTTGCTGACACAATTCAGTCTCGCATTGAAACGGATAAGCGACGCGGTTCACGATTCGTCTAAAACTAGAATAGTAAAATGGCGGAATGCGAAATTGAGCATTCCGCCATTTTCATTTCTACCAAATTCAAGAATTGAGAATGAATTGCGAAGTAAGAAAATGCATTGTGACAATTCTTTAAAAATCTCTATTTGCATTTCCGCCATTTCCGGATTTGTCTATATAACATATTTACTTACAAAAATAAAGCCATAATTCTTCCCCAAGTTCTCTAGAGAACTTGGGGAAGAATTATGGCTTTATTTTTGTAAGTAAATATGTTATATAGACAATTCCGGAAATGGCGGAAATGCAAATAGAGATTTTTAAAGAATTGTCACAATGCATTTTCTTACTTCGCAATTCATTCTCAATTCTTGAATTTGGTAGAAATGAAAATGGCGGAATGCTCAATTTCGCATTCCGCCATTTTACTATTCTAGTTTTAGACGAATCGTGAACCGCGTCGCTTATCCGTTTCAATGCGAGACTGAATTGTGTCAGCAAGCAATTCGAGAAATTGCGCCATAAACCATTTGTACTCTTCTTGAACCTGCTTTGCCTCCTCTTCGGTGTAATTCTTGCTTTTGCTGTACTCGTCGATCAATTCGGGACTAGATGCCCGAATGATCAGCTTCACTGCTGCATTCAAAGCATGTGACTCTTTCAGCTCAATAGGGAAGTCGTATTCGTCCTCCCAATCAAGCATGAGTCGCTTG
>NZ_JBFANH010000101.1:0-1076 GCF_040674755.1 Nocardia sp. NPDC049737 | reverse complement strand
CTAGGTCGTGTTTCGAAAGTCGGGTCACCGTAGCCACAGGTCGATGGCGGCGATGTGGACGGTAGCCAGGAAGCGGACGGCGAGTTTGTCGTATCTGGTTGCCAGCGCGCGGTTTTGCTTGAGTTGGTTGATGCCACGCTCGACCGCGTTGCGGTCACGGTAGATCTCGGCATCGAACGCATGCGGCCGACCACCTCGCGCGCCGCGCCGGAGCCGGTGACCGACCTGGTCTCCCGGCACCGGGATAGTGGCCCGGATTCCGCGTCGAGCCAGGTAAGCGCGGTTGGCGCGGGAGGAATAGGCCTTGTCCGCCAACACTCGGTCTGGGCGCACACGCGGCCGCCCACCACCGAGCCGCGGTACCCAGACCGCATCCAGCACCGCGGTGAAGTACGGACTGTCACCGGCCTGACCACCGGTAATCAGGACCGCCAACGGCGCCAAACCCTGTTCACAGGCCAGGTGCAGCTTCGTCGACCATCCACCCCGAGACCGGCCGAGCGCGTGATCGGCCGGCTCGACCTCGACCCCACCCGGGGGCTCGGCCTGAGCGCTGCCATCGCGGACAGCCCCAGCGGCATGCTGATGGGCCCGCATGATGGTCGAGTCCACACTCACCTGCCAGCAGATACCGCCATTCGCATCGGCGAGTATCTGCAACAACTTCAGCAGCAACGCCCAGTTCCCCGCACGCTGCCACCGCCGGAACAACCCATACACCGTCTGCCAGGGCCCATACCGATCCGGCACATCCCGCCACGGCGCACCCACCCGAATGCGCCACCGAATCCCGTCGATGATCTGGCGTTTGCTCCACTTCGGCGGACGACCCGCCTTCTTGCCACGAGGCAGCAACGGCTCCAACCGCGCCCACTGGGCATCGGTCAAATCCGCTCGCCCCGCCACCGCTACGCTGGCCACGAGGTCTCCGGTATTCAGGTTCTGCTTGGTCGCTGAACCCATCTACCGGAGACCTCACCCATCTCACGGCATCGACACACCCACTCCGGCAACGACTTTCAGCCGCAATCACGACGGCGGCGATCACCCCTCAGCACTTATGAAACACGCCCTAG
>NZ_JBFANH010000100.1:0-1174 GCF_040674755.1 Nocardia sp. NPDC049737 | reverse complement strand
ACGGCGAGGAAGGCGTGGGCGAGCATGGCCAGGGTGATGTGGCGGTACCAGGGGTCCCATCGGCGTACCTGGTAGTGGTCGAGGCCGCATTGGTCTTTGGCGGCTTGGAAGCATTCCTCGATCGCCCACCTGGCTCCGGCGACGGCGACGATCTGCTCGCGGGTCACGGTGTCGGGGTGAAAGCACAGGTAGTAGGCAATATCGGTGGGGTCTTCGACCGATCGGCGGGCGAGTAGGGTGCGCACGAACCCGGCCGGGAGGTCACCGAAGCCGGGCAGCGTGGCCCATGCGAAGTCGTAGACGCGCTGGCCTCGAACCCCGGGTCCGCACGAAACCCGGTGCCATGCCTGGGCGGGAGCGCGGCCGATGAGAGTGTCGACCCGACGACGCCCGTCGATATCGGTGACGGTTTGTTTGACTGGCACCTCGAGGACATAGGACATCCGACGAGCCTGCAGGAATGCCCGGAACTTCCCGTCACGGCCGTAGGCGGAGTCAGCGGCCACCCACCCCGCGACCACCCCGGCCCGCAGAGCTCGCTCGATCATGGCTTCGGCCAGTCGCGGCTTGGTCAAGACGCCTTCACTGCAACGCTTTTCGGGTATTCCCGCTTCGCTACAGCGGTCTTGGTCGCTGATCCATGATTCGGGTAGATACAGCTCCCGGTCGATCAACGCACGCCCCGTGCGGCCGGAGTAGGCCAAAAACACCCCCAGCTGACTGTTCTCGACCCGCCCCGCGGTGCCGGAATACTGGCGTTGAACCCCGGCCGACTTCGTGCCCTTCTTGACGAACCCGGTCTCATCCGGCACCAGGACACCATCGGGGCAGGCCAACGACTCGGCCACATAGGAGCGCACACGATCACGTAGCTCATCAGCACTCCAGCGGGACCTGTTCAGGAAATGCTGCAAACCGTCCGGCTCCACCACGCCGGCGGCGTCGGCCAGCTGCCAGGAATTCTTGCGCTCCACCGGCGCCAGCAACCCCGTCACATACGCCCGCGCCCACCGCCGCGGCTCTGCCCGATAGAACACCCCCGCTACCCGAGCGAACACCTCATCGAAACCCGCTCGCCAAGCCGAAACATCCTCGGCCACAACATCATCAAGCACGCGCGACAAACTACAGCAGGATCAACTATCTTGCAGCACAACGAAATACAACTGTCGTG
>NZ_JBFANH010000099.1:0-1235 GCF_040674755.1 Nocardia sp. NPDC049737 | reverse complement strand
CGCAGCGACGAACGGGTCAACCACCGCAACGGCTACCGACACCGTGATTTCGACACACGTGTCGGCACGATCGACGTGGCGATCCCGAAACTGCGTTCGGGCAGCTATTTCCCCGAATGGCTGCTGGAACGCCGCAAACGCGCCGAACGCGCGTTGACCTCGGTGGTGGCGACCTGCTACCTGCTCGGTGTCTCGACGCGCCGGATGGAGAAGCTGGTCGAATCACTCGGTGTGACAAAGCTTTCCAAGTCGCAGGTGTCGATCATGGCCGGCGAGCTCGACGCCCAGGTCGAGGCGTTCCGCACCCGCCCCTTGGATCAAGGGCCCTACACCTTCGTCGCCGCCGACGCCCTGGTGCTCAAGGTCCGCGAGAACGGTCGGGTGGTCAACGTCCACGCCCTGATCGCGACCGGCGTCAACGCCGACGGCTATCGCGAAATACTCGGTATCCAGGTCACCAGTGGCGAGGACGGAGTCGGCTGGCTGGCGTTCTTCCGCGACCTGGTCGCCCGCGGTCTGTCCGGCGTCGAGCTGGTCACTTCCGATGCCCACGCCGGGCTGGTCGCCGCGATCGGCGCGACCCTGCCCGGCGCGGCCTGGCAACGCTGTCGAACCCACTACACCGTCAACCTGATGTCGATCACCCCGAAAACATCATGGCCGTGGGTGCGCACGCTGCTGCACTCGGTATTCGACCAAGCAGACTCTGAATCCGTTGGCGCCCAATATGATCGGATGCTCGACGCCCTGGCCGAGAAGCTGCCGAAGGTCGCCACGCACCTCGACACAGCCCGCGCGGACCTGCTCGCGTTCACCGCCTTCCCCAAACAGATCTGGCGCCAAATCTGGTCCAACAATCCCCAAGAACGGTTGAACAAAGAGATCCGCCGCCGCACCGACGTCGTCGGCATCTTCCCCGACCGACAAGCGATCATCCGCCTCGTCGGCGCCGTCCTGGCCGAACAACACGACGAATGGATCGAAGGCCGCCGCTACCTCGGCCTCGACGTCCTTGCCCGCTCCCGCGCCACCACCGACCCCACCGAACAGGAGGAAACCACCACCACAGCCCTCACCGCATAACCGAAAACCGGAACATGCGGTGACCACCCCAGTTACACCACGCCTTTGGACTTGACCCTTCGATCTCGGCGCGCGTTCGATCGTTGATGGGCACTTCGTGCTCGAGTAACTGTCGCGTCAAGATCCACAGGCCGGCTTCCTGTCGGCCGGTC
>NZ_JBFANH010000098.1:0-1322 GCF_040674755.1 Nocardia sp. NPDC049737 | reverse complement strand
TGTGGCCGGGTTGCGGTGATCATGTGGTCCTGTCCTGGATGAAGTCAGCGGCCGGTCGTGCCGTCGAATAGTTCGCGGAGGATGTCAGCGTGGCCCGCGTGGCGGCCGGTTTCCTCGATCATGTGGGTGAGTGCCCAGCGCAGGCTGGGAGCGGAACGGCCCGGCCGCGGAACCGGTGCGCCGAGATCGGTGCAGCTGGCGAGTATTTCGTTGGCCCGCTCGACCGCCTCGCGGTAGCGGGCGACGACCTCGGCCACGGTGTCGGTCGGTGCGGCCTGGAACGTTGCCTGCCAGTTGGTGACCCGGTCTCCGAGGAACATCGAGCGCTCGACGAAGGTGAGATGCCGGAGCAGGCCGAGCAGGTTCGTGCCCGACGGCACCGCGGCCGTTCGCACCTGCGGTTCGGGGGCGCCCTCGACCTTCGCGGCGATCGCGGCCCGCAGATAGTCGAGAAAGCCGCGCAGCACCTCGGCCTCGCTGCTTCCGGTGCGGGGCGGCGGAGTGTCGTTGCGGCGCTTGGCGGTTGGCACGATGGCCTCCTTCGCAGGGGTTAGGCGGTGCGGCGGATGAGCAGGACGTGGTCGGTGACCTCGGCGGTGCGCCCGTCCGGGCCCGTCGCGGTACGGCGGGGCGTGTCGGCGCGCTCGACCGTCCACGTCGCCGGATCCAGGTCGATTCCGGCCGCGACCTCATGCGGGGACGGGTACCGGACGTCGGGATCCTGATTCCACGACCAGGGCGCGGTCGAGCCGTGGTCGACGACCAGCAGCCGCCCGCCCGGCCGCAGCGCGTAGGCGGCCAGGCGCAGGACGGCGACTCTGTCGAGGTCGAACGGGGTGTGCAGGTAGTGAGCGGAGACCAGGTCGAACCGCCCCGCGGGAAAGGACTCGCGCAGGTCGTGCCGCTCGCCGGCGATCCGGTCGTCCAGGCCGTGTGAGCGGGCGAGGCCGGCGAGCCGCTCGATCGCCACGGCCGAGATGTCAACTGCGGTCACCCGCCAACCGCGCCGGGCGAGCCACAACGCGTCGCCGCCGTCGCCGCAGCCGAGGTCCAAGACGTTGCCCGGTGACACATCCGGAACCGTCTCGGCGAGAAGAACATTCGGACGCGGGTCCGCGGGCGCCGGCCGGTCGGCATACACCGCGTCCCAGAACGTGACCGCATCGGTGGTGGTCATCGAGACTCCTTACTGTCGGAATAGGCTGAGTCTCATCCGGCGCACCAAGGTCTGGCACGCAATCTTGCGGTTCCGGCAAGATGGGCGCATGGACCCCGAAACAGATGACGTGCTCGACGCGGTGGGCCCGCGGCTGCGTGCGTTA
>NZ_JBFANH010000097.1:0-1575 GCF_040674755.1 Nocardia sp. NPDC049737 | reverse complement strand
GACAAATTACCGGCTCTTAAAGACCGTCGTGATGATCGGTTGGAGCCTGGGGAGAAGCTGGCTGCGCCGGGGTCCAAAGAGGTCACCGATGGTGACGCGCGCAGTTCGATCAAGAACGGTGATTACACCCTCGCGCTGGACAAAGACAACAAGCTGATCCTCACCGGTAAAGACGGCAAGGAGGAGCTGTGGGGGTATTACGGAGCGGACGCCGCAGATCTTCTCTCGGACCCTAACAACGAAGTGAAGGTCGGGTTCGATGGCAGTATCAAGGTTGTCGATCGTCAGACCGGCGAGGTGGTCCGGGTCATCCGCGAAGCCGGAGACCCGAAACACGCGAAATTGGTGCTGCTATACCACCCCCCGTCGGAGTCCGAGCCATTGCGCTTCGCGATCGACGAAGCGCAATCCACGCTACAAATACAGGTGGACTGCTTCGGAAGAGGGAAGGCCGGACTGGCCGAGGACGTCGCGAACTGGTTGCATAATCAGGGATTGGTCGACGAGACCAATAAATCAAAGATCACCGAAGACTACAACAACTCATATCTGGCCTACGACACTCAAGTCAAGAAACACTTCAAAGACCTGGACGAGAAGATTCGGTCGATCGCCCTCGATACCGAACAGATCAATAGTGAGGCGTTCAAATCGATAGTGAACTCGATTGACGAACTCAATGAACAATTGCACGCAGTCGACGGTGTGAAGGACACTCGAGTCGTCTCCGTAGGGCAGAATGGTGATCATACCTACCGGGAAATTAAGCCGGGCGTGGAGAAGGAGCTTTTCAGCGCGATCGATAAAACGGTGACCGCGGTCGACAAGGTTGTAGACAACGCGCACCAGACCCACGAGTCCAACAAGAAAACCACAGACAAAACTTCGCATGAAAGCAAGCGCTATGGCTCGGACGACGGTAGCGGTGGCGACAAGACGGGTGGCAATGGTGGGAATGGTGTTGGCGACGGTAATGGTGCCGTGGCCGCGGCGGATGCGGCGGCCGACCCGATCGACTTCAACAAGGAACTCGGCCTGGACGGCCTCGGTGACGGTGCTTTCGGCGATACCGACGGTTTGACCACCGCGGACGGTCTCACCGGTGCTGACGGCACGACGGAAACGACCGACGCGACCGGAAGCACCGGCACGGGTACGGGTACGGATATCGGGTCGAAGATCGATGACGCGATCGCGAAGATCCAAAACGGGGCTACTGGTGGCGGATCGTCGACGGGTGGCAGCGGTTCCGGTGGTAGCTCGGGTGGTATGAGTAATCCGTACGGCATGAGTAATCCCTACGGTATGAGTGGGTCGAATCCGTTGTCCTCGATGACGAATCCGTACAATTTGCCGCAACAGTTGCAGAACCAGTACGGCGGCCAGAACGGTACGAACCCCTACTCGCAGCTGGGGAACAATGCGGCGACTGCCGCGACTGCGGCTGCTACCAATCCGCAGACCGTGACCAACGCGGTATCCGCCGCTACGGGCACACCGGTATCAGCGAATCCGAACGCGATGGTCGATGCGAAAATCCCCGGCCTCGGAGATGTGAAGCTGCCGGCGGGGCCG
>NZ_JBFANH010000096.1:0-1967 GCF_040674755.1 Nocardia sp. NPDC049737 | reverse complement strand
ATCGGCGGCGGCCCCACCACGGCGGCCGCCCAGAAGGCGGTTTCGGTGGCGATGGCCCAACAGGGCGACCCGTACGTGTGGGGTGCGGAAGGGCCCGGGTCATTCGACTGCTCCGGACTTATGCAATATGCCGCCAGAGCCGCCGGAGTCAACATTCCGCGAGTGGCCGCGGACCAGTACCGCCAGCTCCCCAAGGTCAACCCGGCCGACATTCGCCCCGGCGATCTGATCTTCCCGAATTCCGAATTCAACAACGGCAACCCCGGCCACGTCATGATGTACATCGGCAACGGGCAATGCGTCGAAGCGCCGCGCACCGGTCTGAACGTCCGGGTGACGAAGCTGCCGAGCAGCTATCACGCCAGCCGGTGGAGCTGATCCGGATCCACCGAGGCTTCAGTAGCCCACGTACGCGCCGCCGTGGTGCAACTTCACGATGCCGGGCACATTGGCGACCGAGCCGTAGCGATCGATCGCGTATCGCACCCCGGCGATGATGTTGTCGACCGGATTCCAGATATCGCGGTGCCCGGGCAAGGCGTGAGCATTGAACGTGGAATCGATGGTCTGCATCAACCCCTTGGAGGGATGTCCTGCCGCCGCATTGCTGTCCCAGCCGTTGATAGCGTGCGGATTGCCCGCTGATTCGTGCCGGATGATCGCCGCGATATCGGCAGGGTTGATCTGGCTGGTGTCATAGCCGTTCTGGTGCAGGATCTGTATGGCTGTATTGATCCATTGGCCCACTTCACCGGTGGGCTGTGTGCTCGGCGGGCCGCCGCTGGCAGCGCGCGAATAGACCTGCGGTCTGGATCGGCCGGAGTCCTGAACATACCGATTGGCCAGTGCGGCAACCTGTTCGGCCGAAATAGCCGCAGCGGACTGCCCATTCCCGAGTATTGCTCCGGCCCGCTGCAGGGCATCACCGAGTGCGACCATCACCTGACGCTGGGTCGCGGCAGAATTTCCGACCGCACCGAGTGCGGTCAATGCGGTATCGGCCTCGGCGATGATCGAGGCGATCGCCGCCCGGCCCTGAATGGTGTCTGCGGCCGAACCACCGAGAATCCGACCGAGTTCCGCGTTCAGGTTGCCCAACGCGTCGTTCTGTTGGGCGCCGCTCTGCCTACTGGCCGAATACTGCGCGCCGAACGCGCCATCCCAGAGCACCGGTCCGGTGGGCGCTCCATTGCCGACCAGCGGCGGTGCATTCGGCTGACCAGTATTCGACGTTGGAGTGCCGTCACCGTATTGGGCCGAGATCGATGCCAGTGCGCCCATTGCAGCAGCCGCCAACGGACCGGCACCGGCTGCGACGGCGGCCAGGTCCGAACCGCCGCCAACCGCCGAAGTGGTTGTCGGGGTCGATAGTCCGGGCATCGGGCTCGCCGATTGGCCGCGCACTGCGGCGGCTGCCGAACCCGAGGTGGCGGCGGTGGCCGCACCGACCGACTGCAACGGCGGCATGCGCACCGCAGGCCCCCGGGCCGGCGCGGCAGGGTTGCGGCGCGGCTCGGAAGTCGTGACCCCACCGCGGGCGTCCCGGGCATCGTCGACACTCGGTTCCGGCACTTCCCGATCCGGTGGCATTAGTACGGCTCGTACGCTCGGCCATTGCGCACCGCCACGACACCTGGCACGTTCTGTACGGATCCGTACCGATTTATGGCATAGCGGACGCCAGCGATGATGTTGTCGACTGGGTTGCGAATATTGGTGTGCCCCTGCACCGCCCACTGATTGAAGGTCGGCCCGATGGTCTGCATCAGGCCGATCGACGGAGTCCCGTTGTCGGCATTGCTGTCCGTCAGATTCATGGCGTTCGGATTACCACCGGATTCGTGCTGAATGATGAGCGCGATAGCTTCCGGGTCGATCTTGCTGATGTCGTAGCCCATCTGCCGCAGCACCTGCAGTGCCTGCTGAATCCACTGTCCGACGGTGCCGCCGACCGTCGTTGCCGTGCC
>NZ_JBFANH010000095.1:0-2099 GCF_040674755.1 Nocardia sp. NPDC049737 | reverse complement strand
GGTGCGCCCAGAGATCAGGAGGTGATCGTTTTGCGGTCATGACCTGTGTCGGAAGCTCGTCGTCGCCTGCCGGTGTGAGTCCGGTCCGGGTAGCTGCCAGGAGGCCCGGTAGCAGGCTGGCGGCTCGGTCTGGAAACGGGTCGGGTCGAAGCCCAGCGTCGAAAGCCCTTGTAGGGGAAGCGACTGAGCGGTCCGTAGCGGAAGCGAAGCCTGCCGCGTCGTTAGACATTGAGGGAGAGCCGAGCCGGGCTGTTCACGGTGAAGGCCATGGAAGCGGTGAAGAGCCTGGATGCGCAGCCGTGAAGGACTCCCCGGCGTAGAGGGCGCGGAACGTTCAGAAGGTGACGGCGGGAACTGGGGAGGCCCTCCCCGGCCGAAATGCACTGCGAATTGTGTGGAAAGGCTTGTCCTATAACCGGTGTGGAGCCGGGAAGTGGATCGGGTGCCGGGAGGGAGTCGGAGGCGGTCGTAGTACCGATCGAGCCGGGCGGACAACATAACCGCCGGTGAGGGAAGGGCCGCTGCTTCGTTCACGCGTTGTGTCTGGAAAGGATGGGCCCGGTGAGTGCCGGTCAGGCTAATTCCACCGCTGTGGGGTCGTTGGACCCGGTTCGAGCCTTGCAGCACACGCTTTACCGGTCGGCCAAGGCTGATCCGGGACGACGGTTTCATGCGTTGCGGGACAAGGTCTATCGCAGAGACGTCCTGTGGCGTGCGTGGGTGGCGGTGCGCCGCAACAATGGTGCGCCGGGTGTCGATGAGACCACCCTGGGGCAGATCGAGGACTACGGTGTCGAGAGATTCCTCGACGAGCTGGCCGAGGACTTGCAGAACGAGCGGTGGCGGCCGTTGCCCGCGCGTCGGGTGCTCATCCCCAAGTCGGGGTCTAGTGAGAAGCGGCCGTTGTCGATTCCTGTGGTTGGTGATCGTGTGGTGCAGGCTGCGGTGAAGATCGTGCTCGAGCCGATCTTCGAGGCGCAGTTCCTGCCGTGCAGTTTCGGGTTCCGCCCGAAGCGGTCGACACACGATGCGCTGCAGGTGCTCGTCGACGAGTCCTGGCGAGGCAACCGATGGGTGGTGGAAACTGATATCGCCAACTGCTTCTCGGCGATTGGGCACGAGAAGCTGATGGCAGCGGTCGAGGAACGCGTCAGTGACCAGGGCATGCTGAAGCTGCTGCGCGCGGTGTTGCGGGCGGGAGTGATGGCCGGCGGTTCGGTGCGCCGTGAGGTGACCGGAGCCGCGCAAGGCGGACCGCTTTCGCCGTTGTTGTGCAACGTGTATCTGCACCGGCTCGACCGGGCATGGGACACGAATGCGCACGGAGTGCTGGTCCGATACTGCGATGACCTGGTGGTGATGTGCCGATCGCGTCGGCAGGCCGAGGCCGCGCTTGCGCGGCTGGTAGTTCTGCTGGGTGAGCTCGGGCTCGAGGTCAAGGAGTCCAAGACCCGGATCGTGCATCTGGTCGAGGGCGGCAAGGGAGTGGACTTCCTGGGCTTCCACAATCGGCTGGTGCGCGGGTGGACTCCCCGGTCGGCGCATCTGGTGTTCCTTGCTCGTTGGCCCTCACGCAAGGCGGTGCAGCATGCTCGGGACCGGATCCGGTCGATCACGGCCCGGCACCGGATGCTGCTGCCGACCGAACACATCGTGGGAGAGCTGAACCTGTTCCTGCGGGGATGGGCCGGATACTTCCGTTATGGGAACTCGGCTCTGCTGTTCGGTCAGATCAGAAACTATGCCCTCTCGCGTCTGGCGTTGCTGTTGTCCAAGCGGGGCAACCGGCGACACGCATGGGGATGGGGCATGGCCCAGGTGCTGGCGTCGCCGGACCACCTCGGGCTGATCAGCCTCGATGGAATCGTCGTGCCGCCCAGGCCCTTTCGGACCTGGAAGGGTTGAATGCCGCCGGTGAAGAACGTCGGTAAGCCGTGTGCGGGAGAACCGCATGCACGGTTTGACGGGCGGGAGCTGGAAACGGATCGAATGGCCGGTCATGGTGGGGCAGAAGAACGATCAAGCGGGAAAACCGTTCGGTCACAGTGGCTTCCACACCTACAACCGCTCACGACACCGCGCCAGTTCCCGACCCAACC
>NZ_JBFANH010000094.1:0-2550 GCF_040674755.1 Nocardia sp. NPDC049737 | reverse complement strand
GATCTTGTCGTCGACCAGGTGGTGCAGCTTCAGGATGTACATGTAGCCGACGGCCACCGGGTACGGGAAGGGCTCACCGGAACGTCCGTCGAACAACGTCGCCTTGCCATCCGCGCCCACCATCACCTCGCCGTCGCGGTTGGGCAGGGTAGCGCCGAGCAGCCCGCTGAGCTCTTCCTCTCGGGCCCCGTCGAACACCGGGGTGGCGAGATTGCTGTCGGCGGGCGCGGCGCGCATATCCGCCGGCAACGAGCTGGCCCAATCGGGTGTGCCCTGAATCTGCCAGCCCGCCTTGCCGATCCAGCCGAGGTGGGTCTCCAAGATCTGGCCGATGTTCATACGACGCGGCACACCGTGACTGTTCAGGATGATGTCCACCGGGGTGCCGTCCGGCATGAACGGCATGTCCTCGGTCGCGAGGATCTTGCCGATGACACCCTTGTTGCCGTGGCGACCGGCCAGCTTGTCACCGTCCTGGATCTTGCGCTTCTGCGCCACATATACGCGCACGAGTTCATTGACGCCGGGCGGCAGATCATCGTCGTCCTCGCGCGAAAACACCCGAATACCAATAACTTTGCCCGATTGACCATGAGGAACCTTCAGCGAAGTGTCGCGCACTTCGCGCGCCTTCTCACCGAAGATCGCCCGCAGCAATCGCTCCTCCGGTGTCAGCTCGGTCTCACCCTTGGGAGTGACCTTGCCGACCAGGACGTCGCCATGTCGCACCTCCGCGCCGACGCGGATGATCCCGCGGTCGTCCAGATCAGCGAGCACCTCGTCGGAGACATTCGGGATATCGCGGGTGATCTCCTCGGCTCCGAGTTTGGTATCGCGGGCATCGACTTCGTGCTCCTCGATGTGGATCGAGGTGAGCACATCCTGTTCGACGATGCGCTGCGACAGGATGATCGCGTCCTCGTAGTTGTGCCCCTCCCACGGCATGATCGCCACGAGCAGATTCTTGCCCAGGGCCATCTCACCGTTCTCGGTGCAGGGACCGTCGGCGAGCACCTGTCCGGACTCGACCCGCTGCCCCTCGTCCACGATCGGGCGTTGATTGACGCAATTGCCTTGGTTGGAGCGGGCGAATTTGCGTAACCGGTAGCTCTTGCGGGTGCCGTCGTCGGCCATGACGGTGATGAAGTCGCCCGAAACCTCCTCGACCACACCGGCTTTCGCGTTGACGACCATATCGCCCGAATCGAGAGCGGCACGAAACTCCATACCGGTACCCACGATCGGGGATTCGGAACGGATCAGCGGCACGGCCTGGCGCTGCATGTTCGCACCCATGAGCGCTCGGTTGGCGTCGTCGTGCTCGAGGAACGGAATCATCGCGGTCGCGACCGAAACCATCTGGCGCGGCGAGACATCCATATAGTCGACCTCGTCGGCGGGAACGGATTCGACCTCCTCGCCGAGGCGGCGGGCCAGGATCTTGTCCTCCACCAGGTATCCGTCCGCATCGATCAGCGAATTGGCCTGCGCACGCACATACCGTTCCTCCTCGTCCGCGCTGAGGTACACGACCTCATCGGTGACCCTGCCGTCGACCACCTTGCGGTACGGCGTCTCGATGAAGCCGAACGGATTGACCCGCGCGTACACCGACAGGTAGCCGATCAGGCCGATATTCGGGCCTTCGGGGGTCTCGATCGGGCACATCCGGCCGTAGTGACTGTGGTGCACATCCCGCAGTTCGAGGCTGGCGCGTTCACGCGACAGACCACCCGGGCCCAGCGCCGAGAGCCGACGCTTATTGGTCAGGCCCGACAGCGGGTTGTTCTGGTCCATGAACACCGACAGCTGCGAAGTTCCAAAGAACTCCCTGATCGCCGCGGTGACCGGACGGATATTGATCAGCGACTGCGGCGTGATGGCCTCGACGTCCTGGGTGGTCATCCGCTCGCGGACCACACGCTCGATCCGCGACATGCCGACCCGGAGCTGGTTCTGGATCAACTCGCCGACCCTGCGCAGGCGACGGTTACCGAAATGGTCGATGTCATCGACCTCAACCGGAACTTCGACACCGCCGGGCGCCGTCATGGTCCTTTCGCCCGCGTGCAACCGGACCAGATACTCGATGATCGCGATGAGATCCTCCTCGGTCAGCACCTGATCCGTGGTGGCGCTGATGCCGAGTTTCTTGTTCATCTTGTAGCGACCGACGCGCGCCAGGTCGTAGCGCTTCTCTTTGAAGAACAGGTTCTCCAGGAGCGCTTGTGCGGACTCCTTGGTCGGCGGCTCACCCGGACGCAGCTTGCGGTAGATATCGAGCAAGGCGTCGTCAGTACCGACCGTATGGTCCTTCTCCAGGGTCGACATCATGACCTCGGAGAAACCGAAGCGCTGCGTGATCTGCTCGGAACTCCAGCCGAGCGCCTTGAGGAAAACCGTCACGGGTTGACGACGCTTGCGGTCGATACGCACACCGACGGTGTCGCGCTTGTCGATATCGAACTCCAGCCAAGCGCCACGCGACGGAATCACCCGCACACTGTGCAGATCCTTCTCCGTGGCCTTGTCGACGCTGTGATCGAAATA
>NZ_JBFANH010000093.1:0-2577 GCF_040674755.1 Nocardia sp. NPDC049737 | reverse complement strand
TATTTCGATCACAGCGTCGACAAGGCCACGGAGAAGGATCTGCACAGTGTGCGGGTGATTCCGTCGCGTGGCGCTTGGCTGGAGTTCGATATCGATAAGCGCGACACCGTTGGCGTGCGTATCGACCGTAAGCGCCGGCAGCCGGTCACCGTGCTGCTCAAGGCGCTGGGTTGGACGAACGAGGAGATCGTCGAGCGTTTCGGCTTCTCCGAGATCATGATGTCGACCCTGGAGAAGGACAACACCGCCGGTCAGGACGAGGCGCTGCTGGACATCTACCGCAAGCTGCGTCCGGGCGAGCCGCCGACCAAGGAGTCCGCGCAGACCCTGCTGGAGAACCTGTTCTTCAAGGAGAAGCGCTACGACCTGGCGCGCGTCGGTCGCTACAAGATCAACAAGAAGCTCGGCATCCACCTCGGCGAGCCGATCACCGCATCGGTGCTCACCAAGGAAGACATCGTCACCACGATCGAGTACCTGGTGCGTCTGCACTCCGGTGATCGGGCGATGACCGCGCCGGGCGGCGAAGAGGTGCCGGTCGAGGTCGACGACATCGACCACTTCGGCAACCGTCGTCTGCGCACCGTCGGCGAGCTGATCCAGAACCAGATCCGGGTCGGCCTTTCCCGCATGGAGCGCGTGGTCCGCGAGCGGATGACCACCCAGGACGTCGAGGCCATCACGCCGCAGACCCTGATCAACATCCGTCCCGTCGTGGCCGCGATCAAGGAGTTCTTCGGAACCTCGCAGCTGTCGCAGTTCATGGACCAGAACAACCCGCTGTCGGGTCTGACCCACAAGCGTCGCCTCTCGGCGCTGGGCCCGGGTGGTCTGTCCCGTGAGCGCGCGGGTCTGGAAGTCCGCGACGTGCACACCTCGCACTACGGCCGCATGTGCCCGATCGAGACCCCGGAAGGCCCGAACATCGGCCTGATCGGTTCGCTGTCGGTGTACGCGCGGGTCAACCCGTTCGGCTTCATCGAGACGCCGTACCGCAAGGTGGTCGACGGCGTGGTCACCGATGAGGTCAAGTACCTCACCGCCGACGAAGAGGACCGCCACGTCCGTGCGCAGGCCAACTCGCCGGTCGACGTCGACGGCCGCTTCATCGACGAGCGTGTGCTCTGCCGCCGGGGCAATGACGAGAACGAACTCGTCCCCGCCTCCGAGGTCGACTACATGGATGTTTCGCCGCGTCAGATGGTTTCGGTCGCGACCGCGATGATTCCGTTCCTCGAGCACGACGACGCCAACCGTGCCCTCATGGGTGCGAACATGCAGCGTCAGGCCGTGCCGCTGATCCGTTCCGAATCCCCGATCGTGGGTACCGGTATGGAGCTGCGCGCCGCGGTCGACGCCGGTGACGTCGTGGTGAACGAGAAGTCCGGTGTGGTGGAAGAGGTTTCGGCCGATTACGTCACCGTGATGGCCGACGACGGCACCCGCAAGAGCTACCGGATGCGCAAGTTCGCCCGCTCGAACCAGGGCACCTGCGCGAACCAGCGGCCGATCGTGGACGAGGGCCAGCGCGTCGAGACCGGTCAGGTGCTCGCCGATGGTCCCTGCACCGAGAACGGTGAGATGGCGCTCGGCAAGAACCTGCTCGTGGCGATCATGCCGTGGGAGGGCCACAACTACGAGGACGCGATCATCCTGTCGCAGCGCCTCGTGGAAGAGGACGTGCTCACCTCGATCCACATCGAGGAGCACGAAATCGACGCCCGCGACACCAAGCTCGGTGCCGAGGAGATCACCCGGGACATCCCGAACGTCTCCGACGAGGTCCTCGCGGACCTGGACGAGCGCGGCATCGTGCGCATCGGCGCCGAGGTTCGCGACGGCGACATCCTGGTCGGCAAGGTCACCCCGAAGGGTGAGACCGAGCTGACCCCGGAGGAGCGGCTGCTGCGCGCGATCTTCGGTGAGAAGGCGCGCGAAGTGCGCGACACCTCGCTGAAGGTGCCACACGGTGAGTCCGGCAAGGTCATCGGCATCCGCGTGTTCTCGCGCGAGGACGACGACGATCTGCCTCCGGGCGTCAACGAGCTGGTCCGGGTGTACGTGGCGCAGAAGCGCAAGATCCAGGACGGCGACAAGCTGGCCGGTCGCCACGGCAACAAGGGTGTCATCGGCAAGATCCTCGCGACCGAGGACATGCCGTTCATGCCCGATGGCACCCCGGTGGACATCATCCTGAACACCCACGGTGTGCCGCGTCGTATGAACATCGGCCAGATCTTGGAGACCCACCTCGGGTGGATCGGCAAGGCCGGCTGGGATGTCGGCGCGGGTGCGGACGGTGGTTCCCGTCCGGACTGGGCCAAGGCACTGCCGGAGGAGATGCTGGCGGCTCCGGCCGAGTCCAACATCGCCACCCCGGTGTTCGACGGCGCTCGTGAAGAGGAGCTGACCGGCCTGCTCGCCTCGACCTTGCCGAACCGCGACGGTGAGCGCATGGTCGACGACAACGGCAAGGCGACGCTGTTCGACGGACGTTCCGGTGAGCCCTTCCCGTACCCGGTGGCCGTCGGCTACATGTACATCCTGAAGCTGCACCACCTGGTCGACGACAAGATC
>NZ_JBFANH010000092.1:0-3216 GCF_040674755.1 Nocardia sp. NPDC049737 | reverse complement strand
TGGGCATAGTCGTGATACATCACACCAGCGAAAACACCGGTCGAGCTGCCACGCAGCACCACCGGGTCGACACCGGCACGCTCCAACGCCTCCCAGGAGGTCTCCAGCAGCAACCGCTGCTGGGGATCCATCATCGTGGCCTCATTGGGGCTGATCCCGAAGAACTCCGCATCGAAATTGGCTGCGGAGTATAGGAATCCACCCCGACGGGTGTAGGTCTTGCCTGCCTTGCCAGGTTCGGGATCGTAAATGCCGTCGATGTCCCAGCCACGATCCATCGGTAGATCGCCAGTGGTATCGGCGCCCGACACGACCAGACTCCACAGGTCTTCAGGCGAGGCAACACCACCTGGATAACGACAGGCCATCGCGACCACCGCGATCGGATCGTCGTCAACAGCTCTGCTGGCAATGACCTCGATATCCCGACTGGTACCAGCGAACTCATCGGCCAGATACTGCGCCAAAGCCTGCGGTGTCGGGTAATCGAACACCAACGTCGCAGGCAGCTGTAGACCTGTCACGGCCTTGAGAGCGTTGCGGAACTCGACGGCGGTGATCGAATCGAAGCCCAGCTCGCCGAAAGCCTTATCCGCGGCAACCGCATTCGCGTTCCGATGACCCAGAATCGTGGCAACCTGGCCACGCACGATCTCCACGAGAACACCGAAGCGCTCACTATCGGGAGTATTCGCCAAACGAGCACGTAGCGCCGTAAAGGCACCCGGGGCCGCCTTACGGCGAGCGGGGACCAAACCGGAAAACAGTGCGGGCGCGGCAAACCCAGCGCTGCGGAGGCTCTCCAGGTCCAAACGGACAAGGATCGGAGCCGCTGCGTCGATCCCTGTCGCGGCGTCGAACAGCGCGAGACCCTGTTCCTCCGACAGCGGCAGCATGCCCGAACGGGAGATGCGGCTGCGGTCGACATCGGTGAGTTGCTCGGCCATACCCCCGTCCCACAGACCCCAGGCAAACGACTGGCCACAACCACCCGAGGCCCTACGGTGCGCCGCCAGCGCATCCAAACACGCATTGGCCGCGGCATAGTTACCCTGACCAGGGCTGCCGAACACACCGGCCACCGAGCTGAACAACACGAACGCCTTCAACGGCAGATCGGCGGTCAACTCGTGCAGATGCAAGGCCGCATCGACCTTGGGCCCCAACACCGCATCCATCCGAGCCGGAGTCAGCGAAGCAATGGCACCGTCATCGAGCACACCGGCCATATGGAACACACCCGCAAGTGGATGACCGGCAGGAACATTGGCCAGTACCGCAGCCAATGCATCACGGTCGGCGACATCGCAGGCGACGAACTCGACTTCGGCACCGCGAGACCGCAACTCCGCCCGCAACTCGGTGGCACCGGAAGCGGATTCACCACGGCGACTCAACAGCAACAGCCGGCGCACACCATGGGCGTCGACCAAGTGACGGGCGAACAACCCACCGAGCAAACCACCCCCACCGGTGATCAACACAGTATCGTCCGGACCGAAAGAGGTAGTCGCCGAAGCGGTCTCGGTGGAAACGACCGCCGTGGAATCGACGCGGGCGAGTCGCGCAATGTATACCTGCCCATCACGCACCGCCACCTGCGGTTCCGCCGCAGCCAGCACCCCACCCAGCAACCCATCGAGTCCGGAATCGGTGTCGATCAACACGATCCGGCCAGGATTCTCCGCCTGCGCCGAACGAACCAGACCACACACCGCGGCACCAGCCAGATTCGTAACGTCCTCCCCACCAACCGATACCGCACCACGGGTCCGAACCACCAGAACCGACTCGGTGAACCGCTGGCTTGCCGTCCAGGATTGAAGGACCTCCAAAACCTCATGCGTCGCAGCGTGAATGGCAGCGGGATCATTACCCGCCGGGCAGTCCAGCACCACCACCGGCGGCACCCGCTCACCGAGATCCGGCCACGCTACCGCGGCGACCTCGGCCTCACGCACCGAGATCGGTGTCCAATCGACCTGGAACAACGCATTACCGGCGACAGATGCATTAGCCGTGAGCTGCGCGGGATCAAATGGCCGGGAAGCCAACTGCCGCACCGACGCCACCGCAGCACCCGACGAATCCGCGAGATCTAGAGCAACGCCGTGCTCACCTATCCGCGTGAGCCGAACACGCAACGCATTGGCCCCAGCCGCATGCACCGTCACACCGGACCACTCGAACGGCAACGCCAGGCCAGTCCCGTCCGCAGGCAGGTTGTCGGCGACGCGCAGCGCGTGCAGAGCGGCGTCGAGCAGCGCCGGGTGCAGACCGAAGCGTTCTGCCTCGGCCCGGGCTTGTTCAGGCAATTCGACCTCGGCATAGAGCAGCCCGTCCGCTGCACGCCACACCGACCGAAGTGCCTGGAACACCGGACCGTACTGGTAACCCTGCACATCCAGGGAGTCATAAACACCATCGATATCCACCGCGACCGCACCAGAGGGCGGCCACTGCACCAAATCCACAGGCGCACTATCGATTCCCGGCGCAAGCACGCCCTCGGCGTTCAACGTCCACGACAGCACCGAATCAACGTCATCATCGGGGAGGGAGAAGATCCGCACCGCGCGACGACCCTCGTCCTCAGCACCCACCACAACGCGCACGGCAACCCCGCCGGACTCCGACAGCACCAGCGGTGCCCGCAGAACCAGCTCATCGAGACTCGAACAGCCCACTCGCTCCCCGGCGTGCATGGCGAGTTCGACAAATCCGGTGCCAGGGAAAAGCACGGTGTCCATAACTCTGTGATCGGCTAGCCAGGGATGCGTCTGCACCGACAACCTGCCGCTGACAGCGACCACATCGGAATCCGGTTGCGACACCACCGCCGAAACCAAGGGATGACCGGTAGCCACCAGCCCCATCGCCCGAGCGCCGCTACCGGTGGAACCTTCGGCCGTCCAATAACGCTGATGCTGAAAAGCGTAGGTGGGCAAGTCGATTCGCCGGGCCCCGGAACCAGCGTAGAGAGCGGCCCAGTCCACCTTGGTGCCAGAGACGAATAGACCGGCCACCCCACTCAGCACGGCCGACGCATCCGCCTGACCCCGGCGTGCCAAGGCCACCACAACAGGAGCCACGACGGCTGCCGCCGCACTGACGTGCCCATTGTCGAGGATCTGGGTGATCATCGGGGTCAACACCGCATCAGGCCCGACCTCGGCGAACCTCGACACACCCATACCCGCCATCGCGACAACCGCA
>NZ_JBFANH010000091.1:0-3251 GCF_040674755.1 Nocardia sp. NPDC049737 | reverse complement strand
TGGGCATAGTCGTGATACATCACACCAGCGAAAACACCGGTCGAGCTGCCACGCAGCACCACCGGGTCGACACCGGCACGCTCCAACGCCTCCCATGCCGTTTCCAATAGTTGCCGCTGCTGGGGATCCATCATCGTGGCCTCATTGGGCCCGATCCCGAAGAAATCGGGATCGAAGTCGGCAGCAGTGTGCAGGAACCCACCTTCCCGGGTGTAGGACTTGCCCGCGCGGCCAGGCTCCGGATCGTAGATGCCATTGATGTCCCAGCCTCGGTCGACCGGGAGCGTCGTTATCGCATCCCCGCCGATACGGACCAATTCCCAGAGTTCCTCAGGGGAAGTGATCCCTCCGGGGTAACGGCAGGCCATTCCGACCACCGCGATCGGATCGTCGTCAACAGCTCGGCTGGCAATAACCTCGATATCCCGACTGGTACCAGCGAACTCATCGGCCAGATACTCCGCTAAAGCCTGCGGTGTCGGGTAATCGAACACCAACGTCGCAGGCAGCCGCAGACCTGTCACGCTCTCGAGAGCGTTGCGGAACTCGACAGCACTGACCGAATCGAAGCCCAGCTCGCCGAAAGCCTTATCCGCGGCAACCGCATTCGCGTTCTGATGACCCAGAATCGTGGCAACCTGGCCACGCACGATCTCGACGAGAACACCGAAGCGCTCATTGTCGGGAGTATTGGCCAAACGAGCACGTAGTGCCGTGAAGGCGCCCGAGGCCGCTTTCCGGCGAGCGGGGACCAAGCCAGCCAACAGTGTCGGTGCGGCGGCCCCCGCGCTGCGAATGCTCTCTAGATCGAAACGGGCAAGGACGGGAGCCGCCGCGTCGATCTCGATGGCGGCGTCGAACAGCGCGAGACCCTGTTCCTCCGACAGCGGCAGCATGCCCGAACGAGACATGCGGTGCCGGTCGACGTCGCTCAGTTCTGCGGCCATGCCTCCGTCCATGTTCCACAGACCCCAGGCGAAAGACTGGCCGCAGCGCCCAGATGCCCTGCGGTGCGCCGCCAGGGCATCGAGGCACGCGTTGGCCGCGGCATAGTTACCCTGGCCCGCGCTGGCGAACACACCGGCCACCGAGCTGAACAACACGAACGCCTTCAATGGCAGATCGGCGGTCAACTCGTGTAGGTGCAAGGCCGCATCGACCTTGGGCCCCAACACCGCATCAATCCGATCCGGGGTCAGCGAAGCGATGGCACCGTCATCGAGCACACCGGCCATATGGAACACACCGGTGAGCGGATGGACGGCAGGTACACCTGACAGGACCTCGGCGAGCGCGACACGGTCGGCGACATCACAGGCGACGAAATCGACTTCGGCACCGCGAGACCGCAACTCCGCCCGCAGCTCGGTGGCACCGGAAGCGGATTCACCACGGCGACTCAACAGCAACAGCCGGCGCACACCATGGGCGTCGACCAGGTAACGGGCGAACAACCCAGCGAGGAAGCCGCTGGCACCGGTGATCAGAACCGTGTCGTCCGGATCGAAGGGGCCGGGCCCCGGAATGGTCGCGGCAGTGGAGGCGACCCGGGCGAGTCGCGCAATGTATACCTGCCCATCACGCACCGCCACCTGCGGTTCCGCCGCAGCCAGCACCCCACCCAGCAACCCATCGAGTCCGGAATCGGTGTCGATCAACACGATCCGACCGGGATTCTCCGCCTGCGCCGAACGAACCAGACCACACACCGCGGCACCAGCCAGATTCGTAACGTCCTCCCCACCAACCGATACCGCACCACTGGTCCGGACCACCAGAACCGACTCACTGAACCGATGATCGGCAACCCAAGCCTGAAGAACCTCCAGAACCTCATGCGTCGCAGCGTGAATGGCAGCGGCATCATCACCCGCCGGGCAGTCCAACACCACCACCGGCGGCACCCGCTCACCGAGATCCGGCCACGCTACCGCGGCGACCTCGCCCTCACGCACCGAAATCGGTGCCCAACCGACCTGGAACAACCCACTACCGGCAACAGATGCACCACTCGTGAGCTGCGCGGGATCAAACGGCCGGGAAACCAACTGCCGCACCGACGCCACCGCAGCACCCGACGAATCCGCCAGATCCAGAGCGACGCCATGCTCACCGACACGAGCAAGACGAACACGCAACGCGTCGGCCCCAGCCGCATGCACCGTGACACCGGACCACTCGAACGGCAACGCCAGCCCGGGCCCCTGCGCCGACACGTCACCGGCAAATCGCAACGCATGCAACGCCGCATCCAGTAATGCCGGGTGCAGACCGAAACGCTCCGCCTCGGCCCGAGCCTGCTCAGGCAATTCGACTTCGGCGTAGAGCAGCCCGTCGGATCCACGCCACACCGACCGAAGCGCCTGGAACACCGGACCGTACTGGTAACCCTGCACATCCAGGGAGTCATAAACACCATCGATATCCACCGCGACCGCACCAGAGGGCGGCCACTGCACCAAATCCACAGGCGCACTATCGATTCCCGGTGTAAGCACTCCCTCGGCGTTCAACGCCCAAGTCGCCCCTGGGTCAACACCATCCTCGGAGCAGGAGAAGATCCGCACCCCGCGACGGCCGGTCTCGTCCTCGGCATCCACCACAACGCGCACCGCGAGTCCGGCCGACTCCGACAGTGCCAATGGGGATCGGAGGACCAACTCGTCGAGAGTCGAGCAGCCCACCTGTTCTCCGGCATGCAAGGCAAGTTCGACCAGGCCGGTACCGGGGAAAAGCACGGTGTCCATAACTGCGTGGTCGGCCAGCCATGGGTGCGTCTGCACCGACAAGCGGCCGGTGAGAGTCACCGCGTCGGAGTCCGGTTGCGTGAAAACCACTGAGACCAGGGGGTTTCCGGTAGCGGCGAGACCCATCGCCCGAGCGCCACCACCACCAGTGGAACCTTCGGCCATCCAATAACGCCGACGCTGAAAAGCGTAGGTGGGCAAGTCGATTCGCTCGGCTCCGGTACCCGCATACAGAGCGGCCCAGTCCACATCGGCGCCGACCACGAACAGCCCGGCCACCCCACCCAGCACAGCCGATGTATCCGCTCGACCTCGACGCGCCAACGTCACGACCGCAGGAGCCGCCCCCGCACCCGCCTGCCCGTCATCGAGGGTCTGGGCGATCATCGGAGTGAGCACGGTGTCGGGTCCGACCTCGGCGAACCTCGACACACCCATACCCGCCATCGCGACAACCGCATCAGCGAAGCGCACCGCCTCACGAACCTGACCCACCCAATACGA
>NZ_JBFANH010000090.1:0-3474 GCF_040674755.1 Nocardia sp. NPDC049737 | reverse complement strand
ATTCTGTGGAATCTGAAAAGTCAAGCCGGTGACCGTTGTCCGTGGCGGACGCCAACGATCGGCAGCTGGATGCCGATCGCGGTGCCGGCCCGGGGTGTTTGGTCCGATGGCGTGGGGACATCGGCAAGGCGTTGCAGCAGCCGGTCGAGCGCGGTCTGGCCGTCGTGGACCGCGGCTTGTTCATCGTCGGTGAGCGGGATGCTGACGAGCATGCGTTGCAGGTTCGATTTTGCTTGCAGCAGTTGACTTTTGCTGGATTCCTTCGGGGTGTAGAAGTCGCAGCGGGCGCAGGCCATGCGGTGCGGGCATTGTTCGAAGAAGCTGTAGGTGCAGTAGCCGTGGCCGAGGTCGTAGTGCTGCCAGGGCTCGCCGGCGGCTGCGGCGCCGTTGGTCACGGCGTCGCGGTCGACGAGGACTTCGATGGTGCGCATGTTGCGGGTGAAGTATCCGGCGTCGCCGTATGCCTTGGTGAGGGTGTTCGGGCTGATCTTGGCGTAGAACTGGGTCGACTGCGGTGAGCGGTGACCGAGCCACGCCTGCAGCTCGAACAAGGTCATCGGTTCTTTGGCGTTGTAGAGCTGGCTCGCGATGGTCGAGCGGGCCCGGTGGCTTGTGATGTTGCCGCGGACGTCGGCGGCGGGGACTCCGGCTTTGCGGCAAAGCATCGGGATCACGGTGTTGTTGATGTAGGCCGACGACATCCGGCGCGCACGGACAGCGAAGAGCAGATCGACGTGTTGTCCGGTGCGGCGGTCGACGAATGCCGGCTGGTCGGGCCGGATCGTCTGCCAGGTGTCGATGGCCTGGCCGAGGATCGGGTCGACCGGTTTGGTGAACGCGGTGCCGGTCTTGTGGGTAGGGACGTCGAGCAGGCAGACCGCGTCGCGGGCCAGAATCTGTTGGGAGTCACCGGGAATTGGTGCCCCGTCGTGTTGCCATCGGATGCAGCCGACGCGCAGCCGCGCGATCTCGTCGCTGCGTTGCCCGGAGAACAGCCAGGTCAGTGTGACTGCGCGAACCAGTTCCATCGGATAGAAGTTCCCGGCCTGGGATTGCGGCAGGTCATCAGCAGTCAGGTTCAACCCTGCCCACATCAGTTTCGCCCAGACATCGTCGGCGATGACGCGAGGATCTGGACCGAGCAGGGCGGCGATGCTGCGTGGGGTGGCCAGTGTGCGGTTGGGATCGAAATGCCTTGGCAGCCACTCCCATTCCTGGCAGTCCCGGAAGAATCGCCGGACCGCGGCGATCTGTCCCGCCTTCGTGGGAGCCTCCAGCGGCTTGCCGAGGCGATCGTTGAGCCCCACGGTGCGTTGAACGTAGTCGCCGACCTTCATGCGGTCCAGCGCGGCGATCCAGGTCGCGCAGGTTTGGCGGGTCCAGTTGGCGGGATCGGCCGCTTCGGGATGCTCGGCCTCGAGCCAGCGCCCGACGCGCAGCAGGATCGAGCGGACGCTGCCGCGAACGCGCGGCGTCAGCGTCGAGATGTCGAACCACCGGTCGACCATGGCCGCCCATTCGGGTGCTCCGCCGGTCGCGCGTGCCGAGTGCCGGCCGGTCAGCTGCTGCGGCGGACCGCAGAATCCCAGAGCGGCGACCGCGCGCTGCATTGCGTGCAGGGTGTTGCCGCGTGCGGCGGGCAGCAGCCGTTCGCGTCGAATCCACTCGAACAGCTCTGTATTCAGATCCTCGAGGTGAGGGCTTCGGTTGAGTAGCAGAACCTGACAGGCGACTGTCGGCAGCAGCGTGTCCTCGGCGCGGCCCAGCTGGTAGCCCCACCCGGCCAACACCGACCGGATCCGGCCGATCTCACCGTCGACCAGATCACGCCCGAAAACGTTCCAGGCCAACGTAAGACGTCTGAATCCGCCCAGGCGATAGAACTCACCGAACCCGCCCAGCAGGAATGCGTGCGTGGCCAAGTACGGGCGCACCTCATCACCGGCCCAATCCGGGACCGCGATTCGGAACTCGTGGATATCACCGCCGATCAGTCCGGCCCACTCCTGGTCTGTCCACGACCAGAAGGACCTACCCGTCTGAGCGCAGCGCAGCAATACGACCGCCGTCGTGTCCAGCATCGCGCGCTGTCGGTGGGGTGTCTGCGGAGCATGGATCGCGGCGTTGGCGTCGTCCAGAGGCCGCAGCAAGCGGCGGATCTGTTTCCAGCCTCGGGCGCCAGGGTCGTAGCGGGCCAGGCGGCGCAGGTTGTCGACACCGAGCTCGGTGATCGCATCCTTTTCCGCGGCCCGCAGTGTCGGTGCGGTGTCGTAGCGGCCGGGGTCGATCGGCGGCCGCCAGCGCGGATCGTCGCCAGGGCGGCCGGTGGCGGGTGCGGTGGTCACGGCGCCACCACGAGGTCGGTGCCGGCCAGAGCGGCAACGCGCCAGGCGTGGATCTGGTCCATGCCACGCGTGAGCTTGTCGGCCAGATCGCGGCCCGACAGGTGGATATACCGCAGCGTGGAGTCGGTGTGCCGGTGGCCGGCGAATGCGGCGATCGCATGCACTTCCCACCCCATCCGTGCCAGATCCGTCAAGCACAGATGCCGGGTGGTGTGCGTCGAGAACTGCGCGACACCGGCATCGATTGCGATGCGCCGCACCACTTTCGACCACATCCACAAACTCAGCGGCTCACCCCGGTTGCGCCGGGACTCCGACAAGAACAGCGGTCCGCGCGCCCGGCTGATCCCCGACCGATGAACCAGATACTGCGACAACAACACCCCGGTCGATGCCGAATACGGCACCACCCGCTCGAGGCGGTTCTTCGTCGTCTCCGCCCGCACCCGCAGCATCCGATGAGCCGGATCGACGTCGTCGGTCCGCAGCGAGCACAGCTCCTCCCGGCGCAGTGCAGCATCGTAGGCCAGTGCCAGCATCAGCCGATTACGGATCGAATCGTGCCGCGCCACGTTCAGCACACACAGCCACTGCTGCTCGTCCGGAATCCACGGCAGCTTCGTCAGCCGCGGCACCAGCCCACGCTGCATGCCACCGGCCCGCCGACCCGGCGTGTATCGGCCCCGGCCTACCGGATTCGATTGCCGCAGGCCCTCTTCCATCAAATAGTCGTAAAACAACCGGACCGGCACCAGCCGCTGCTGAATCGTCGCGTTCGCCAGCCCGGCCCCGGAGTCGATCGACACCACGTTCGCACCACGCCGGTGCGGACGAGAAGTCAACTCCCGCACGAACACCGCGACGTGAGCGCGGCTCGCGGTCACCGGATCGATCTGTTCCCTCTCGCACAGCAGCAGATACTCCGCCAGCCCGCGCCCATAGGCATCGATCGTCCGCGGCGCCCGCCCGAGATCAACCCAGATCCCCAGCCACACCGCCGCCTGCTCGTGCCGTCCGAGCACCGGCCACTTCTCCACCAGCGCCACCGCGCCACTCAACCTGCCTCCAAAGTCCGTGGTCACCCCAGGGAGACATGATCATCCCGAGCCAGATTCCACGTAACTTTTAA
>NZ_JBFANH010000089.1:0-3507 GCF_040674755.1 Nocardia sp. NPDC049737 | reverse complement strand
ACCGTTTCCGGCGTGTTCAGGAATACCGAGCGCTCTTCGGAGCGGAACTCGATGCTGGTCGGGGAGGACCAGCGCTTGGAGGCGGAGCCCGCTCCGTTCTGATACTTGGGTTCCCGGAACCGGCGAGGGGCTCGATCCCCGGCGGCGCTCACTGCTGCGGATCACCGCTCGGCCGGGCGTGAATTGTCGTGTGGGCTATGGGCTGTGGTCGGCGAGGTCCGGATGCTCGAGGGTCGAGGTGTATCGGGTCGCGCCGGCGATGCTGAGTCCGAACAGGTCGCAGATGCGTCGGACGTCACCGCCGGTGGCGTGCAGCTCGTCGAGGATTCGGTCCTCGCGGATGACTTGGGCTGTCCGTCCAAGTCGCCAGGTAATCCACGCCACCCCAACAGGTTCGGTGCGGATGGCGGTGCGCTTGCTGATGAACAGGTATGGGTTGGCCGTGTTCGGCCAGCGCCGGTTTCGCTCCGTCAGCCAGGCCTGGATTCGGGAGCGGACCGGCTCCGCCAGGGGAATGACACGCGTATCGAGATGCAGTCTGCCCGAATGGATGTCGGTCAATCGAATTCGACGTAAGTCTCCCGAACGCAGGGCATGGAAGGCGGTCAACGCGACCGCCGCGGCCGTGGCCGGGTCAGGTGAGTTGAGTCCGTCACGGATGACGATCGCGGGAAGGGGTAACGGATGGCGCCTTTCGTGAGTGCCGGTCTTGACTCCTCGTGTCGGGTTGAGGAACACGACGTGATGCGCTTTCAGTGTCCGGAACAGCGATTTCAGTCCTTGCCCCATCATCGACCGGGGATTACCGGATTCGGGCAGCACCTCGATCACGTCGTCGCGAGCGATCTCGCGCAACGAGGTGTGCCCGGCGGCGCTCCAGTAGCGCAGTGCGGGCATGAACCAGCGGGTGTAGAGGCGCACGGTCTGTTCGGAGCGAGCTCGGCTGCGCGGTGGGGTGGTGCTGCCCTCGCGCATGACCGTGCACCAGCGGCGCACTTCAGTGCGCATCGGTTCGGGCAGCTCGTCGATGGTGGCACTGAACCAGTCGCGGAACGCGGAAGTGCGGTCGTCGTCGAGGACTCCGGCCGCGGCGCAGACTTCCAGCAGCCGCAAGGTGGTCAGCTTGATCTGGTGCAGTTGCAGGATCTCGCTGGCGCGCAGCGGCGCGCCGGGGGTGTCTTGCAGGCTGAGCACGATAGCCAGGCCGTGCAGCGAGATCTTCGTCGAGGACTTGCTCCAGCCGTGACGGGCAGCGTGCTCGAGCAGGAACCACGTGAGGAATGCGGCCATCGACGGATCGGCGGGTTCACCGAATCCGCGATCTCGACCGTGGCGCAAATCGCGGGCCGCAATGAACAGCAGGAGCTGTTGATACGCTGCGGGCCGGAAGCTCGGTGTGGCAGTGACCAATTGGGGTATCTCATCGGCGCCGGTATGGCGGCTTCGGCCGTGTCGACCGGCGGTGGAATGTTGCAGGTTGGCCAGAAACAGTTGCTGTCCGTGCCGGTTGGCCTCCTCGATGCCGATCACGCCCTTGCGGCCGCCGTGGTCGAGGAACACCCGCCAGCACAACCGGCAGCTGTGTTCGGCGTTGACCGCGACCGTTGCACCACAGATTCGGCAGACCCCGACCGGATGATTGCGCCGCCAGTACATGCAGGCCAGGCACAGCCATTTGGTGGTGCGGAACACGCCCCACGCGTCGCAGTCCAAGCAGCCCACCGCGACTTGCGGGGCATGGCGGTGGCAGCGGTCGCACAGACCGGCGGAGTAGTAGCCGTCTTCTCGTCCGCAGCGCCGACACGGCGGCGGAGTGACGCGCTTGCCGGGCATGCAGTCGTAGCAGAAGTCGGTTCGCCGAGGGAAAGTGCTCCAGGCGACCGGCCGGCGTCGGCATGACACGCAAGGTTTGGGTGGATGCGCGCTCAGACCGGCGGCTCCGTGCGGTTGCGCCCGAACCGCGGCGTGATCGGCTGCGGCGGCCCCGATGCTTCGGCGGTGGCCGTCTTGCGTGGCTTGCGGGCGGCGACCTTATCGGGCTCGCAGATCAGCAGATCCGTTGGCGAGCAATCCAGAACGGTGCACAGCACGTCGAGATCCTCGAGCCGGATCGTGGTCGGGGTGCCGGTCCACAACCCCGACATCTTCCCGGCGCTGATCTCGAGTCCGGCGTCGGCGAGGCGGCGCCGGAGTTCGGTGGATTTCCAGATGCCCTGCTGGGCGGCGACCATTCGCAGGTTCCAGCGCATCAGGTCACTCTCCTATCAGCCGGGCCGATACCCGGTCGTTCGCGCTTGCCCAGGCATGTTCGATGTGGTCGGCGTGAACGTGAATGTAGCGGGTCGTCGTGGACAGCCATTCGTGTCCGAGGACCTCCTGAATGGCCTTCAGATCCAGCCCGCGCGCATACAACGACGACGCACAGTAATGACGCAGCCCATGCGGAGTGAGGCGGTCCTCCCAGGACGGAAGCCACAACGCCACAGCCTTCTTCAGCCCGGTGCGAACGGCATCATCACCGACTCGCCGACAGCCGCCGGTATGACGGTCATGCCGTTCGCTGGGTAACAGCGGCGCATCCGGATCCATCCAGTCATCACCGAACTGATGCCGCACATCGCTCACCCACCAGTTCAACAAGGCGTCCACCGAATTGATCGCGGGCACCAGGCGCTGCTTGGGACCACGGCCTCGGCTGCCCTTGCCGAAACGAACATGCAGCTTGCCGTGCTCACCCAGATCCGGTCGCCAGTCCCGCATATCTAGCATCACCGACTCGGTGATCCGCAACCCGGCACGCCGCCACAACGACGCTGCCACGTAGTCCCGCGCCGCGGGCAAATACTTGCGTGCCGTCGGCAACGCCACCCGCCACCGCGTGAACAACTGATCCACCTCGGCGTCACTCGGTGGCACCCGCATCACGGACATACCCGAAGACGCTGGCCGGTTGAACTCGTCGATCGGCTGCGCGACAACGAAGTTGGTCAGCGCATGGATGTCGCCCTGATAGCGGGCGATCAGGAAATCGAAGAACCGCGACAGCGTGCCCGCCTTGGCTTCCCGCGTCGACCGGGCCAAGCCTCGGTCGCGGCGCAGATGCACCAGGAACTTATCGGCGTCAGCCGATTCGGTCGTCCACACCGGCCGCCCCAGGAACCGGATGAACTCGAAGATCACCGACCGCTCCGTGGAGACGAATCCATCCGTCGCCCCAGCACCAAGCTGAGCCAACGCGAACTGGTCCACCAACTCCTGCTCGTAGTCCTCCTCATCCTGCGCCGTCCGCAACTGCCGCGGCGCACCCAACGTGCGTACGACTGCCAGGCTCACCGGCCACACCACAGTTCAACGAAAGGATGCACCGGTCATAGATACCAGGGAAGCGTCAGGAATCTTGAACAATCACCAAAAATTCCAAGCGGTCTCCTCGCGGCGAAAACACCCTGACCACAGGGGATTCTGCCAGCCGGACCGATACGGCAAACCTACGGGTTTCGGGATAGC
>NZ_JBFANH010000088.1:0-3606 GCF_040674755.1 Nocardia sp. NPDC049737 | reverse complement strand
AACCGAAACCGACTCCGACAAGGGGGAAATCCGATGCGCGACACAATGGTTCGCGAGGGCTACCAGGGCGAAACAGAGTGCTGCTCCCGCCCTCTGGGCGTGATGAACACCCACATCGCCGAGGACGGCCGCACCGCCGAGGGTGCGCGATTCTACGAAATCGCCTGCAATCAGTGCCTCGATGTCGTCGGCCGCCGCTACCTCGGCGGTGAGCAGGCATGAGCATCACCGCCACACTCGACGCCGTCGCTGACCTCGATCCGCACCTGCTCGACGACCCGCAGACCCGGAAGCTGGTGGACATCGGCGCGCAGTTCGCGGCCGAGGTGACCGAGCGCTACGGGTCACCGGACGTGCCCCGCTGGGCCTCGGGAGACCACGAGACCGACGTGCTGATGTGCTACCACAACGGCGGCCTCGACGGACACACCAGCGTCGGAGCACTCGGGGCGGGGGTGCCCCGCGGCGTCCTGCAGCTCGCGAGCGCGGTGAACGCGGCGGCCGGGCAGGAAGTGATCGATCCGATGCTGCGCGCGGTGACGTTCGTCGCGGCGTGCGCACATGATCACACCCAGCTGTGCGGGCGGTCTCTGCCCGAGCGGCACGGGCACCTGGGCGACGAACGCCTGTCCGCCGACACCGCGCGTGCCCGCTGCCTGATCGCAGGAGCCTCGGCCGAGGTCGCGGACATGGTCTTCAGTGCGGTCATGGCCACCGCGTTCAACCCCACGAGCAAGGCTCAGAACGTGGACTACGCCAACGCTGGGCGGGTTGTGCTCGCCCAGGAGGTGACCGCCGCCGCCGATCTGCTCAGCCTGGCCCATCGACGCGGCCCACTCTCCAGTCTCGAGATGGTGTGCGAGGGTCTGTGCCTGCACCAGCACGGGCGCCTGGTCCAGCAGCGCCTCGGCTGGGCCGCAACCTCGATCACCGGCCCGGCCTGGCTGCTCGACGTCATCGAGGTCGACGCCGAGCTGCGCGCCGCGTTCATCGAGTCCGTGATCGGCCAGTCGAAATTCTTCGCCGGATTCCGCTTCAGCGACCACGCTATCCGCGAGGTCTGCGGGTCCGGCATCGACGACCTGTTCGACGGCCGGGAGTCCAACGCCTCGATGCTGGAGATCTTCGCGGGCCTGCTGCGCGACGGTCACAGCCCACGCGAGGTATGGAACTGCGCGCGCGACATGGCCGGATACTGACCCCGATCACACACCCCGCGCATCGGCCCCGAACCGCACCCAGGTTCGGGGCCGATGTCATGTCGGCAATCCTCCGTCGCGTCCCGGCGCCGCAATGGTGGAAGAGGTGTGTCGGCGAGTGCGATTTCGGGGACACACCTTCTGCACTATCGCGGGTTCCTGGATTAGGCGTCGATTTCGGCGACGCCGAGGGGGGCTCATTTCGCGGGCCTATACGCCTCGCTGACGGGCGAATCGGTACTTCATGAGGGTTCGGTCAGCCCGTCGAATCCGGCCGTCTCTGGGAGAGCAAGTTATACGCGAAGGGGCCCTAAGTGAGGCACGCGCCGAAATCGCGGTGCGCAAGAGCTGTTCGCCACCCGCCTCGATCGCCGCGTGATCGCGTCCCGTTCTCGACGATGAAAGCCCCCACGAAGTCCCCCGCGAAGTCACCCATGCCATGGGTGATGCGAACGCGCGAGCCGCGAGGTCGTGAGCTGGCCGAAGCCGCCGAAAACTCACCCACCGAACAGTGCTCGGACGCACTGACTCACCTGCACTCACGCCCGCTCGCGGGAGAGCAAGTTATGGAGTTAGACATGCTAAGTGAGGGCCGCGCCGGATTCGGGGCGTAGGTGGGGCAAGGTTGTGGCCCGTGACCAGTCAGCAGCAGGGGTGCCGCGCATGACGACGAGGCAACGGGCGGATCGGGCGGATCGGAGCGAGTTCCGCCGGTCGATGTTCGCCGCCTACGACGTGTTGATCGGCCGGTTGGAGCAACTGGGAGAGTCGGACACGGCGGAGCTGGCGAAGGCGCTGCAACGCGCGTGTCAGCTGCTGATCGATCAGGACGATTCCCGAGCGTGGCACGCCAAGCAGCTGCGCACCCTGACGGCCCAGGCGCGCACAGCGACCGAGGAATGACCCCGAGCCGCCGGCACGGCGCGGCACGCAAACGCTGAGGCAAAGTCCCGCCTGAGGTCCCGCTCGCCGCGCGGGACACCAACGCGTAGCCCACACGTGGAATGACGTGCGAAAAGAGCCCGGAAAGTCCCACCCGAAAACGGGTCGTCCCGCGGTAACTCTCCCGCATGAGCTGAGCAGAGGAGGAGCAAGTTATAACGTCCACTGTGTAAGTGAGGGCGCTTCGGGACACTGTCCGGTACACGAATCGGTACACTCCGGGGTATGCCAGCCTTACAGCCGTTGACGATCAAGCTCCCCCAACACTTCCTGGACGTGGCCCGCGAGGTCGCCGAGGCCGAGGAAACCACCGTCTCGGCGTGGGCCGCCAAAGCGGTGACCGAGAAACTCCTCCGGTTGGCCGCCCAGGCCGAGGCCGAATGGGAGCGCGAGCACCCAGAGGAAACCGCCACGCTGCGCGCCGAACGCGAAGCCGAGGCCGAGGAACGCCACGCCCGCGAACAGGCCGAGGACGCCGCCGCACGCCGCCACGGTGACGCCGCGTGACCGATATCGCCCGCGGCCAGGTGTGGGACTACCAGAGCATCTCGCACACCCGCCGCGTCCTGGTCGTGTCCACCGACGCGTTGAACGATGCCGGATATCCGGTAGTGCTGGAGGTGACCATGGTCGCCCCCCGCAACGCCGCCTTGAAACTGCTCAGCATCGGCCTCGGTGCCGAACTCGGCGGATACGCCCGCGCCCGCACCATCGGCGACGTCGAACCGAAGCGATTCACCACGCTGATCGGCACGGTGCCCACGCACCTCATGGACCAAGTGGACGCCGCACTCCGAGCCGTCCTGGCGCTGTAGCCCCCGCTCCAGGCTCCGGACTCAGATCTGCAACCGGACTCGGACCCACACCCGGCCCGAAAAGAGTCCGAAGCCCACTTCGGACTCGATCCGACTCCGCTCCAAAGTCCGAATCCGAGCCGTATCAACACACCTTTTGCACCATCCGGACTTCGGGCTGAACCCTCCGGAATCTCGGACTCAGAACGGGCATATCCCGTGGTCACACCTTTTGCACCATTCCTATACCCCTCTAGGGTATTTACGTTTCCGCAGGTCACGGCGTCGCGTCCGCTACGAAGGGGGCGCGAAAGGGGGGTGCCCCCCTTGAACGAGGGGGGCACCCCTGAGTCGACCCCACTCAACCCCCTCAGGGACCCCTGCCGAAAACCCCTGGCACACACCTTTTGCACCATCCAGACCCCCAACCGATGGGGGGCGACCCCCTGGTGATTGGGGTCGTTTTGGGGTCGACCCCAATCCGGTTGGGGTCCGATTGGGGTCCGACCCCCAAGCGGGTTGGGGTCAGCAAGACGCGCCACCGCCGGCCTTCTCTGGACGCCGAAAGCCCAACCTGACCGACCGGACTTCCGGACCCGGTCCGGAATGAGTCCGGAAGTCCGACCGGACACTTCCGGAACCGAGTCCGGAAGTCCGGAAGTCCGACTGGA
>NZ_JBFANH010000087.1:1872-4146 GCF_040674755.1 Nocardia sp. NPDC049737 | reverse complement strand
CGCCGATGGTACTGCACTCGACAGGGTGTGGGAGAGTAGGACACCGCCGGAACATCCTTGCGAAAGGCCCCCAACACCGTTGGGGGCCTTTTTGCTTTATATTCTCCTTGCGCGCGGTGCGGTACGAGGTTTCGTAGCAATCTCACAGGGAATAGTTACCCTATGCGGCGCTCCGGTGGCCATGATGGAGAATGACAGAAAGTAGTAATCAGCATCGGCAGGTTCCGAGTAGGAGCGGTCGATGTGCATGGAGGTGTTGATGGTCGCAGCGACGACAACCGCCGACCGCGCGCCGGTCGATCCCCTCAGGCCGCTTCGCTCGCGCTGGTGGCAGCTGAGGCTTCCGGCGACGTTCGGATATCTGGCGGCCCTTGTCGCTGTTACGGCGGTCTTCTCGGCGATGAGCGAGTCGGCGCAGGCGCGGATGGTGCTGCATGCGAGTACGAATCTGCACAATCTGCTGAACGGCCAAGTGGGCACCATGCTGTCGAGCGCACTGGTGATCGGCGACGTCAGTGCCGCATGGGTGCTGATTCCGTTGCTCGGTTGTCTACTGGCACTTGCCGAGTTGCGTTTCGGTGCTGTGCATATGGTGCGCGTGTTCCTGGCCGGACATATCGGTGCCACGCTCCTTGTGGCGCTCGGTCTGTGGATAGCGATCGAGGCCGACTGGTTGCCCGCCAGCATCCGCTGGGCCCAGGACGTCGGCGTCAGCTACGGCGCCATGGCGTTGGTCGGGGCGATCGTGGTCGCCATTCCACACCGCTGGCGAATCGCTTGGTCCACTGTGTGGTTCCTCGTCGCGGCCGAGGGTGTGCTGATCGAACGGACCTTCACCAATGTCGGTCACCTGTTGGGGTTCGTCATCGGAACCGCGGTCGGCTTCGGCATGCTGCGCGCGAAAGCGGCGTCTACCCGCCGACTCACGCGGGTCGAATCCGGCCTGCTCGCTGTGAGCGCGTTCCTCGCGGCAATCCTGCTCATGGGCTGAACGCCGACGCGGCAGGGGTGACGCCGGGCGGGACCGGGCGCTCACCTACAGTGCTTGGGTGCGCCTAGTGATTGCTCGCTGTCAGGTCGACTACGTAGGGCGACTCACCGCCCATCTCGCGATGGCCCGCCGATTGTTGCTGATCAAAGCTGACGGTTCGGTCCTCGTACATTCCGATGGCGGCTCGTATAAGCCGTTGAACTGGATGAGTCCGCCGTGCTGGTTGCAGGAGCGCGACGGTGACGCGGTGCCCGAGGGAGCGAAGGCCTTCTGGGTGGTTACCAACAAGGCGGGTGAGGAACTGCGCATCACCATCGAGGACGTCGAGCACGACTCCTCGCATGAGCTGGGAGTGGACCCGGGTCTGGTGAAAGACGGTGTGGAAGCCCATCTTCAGGAGCTGCTCGCCGAACACGTACAGACCCTCGGCCCCGGCTACACGCTGATCCGCCGCGAGTATATGACCGCCATCGGCCCGGTAGATCTACTCTGCCGCGATGCCGACGGCGCCACCGTGGCCGTCGAGATCAAGCGTCGTGGCGAAATCGATGGCGTCGAGCAGCTCACTCGCTACCTCGAACTCCTGAACCGCGACACGCTGCTCGCCCCCGTCGCCGGCGTCTTCGCCGCCCAACAAATCAAACCCCAAGCCCGCACCCTCGCCGAAGACCGCGGCATCCGCTGCCTAACCCTCGATTACGACGCCTTACGCGGCACCGAGAGCAACGAATTCCGCCTCTTCTAGTTTTCTCCCCGCCGTGGCGAATGACTCCGTCTACTGCGCACCGGTTAGCGCCGCTGTGTATGGGTCGGCGCTCGCGCGTGAGTTCGCCCGCTGGGCGTGAACTTGCCTGCTGCGCATTGGTTCGGTTCGCCGCTGCGTGAGTTCGCCGGCCGCGCATGGGTTCGCCTAGCGCACTCGGGCCTGCCGCCGCTGCACATGGGATCGGTGGTCGCGCCTGCGCTCGTTCGCTGGGCGTGAACTTGCCCGCTACGTGTGACCTCGCCCCGCACGCATGGGTCGCGCGCTGCACATTGATTTGCTCGACGGGCATGGGGTCGTGTGCCGCGGTGGGTTCGCCAGGCCAGTGTGCACCGGCGCAGGAAATGGTGCGCGACGGGCGTGGATTGGATCCCCGGGGTGCGTGAGCGGGCGGTGCGGGGAGCTGCTGGTGGTGTGTGAGGTCGCTGGTGGTGTGTGAGGTCGCTGGTGGTGTGTGAGGTCGCTGGTGGTGTGTGAGGTCGCTGGTGGTGTGTGAGGTCGCTGGTGGTGTGTGAGGTCG
>NZ_JBFANH010000087.1:0-1774 GCF_040674755.1 Nocardia sp. NPDC049737 | reverse complement strand
CGCTGGTGGTGCGTGAGGTCGCTGGTGGTGCGTGAGGTCGCTGGTGGTGTGTGAGGTCGCTGGTGGTGTGTGAGGTCGCTGGCGGTGCGTGGCGTCGCTGGCGGTGCGTGAGGTCGCTGGTGGTGTGTGAGGTCGCTGGCGGTGCGTGGCGTCGCTGGCGGTGCGTGAGGTCGCTGGTGGTGCGTGAGGTCGTCGGTGGTGGCCGGGCAAGTGTGCACGGCGCAGGAAAATGGTGCGCGGCGAGCGTGGATTGGATCCCCGGGGTGCGTGAGGTCGTGTGGTGCGTGAGGTCAGCGGGCGGTGTGTGGGGGCGCTGGCGGTGTGTGGCGTCGCCGGTGGTGCGTGGCGTCGTTGGTGGTGCGTGGCGTCGTTGGTGGTGCGTCCGGTCAGTGGGTGGTGCTTATGGTTCGGCAGGTGCGATTTTCGTGGCTGCGCATGGCTGTGTTGTGGGGAACGGGTTCGTTTGCCGCGCGAGTTTGCTCGCTGCGGATGGGGTAGCCGGGCAAACGTGTGTGGTGCGGGATGTCGTGTGCGGAGGGGGCGGACTGCGCGTTCAGCGTGAACTCGGCCACGACCTAGGCTTATGGGATGCCTCGACGGAAACCGCGGACGGAACGTCAGGTGGGCCGCTCGCAGGAGGGGGCTCCGCCGATCGGCGATGTCTTCGGTCGGCGGGAGGCCGGGCCGAACAGCGACGATATGTACATCGTGCGAACCGTCCCAGGTAGCCGTGCGACCAAAACGTATCGCTGCCCCGGCTGCGATCACGAAATCCCGCCCGGGGTAGCCCATGTCGTCGCGTGGGCGCTCGAGGGCGGCGAAGACGATCGCAGACACTGGCACCGCGGCTGCTGGAACGGCCGTCGCACCCGCCGAATCACCCGTCGCTGGTCCTGAATCCCACCCCAAAGTAGCCCTGCACTCCACGCCCCGAGTCGCCAGTACACCCCGCGCAGACGGTGTGCCGCTACGACAAACGGTGCTGTCATAAGAGCACCTTTGGATAACTTTGCGTCCACAGACAAGGGGCAGCTTGCGGCGTAAAAACGAGACCGGCGGCACAGCAGGGCGGCTGTGATACCTGAATCTTCCTGCACCCCAGAGCAACCTCTGCACTGCATTCGACCGCGTCGCCAGTGCACACCGCGCAAACGGTGCGCGCCTACAGGCAGAAGAGCACCGTTGGGTAAAGGGTGCGCTCACGGACAGAGGCGCAGCTTGCGGCGTAAAGACAAGACTGCGGGCACGGCAGGGTCGACTGCGGTACTTGAATCTTCCTGCACCCCAGAGCAACCCTCTGCACTGCATTCGACCGCGCCGCCAGTGCACACCACGCGAACGGTGCGCGCCGAATGAAGGGTGCGCTCTCGACAGAGGCGCAGCTTGCGGCGTAAAGACAAGACTGTGGGCACGGCGGGGGCGGCTGTGGTACCTGAATCTTCCTGCACCAGAGCAACCCTGCACTCCACGCCCCGAGTCGCCATGGCACACCCCGTGCAGACGGTGTGCGGCTACGACAAACGGTGCGCGCCTACAGTCAGAAGTGTCAGCGCTCTTCGAAAATCGGATCTGTCCCACTTTCCGTGATTTTGTCCGGGTGGATTGTTCAGGCGCTCAGCAGAATTCGCTCGCGGAGCAGGTCGGGTTCGGCGGGGCCGAACGTCTGGCGTTTGATCATCTTAAAAGTTACGTGGAATCTGGCTCGGGATGATCATGTCTCCCTGGGGTGACCACGGACTTTGGAGGCAGGTTGAGTGGCGCGGTGGCGCTGGTG
>NZ_JBFANH010000086.1:0-4734 GCF_040674755.1 Nocardia sp. NPDC049737 | reverse complement strand
CGAGGTCTACAACGACCTGATCAGCCAGCCAGGCCCGTGCGGCGGGTGCTTCTGATCCAGCTCTGCAATCGACCCGAACCCTCGCTCCAAAACGCCATTTGGGGCGGGGGTTTTCCGACTTCGCAACCGGATTCCACACCGCGAGTGGGTCTCGGCGCGCCAAGAACTACACCACTGTGATTTATGGAAGGGTGGGCGGCGCGGGGCCGAGCTTCACCCGCATGAAGACAAAAAAATACCCGTTCCCCTCTCGTCTCGTTTGGCAACGCGGTCGAGAGGGGCGGGTCCCAAGCCAAAGCCTGCGGTCTGAAGATACAGGTGGGGTCGGACGAGTGTCATCCCGACTCGCCCCAGATCGAACGGACCTCAGCTTTTGGCCAACCCGAAAGGGGTGACCATGAGCATCATTCGTCCCGGTCAGCGCCAACTGACCACCCTCGCCCGGCCGCTGCCGGACCTTCCTGGAATCGTCTCGGCGCGTCGCGTTGCGAGCGCTGTGCGCGTCGCGCGCCAGGCGGTGGCCTGGTGAGCTTCTACGTTGTCGATTGGGTGACCAGCCAGGCCCCGACCGCGAACATCTACGAGAGCCACATTCTGACCGTCATGGCGGGCCGCGCCGACCGCGACGGATGCGGCGTCTTCCAGTCCATCAAGAAGCTGGCCGCGTCGTGCCACTGCGACCCCAAGACGGTCACTCGCCACATTCAGGCAATGGTGGATCGCGGGTTGCTCGCACCTGGTGATCCGACCTCCCCCGGAGCCCAGAAGCACCGCAAGATTCGCGCCGACAACCGGCCGAAGCTGTACGACATCCTCGTGCCGCTTGAGTGGTACTCGGCGCAAATGGTCGCCGACATCAACGAGGAGCGAGAAGCAGCAGGCCGCGCGCCGCTGACCTCGGAGAATCGCCCCGCCATCCGACCCGCGCCGGAGAAGTCGCGCCGTTCCGACAAGGGCAAAGAGCGGCCCGAACGACGCAAGCAGCAGTCCACCGCCACAACGACCCCCTCACCTGCGGAAACGTCCACGGGAGGACTGATAGTCCCCCCGTCCGAGACCACGCCAGACTATTCCCACAGTTGGGAACGGGGGGACTCAGAGTCCGGTCGCGGGGGGACTCAGAGTCCGGTCGCGGGGGGACTCAGAGTCCCCCAAAACAGTAAGAAGAAACCTGTCCTTGAAACTGTCCGCGGGGGAGGCAATCCGCCGCCCCCCCCGAACCCCCCAGCGGATCTAACCGCTGGGCGCGTTGACGAAGTGGTCACCGATCAACTCGCGCAAACACGTAACCAACAGACCGCGCGCGCGAAATTGCAGCCTCCCGCGTCGAATTTGCAGCTGCATGGTGAAACCTCGGTCAGAGAAGCGGTGATGGCCCAGGTGCGCGGCAAGTTCCCGAGCAAGATCCGATCCCGAGTCACCCGACCGGCTCAGTGCCTCGTAGAGCCCTCAGAGCCTGATTCCGCCACTACTTCCCTAGCTGGCTGATTTAGCGGCCCAGCGTGCCGTCTAGGCCCCGAAAACGAGACTCTGGAGATGATCATGGGAAGGCGACCGAAGAAGAAGCCCGACCTCGGCCCGGCCTTGTTCGATCGGCCGGGTGCTCGCCGCGACCCGAGTCCAGATTGCGGCCGCTGCCGTGGCGACGGCTGGCTGCTCGGCGCGGATGGTTCGCCGGTAGAGCCCGCCGTCCGGTGCGAGTGCACCGCCCCGGCCCACATCTGAGCGTGTGACCGGCCTGTGAGCGGTCCCGGCCAGCAGCAACCTGGCCGGGACCGCTCACGATCATTCCCGAATCGGGTACCGATGCCCCAATTCCCCGGTACCCGAAACGGGGTACGGGGATTGCGGCGAACGTTCAGCGAGAGAGCTTCCGAAGCGATGACCTGCGCAGATGCCACCGCCGGCAAAGGCCTCCGGATCAATCTGGCTATCGATAGGCAATCCGACATGTAACCCGCAAAACTTCTTATAGATCAAATGAAGTTTTGCGGGTATGCTGGTGTCATGACCAACACCACCGAGAACGCCTCGACGATCTGCCCGAAGTGCGACGGCGCGGCCACCGCGACCGGCAGCGTGCCCGGCGAATTCCAGTGCGGTGCCTGCTATCACCTGTTCGACGCTGTCGACCTTCCGGCCATCGACCCGGTGATCACCGAGGCTGCCGCCGACCTGATCAAGACCGTGGTCGCGCTCGCCTCCGGATCGTCGGTCGAGTTCATCTACGACCAGGCGAAGGCGGCCGCGCTGCACGCACAGGCCCTGGTCGAAGCTCTCGACATCGAGATGCAGGGCGGCGCGGGCGCGATCGAGGACGGCTACCGGCCCGCCGACCGCAAGGGCGTGGTCGGCGCGATCCGCGGATTCCTGACCCGCGCGGTCGCCGAGCGCCTGACCTGGCGCGACAACGACGGCCACATGCACATGCTCTGGAGCAACTGACCCCCCACGTCAACCTCGGTCCGCGCGGGACATCAGCAACATGCCCCGCGCGGACCTCAACCCTCTTGGAGGACTTGATGACCGAAAAGCTCGTGTATGTGCAACCGCGGTTCGGTGATCCCGGCAAGCGCGCGGTGGTGGTGCCGCGTGGTGGCCGACACCGGGTGGTTTCCAACAGCTTCGGTGAGCGGTGGCTGATCGTGCGCACCTGGTACGGCCGGGTGGTGCGGCGGATGCCCGTGGCCGGTTACTGGTGATCCCCCTGGCCCGCCCCGAACACCTGATGAGCACATCGAAAGGCGAACCGATGACCAACGATGCCGAATCTGTCGGCTACCGGCTGACTTTGGTGGCCGAGCCCGGCGACCGCCGCGCCCGCGCCGCTGTGCGGGTCCTGGCCGACCTGTCGGACCTGCCCGCACCGGACACCGAGATCGTGAACGTCCGCATCCAGATCCCCGAGTTCAGCGATGGCGCGGTGAGCTTCCGCAATGTCCTCGACATCACCGAGCCGCTGCACGTCGCCCGCGCGAGCGTGACCAGCTGGCGCGACCAGATCGAAGAGGTAGGCCGATGAGCGACATCGAACTGATCCACGACGCCTACAACCGGCGCATCGTGGCACTGCACGACACGATCAGGGCCTGGGCAACCACCCACGGCGTCACGGTCGCCCCGGCCTACGACGGCGACTTCAGCATCGACTTGACCCGCAACGGCCGCCAGGTGACCGTGCGGCTGCTGCCCAGCTGGGAGCAACGCGGCCCGGTCGGCGACGCGTCGGTGATCGTCGAGGACGAGGACAGCGCGCTGCGGATGATGTGCATCAGCGGCGACAGCGGAATGCCCACCGCCGCCGCCTTGAAAGGGCTGCTGACCGGGCTGCTGATCCCGGAAGTCCTCTAGCCTCACCCGGACACGAAAATGGCCACCTGCACAGTGCAGGTGGCCATTTTCGTGTCCGGGTGAAATCCGAGGTCAGGCGGCCCCGACGCGGTCGGCCAGGCGGCCGAGTTCGCCGGTCATCACATCGCGACGCGCCTTGCGCAGCATCGCCCCGACCAGCTCCCGCACCTGGGGCATCGCCCGAACGTGTTGCGGGGCGGTGTATTCGGCGCGCAGCAGCGCCGACAATGACTCCGGGTACTTCCGTTCAAGGGCGTAGGCGCGGCCCAAGTCGACGAAGTACCGAGCGCGTCGGTCCTCGGTTGGGATCGCATCGGGTGTGATCAGCCGGGCTGCCTCGATCGCTTTGCCGCCGTCGCGCTGTTCAACCGCGATCGACATTGCCCAGATGTTGGCGTTCTGGGTGCCGAAGTTCAGCTGGAACGCATCACCGTGCTCACTGGTGCGGGTCGCGGTCTCGATGGCCTCGGCCAAATGTTCGGACGGGTCTGTCCCCATCGCGGCCGCGGTCAATCCCGCGTGCAGGTGCAGCATTCCGTACATCTGCAATCCGGCGTCGGTGGTCAGGCTGGACTGGAGCCGGTCGGCGGCGCCGGCCGACTGCGCCAGCGACGCCGCCGCTGCACCCGGTTGCGTGAGCAGGGTCTGTGCCAACAGATACTGTGCCCCGGCTTGGCCGACCGGATCGTCGGCAACGTTGCCCGCTCGCTCACATGCCTGGGCCGCGATCCAGGCCAAGCTGGTGTAGCCCAGCAGCTTGGTGCTCAGCCCGGCGGAGAACGTCACCGGGATGAGCGCCTGCCATGCTGCTTCGGCGTCGTCACCGCCTCCGGTGGCGTGCCGGTACAGATCGGTGATCAGGTCCGGCAGCATCGCGCCCAAGGTGGCGTAATCGCACTGCATCAGGATCTTCGGCGCCCGCTGTGCGTCGGCTACCAGGTCGGCCAGGGGGCGCGGGTCGCGGGAACCATCGGTGATCCCGGCCGCCATGAGCGCGCCCTCGATGTTGGGCACCGCCGCACCGAACGCGGCCGTGGCCGGGTTGGCCTTGTCGTCGGCGTGACCGGTCAGATCACCGACGCTCACCGACAATGCCCCGGCCAGGCGGTAGAGCACGTCGCGCGAATCGATCGGGCGCTCCCCGGTCTCGCATCGGCTGATCATCGTGCGGTCCACGCCGATCCGGTCTGCGAGCACCTGCTGAGTCATGCTCCGCACCCGCCTGTACTTGCGGACCTGCTTGCCGATGTAGCGGCCGATATCCAGCTGGCCTTCTGCGGCGTCGATTTCGTTGGTCATTGCCGCTCGTCTCCCTGATCGATGGCACAAGTCATACGCCAGAGTAGGCACGTCGACCGCGCGGTTTTGTGCCAGAACGGCACA
>NZ_JBFANH010000085.1:0-4905 GCF_040674755.1 Nocardia sp. NPDC049737 | reverse complement strand
ACCGACTGCCCCAGCAACGGATCCAACTCAGCAACAATCACATCGAAACACTCCGCGAACACCGGATACGACGCACGCAACTCCACAGCCATACCAGCCCACTGCGCACCCTGACCCGAAAACACCAACCCCGTCGAACCCGACACCACACGACCAGACACCACACCCGGCACCTGCACACCGCCAGCCAACGCACGCACACCCGCCAACAGACCATCACGACCCTCGGCCACCACAACCCCGCGATGCTCGAACACACCACGCGTCGACGCCAGCGAGAAACCGACATCAATCGGATCGTGGTCGCCCACATGCGACATCAAACGAGCAGCCTGATCGCCAAGAGCCTCACCACTACGCGCCGAAACCACCCAGGGCAGCAGGCCTCCAGCCGGAGCGATCCGCGCCACCGGGTCCGCCACCGGCTCGATCACAGGGGCTTGTTCGACGATTACGTGAGCGTTGGTGCCGCTGATCCCGAACGAGGACACACCAGCACGACGCGGCCGATCCACCTCCGGCCACGACTGCGGCTCGGTCAGCAACTCGATATTGCCTCGAGTCCAATCGACTTTGGTGCTGGGCTGGTCGACATGCAGCGTCATCGGCAACACACCGTGGCGCATCGCCATCACCATCTTGATCACACCACCCACACCCGCCGCAGCCTGGGCATGACCGATATTGGACTTCAACGACCCCAACCACAACGGGCGATCCGCACCCCGCTCCTGCCCATACGTCGCCAGCAACGCCTGCGCCTCGATCGGATCACCCAACGTGGTACCCGTGCCATGGGCCTCCACCACATCCACATCGACCGCTGAGATACCGGCATTCGCCAACGCCTGGCGGATGACCCGACGCTGCGAGGGACCATTCGGCGCGGTCAAACCATTCGACGCACCATCCTGATTCACCGCCGAACCAGCAACCACCGCCAAAACCTGATGACCATTGCGCTGCGCGTCAGACAAACGCTCCAGCACCAGGACACCAACACCCTCGGACCACCCCACACCGTCGGCCGCATCCGCGAAGGACTTGCACCGCCCATCCGCCGACAAACCCCGCTGACGACTGAACTCGACGAAGGTCTCCGGTGTCGCCATCACCGTCACACCACCGGCCAACGCCAGATCACACTCACCCGACCGCAGCGACTGCGCGGCCAAATGCATCGCCACCAACGACGACGAACACGCCGTATCCACCGTGACGGACGGCCCCTCAAAGCCGAAAACGTACGAAACTCGACCGGAGGCAATAGCTCCCGCATTCGCGTTGGCCGGGTAGTCGTGATACATCATGCCGGTGAAAACGCCGGTCGAACTGCCACGCAGCGAACCGGCGTCGACGCCGGACCGCTCCAACGCCTCCCACGAAGTCTCCAACAACAAGAACTGCTGCGGATCCATCAACGCGGCCTCATTGGGACTGATACCGAAGAACGCGGGATCGAATTCTCCAGCCGAATGCAGGAAACCGCCCTCGCGGGTGTAGGTGCTACCCGGCGTTCGACCGGTTCGATCGTAGAGACGTGCTACATCCCAACCGCGATTTGCCGGAAACTCCGACGTCGCATCGCCCCCCTCCGCGACCAACCGCCACAGGTCCTCCGGCGAATCCACCCCACCCGGATACCGGCACGCCATGCCAACAATCGCAATCGGCTCGCGAAGGGCCGCGTCGAGCTTGCGGTTTCGAGCACGCAATCGCTCGGTCTCCTTGAGCGAGACACGCAACGCCTGCGCTAGCTTCTGGGTCTTGTCATCGGGGTTCGTCATGATTGATTCCAGGTCTTCCTAGTCAGTCCTCGGATGAGCTGTTGAAAGCCAGATCGATCAGGTCGTCGATCTCGAGCGCGTCAATCGATTCATCCGCGATGCTGTGATCGATTTCGCCATTTCTTTCCTGGCCCTGCGCAAGCTTCATCAGCGCATCCAGCAGGCCCGCCTCCTGGAGACGGGTGAGCGGAATTGTTTGAAGGGCTCGACGAATATCGTTTTCCGGCAGATCGGCCGACTCGTCGGAGTTGTGGTCGGTGAGTTCCTCGCAGAGGTAGTCGGCCAGGACCTGTGGTGTCGGATAGTCGAACACCAGAGTCGCGGGCAGCTGCAAACCCGTCACAGTTTTCAGGGTATTGCGGAACTCGACAGCGGTGACCGAATCGAAACCCAACTCGCTGAACGCCTTGTCCACCTCGACCGCATTCGGGTTCTGATGACCCAGGATCGCCGCGACCTGGCCGCGAACAATCTCCTCCAGCACCCCGAAGCGCTCGTTTTCCGGCGCGTCGGCCAAACGAGCACGCAATGCCACAGCCGCGCCCGAGGCTGCTTTGCGACGCTGCGGGATCAGATCTGTGAACAAGGTCGAGGCCGATCCCGTGACGCGCATGCCATCCAGATCCACATGGGCAAGAACCAGCGTCGCCGCATCGATCCGGGTCGCCACGTCGAACAGTGCGAGACCTTGTTCTTCCGAGAGCGGCAGCACACCGGAGCGAGTTATCCGCTGCCGGTCAACGGCATCGAGGTCGGCGGCCATACCGCCGTCCATGCCCCACAAACCCCACGCAAGGGACTGCCCGGACCGACCGGACGCCCTGCGATGCGCCGCCAACGCATCCAAACACGCATTGGCCGCCGCATAGTTGCCTTGCCCAGCGTTGCCGAACGTCCCGGCCACGGAACTGAACAATACGAATGCCTTCAACCGGCGGTCCCGGGTTAATTCGTGCAGGTGCAGGGCGGCATCGACCTTGGGGCCCAATACCGTGTCCAACCGGTCCGGGGTAAGCGAACCGATCGCACCGTCGTCGAGCACACCGGCCATGTGGAACACACCCGTAAGTGGATGACCGGCAGGAACATTGGCCAGTACCGCAGCCAATGCATCACGATCAGCGGCATCGCACGCGACGAACTCGACTTGGGCACCGAGTCGCTCCAACTCGGCACGCAACTCGGCGGCCTCGGGCGCGGATCCACCACGACGACTCAACAGCAGCAAACGACGCACACCGCGTGCGGTGACCAGGTGCCGGGCGAACAACCCACCGAGCAACCCAGTCGCACCGGTGACCAGAACAGTGTCGTCGGAGGCGAAAGCGTCGGGGGTCGCGGCGGCCGCCTGAGCGGACGTCATTCGGGCCAGACGTGCCAGGTGAACCTGTCCATCACGCACGGCAACCTGCGGTTCCGCCGCAGCCAGCACCCCACCCAGCAACCCGTCGAGTCCGGAATCGGTGTCGATCAACACGATCCGGCCAGGATGTTCGGTCTGTGCGGAACGAACCAGACCAGACACGGCGGCACCGGCAAGATTCGTAATATCTTCCCCCGCAACCGATACCGCACCACTGGTTCGGACCACCAACACCGAATCAGCGAATCGAGGCGTTGTCGTCCAGGCCTGAAGAACCTCCAGAACCTCGTGGGTCGCGGAATGGACCGCAGCCGGATCATTACCGGTCGGACAGTCCAACACCACCACTGCCGGGACATCCTCGCCTAGATCCCCCCACCGCACTGCGGTCACCTCGACTTCGGGCACCGAGATCGGTGTCCAGCCAACCTGGAACAACGCATTCCGGACGCCGGACACACCGGTAGTGAGCTGCGCGGGATCTATCGGTCGAGACGCAAAATGCCGCACGGATGCCACCGGGACGCCCGTCGAATCCGCGAGATCCAGAGCAACACCGTGCTCACCTGTCCGAGTGACCCGAACTCGCAACGCATCAGCCCCGGCCGCATAAACACTGACGCCCGACCACTCGAACGGCAGCGCGACTTCATCTGTGCGCATATCCCCAGCTGAACGCAAAGCATGCAAAGCCGCGTCGAGCAACGCAGGATGCAAGCCGAAACCACCTGCCTCGGCACGGGCTTGTTCGGGCAAAGCGACCTCGGCATAGATTCCTTCGGTCCCACGCCACACCGATGTCAACGCCTGAAACACCGGACCGTACTGATACCCCTGGGCATCGAGCACGTCGTAAACACCATCGATATCAACAGCAGTGGCGCCAACCGGCGGCCACGAAACCAGATCGAAATCGGCCACCGTCTCACCCCGGGCAAGAACGCCGTCCGCGTGCAACGTCCACGATGGCGTCGTATCCGCAGCACCGTCAGGGCAGGAGAAGACCCGCACAGACCGATGACCCGTCTCGTCCTGGTCACCGATCACCACGCGTACCGCAACCCCACCGGTCTCCGGCAACACCAATGGCGCTTGCAGAACCAACTCTTCCAAGGTCGAGCAGCCGACCTGTTCCCCGGCATGCAAAACGAGCTCGACAAAGCCGGTACCGGGGAACAACACCGTGTCCATCACCTTGTGATCGGCCAGCCACGGTTGCGCCTGCACCGACAAGCGACCGCTGAGAGCGACTGCGTCGGAATCCGGTTGCGACACTACTGCCGAGATCAAAGGATGCTCGGTAGCCACAAAACCCATCGCCCGAGCCCCACCACCGACAGCAGCGGCCGCTTCGATCATCCAATACCTTCGACGCTGGAAAGCATAGGTGGGCAAAGCAATTCGCTCCGCTCCCGTACCGGCATACATACCGGCCCACTCCACATCGGCACCCGAGACGAACAACCCGGCCACCCCACCCAACAGCACCGAGGCATCAGCCCGATCCCGACGAGCCAACGCCACCACGGTTGCAGCCGCACTCGTCAATGCCGTTGTCTCTGCGCCATCGAGGATCTGGTTGACCATCGGAAACAGCACGGCATCCGGTCCGACCTCCGCGAACCGCACTACGCCCAAGTCCACGGCCGTTCGAACAGCGTCAGCGAAGCGCACCGCCTCACGAACCTGACCCACCCAATACGACACATCACACATCTCATCGACAACACGCACACCAGTCACCGTCGACACCAA
>NZ_JBFANH010000084.1:0-5131 GCF_040674755.1 Nocardia sp. NPDC049737 | reverse complement strand
GACGCTCCGCATCTACCTCGACGCCGGACACGGCGGCATCTTCCAATACCACGACAGGTTCGTCGCAGAGGCACTCGAATTCCTGGCTTCCTGAGACCGGCGCGCGCCGAAGTAGGAGATCGCCCGTATGTTCACCGAATTCACCACCCACGACATCGATGTCGAGGGTGTCCGCATTCACGCACGTGTAGGCGGTGAGGGGCCACCTGTACTGCTGCTGCACGGCTACCCCCAGACCCATGTGATGTGGCGTGAGGTGGCAGCAGCGTTGGCGCAGTCGCACACCGTCGTCGTATCCGACCTACGTGGGTACGGCGACTCCGGCAAGCCTGCCTCGGAAACCGATCATTCGTCGTACGGCAAACGCGCTATGGCCGCGGACCAGGTCGGATTGATGACAGCTTTGGGGCACAACCGTTTCGCGATCGTCGGTCACGACCGCGGCGCCCGAGTCGCCCATCGACTCTGCCTCGACCACCCCGAACACGTCGATAGAGCCGCGGTTCTCGACATCGCCCCCACCCGACATGTTTTCGCGAACGTGGACCGCGCCTTGGCAACCGTCTACGACCACTGGTTCTTCCTCGCCGAGGAACCCGATCTGCCCGAAGTTCTCATCGGCGGCGCGCCCGAGTATTTCGTGCGCCGAAAGCTCGACCAATGGTCCGGCCCGGGCGCGGTATTCGACGAAGAGGCGATATCGGAGTACGTGCGCTGCTTCAGCGATCCCGAGGCGATCCGGGCGAGCTGCGAGGACTACCGCGCTGCGGCCTCCGTCGATCTCGAACACGACGAAGTCGACGCCGCGGCAAGCCGTCGCATCACCTGCGCACTGCTGGTCCTGTGGGGCGCACACGGCTTTGTCGGAACTCACTATGACGTGCTCGAGGTATGGCGTCGATACGCCGACGACCTCCGCGGCCACGCTTTGGACTGCGGGCATTTCCTCCCGGAGGAAGCCCCCGAGCAGACCATCGACGCGTTGCGCGATTTCCTGCCGAGCTAGCGGGAGCCCGTCAGGCTGTAGGCGTGAAGAAAGGATTGCAGCTCGTCGTCGCCCTCGACCGTGATCGCGCCGGATTCTATGGCATCGGCTGCATTGATCTCATCGTTCATCAGCGCGATAAGTGTCGAGACATCGGTATTCAGACAGACTTTGGGCAACGTCGGCGCCGTTCCCGGTCGCAAAATGACTCCATCCGCCGAGGGCCCTATCCACGCGGACTCGTCGCCGACGTTGAACTGCACGACGCCGCCGAACCGATCGACGGCATCAGGCTCGGCACGCGCCAATATCCCCTGGACCACCCATTCCGCGCGCGTCATATCCGCGGCGTCGAATGGTGCACCATGCCTGAACCCCCATGCCGCGAGCTGACCGAGCGCCGGCCGCAACTCTTCGCCGACGCTGGTGAGGGCGTAAGCCGCGACCGGCGCCGGCGGCCCGAGCACCGTGCGCTCGATCAAGCCCGCCCCTTCGAGGCTTTTGAGACGACTGGCCAGCAGGTTGGTACCGATGCCCGGCAGTCCCTCGGCCAGGTCCCTGTATCTCCGTGGCCCCATACCCAGGTCACGCAGGATCAGAAGAGTCCATCGATCACCCAGGATGTCGAGCGCACGAGCAAGACCGCAGTTCTGGCCGTACGTGCGAGGTTGCATAACCATAGTATAGTAAATACTTCATTTTTATGTGTCATGGCTGCTGGCAGCCGATCGAACGTTCGCACCATGCCCAAAGAAGCCTGGCCGCCGCTCCCGACTGAAAACGAATCGGGAGTTTCGTCGAATGTCGTGAACGCTGACGAAAACGTTGTTCACGCAGATCGACTCACAGACAGCGCCGAATAGCAGCTCAGTCCGCGAGGAAAGATTTGACTTCTGCCGTGAACTCCTCGAGGTGCTGGAACAGGAATGCGTGGCCGGCGTCGCTGTACAGCACCAACTTGGCCGACGGCAGGTGTTCAACCGCGGAGTACGACGCGAAGGCGTGGATCATGACGTCGTGCATACCGTTGGCGTAGAGCACAGGTTGCCGGATGGTCGCGAGCCCCGCGACAACCTGCTCCCACGGAGTCGCCAACGCCGCGACGATTGCTTGGAGCTGACCCATCGCGGCCGCCTCGCCGACTACCGGGGCGTCGGCCGGCATCACGTCCGAGACCTTGTCGAAGTGTTCGAGCCCCAGCTTCCGAGCCCCTTCGGTTTCGGGATAGAACAGGTACAACATGTCATCGAGGTCGGCATCCGGCTTGGCCATGATTCCGAGGACCCGCTCGCTCATGGTCGGCATGTTGGGGGCGAGGCCCGATCCACTGCCCGCAACGATCAACTTGCGGACGAGATCGGGTCGGGTGAGCGTGACCGCCTGCGCGACGACACCACCGAAGGACCACCCGAGAAGGTCGACCTCGGTCAGCCCCAGCGCTTCGATGAATTCGATCGTGCCCGCGGTGAATCCCTCGACGGTGGTGAGAGCTTCACCGCCGGTGTATCCGATACCGATGTTGTCGAACAGGATGACGTCGCGCTCGGCGGCGAGGATGTCGAGGAACTCCGGATCCCACCAGTCGACGGTGGCACGGAAGCGGTGCCCGAGCACGAGCGGAACTCCGCCGCGCGGGCCCATGCGGCGGTAGGTGAAACGACCCGACGCGGCATCGACATGCAGGTTCTCGGCGGTGTTGACAGGTGTGTAGGTACTCATATCGTTCTCCTCGGGTGTGGTGCGGGATCGGTTGCGCGACTACCAGCTGCGGGATGAAAAATCTTGCGGCTCAGGCGATCTCCGCGAGACTCGGATAGTCGGTGTACCCGCGCGAGTCGCCGCCGTACAGGGTGGTGAAGTCCACCGCGTTCAGCTCCGCGCCAGTGCGCCAACGCTCTACGAGATCGGGATTGGCGAGGAAGGCACGCCCGACGACAACGGCGTCAGCCACGCCCTTGTCCAGCAGCTCCTCGACCGTCTCCAGCGACGTCGCCACCGGTGTGGCACCGAGGTTCAGCAGCACCGAGCCGCCGAATCGCGTGCGGAGGTCGCGGACGAGCGGTTCGAGAGACTCGAACGGACTGGCCAAAATGCTCAGGTACGCCGGACCTAACGGCGCGATCCCATCTACGACCGTCTGATAGGTCTGGTCGAGGTCGGCACCAGGCACCTCGCCGATGCCGTTCAACTGATGGCCGGGCGAGAGCCGCAGGCCGACACGGTCAGCGCCGATCGCCTCGGCGACTGCCCTGACCACGTCGATGACGAACCGAGCCCGATTCGCCGGCGTGCCGCCGAATTCGTCGTCGCGGAGGTTGACCGTCGGATCGAGGAACTGGTGCAGCAGATAGCCGTTCGCACCGTGGATCTCGACGCCGTCGAGACCGGCACGGATCGCGTTGCGGGCGGCCTCGACGAACTCGGCGATGATTCCGGCGATTTCACCGGTCTCGATGGCCCGGGGCACATCGTGATCGACCATGCCGGTCAGCGTGAATATCTGGCCTGGAGCTTGGACAGCGCTGGGCGAGATCGTGTCGACACCGCCCTTGTTGCTGGCATGAGCGACCCGCCCGACGTGCATCAACTGAGCCACGATCGTGCCGCCGGCGCCGTGAACGCCATCGGCGACGAGGCGCCATCCGGCGACCTGTTCGTCGGTGTAGAGCCCGGGCACAGTGGGGTAGCCCTGGCCGACGGCACTGGGTGCAGTGCCCTCCGTGACGATGAGCCCGGCTTCGGCTCGTTGGGTGTAGTACTCGGCGTTCATCGCCGTGGGCACGTTGCCTTCCCCCGCGCGGCTACGAGTCAGTGGCGCCATAACGAAAGACTGCGGCAGGTCCCAAGGTCCGATCCGTACCGGTTTGAAAGCAACAGACATGCGGTGATCCTCCTGATTAGGGGCTGGGATGACGAACGACGACAGCACTGCAGCTGATTGTCACTTTAAAAAACGATAGTCTTTAGTATCTGATTTAGCAACGCCGCAGATGGCAGGTACTTCAATGTCTAGCGACGTTTACGTAAGTCGAGCGGCGACATGGACGCCCATTGCGAAAGGCGCGCCATCCGGGTAGCTTCACTAAAGTACACCGAACGGTTTACTTAATCCAGGAGGACAGCATGACTTCGCTCGCCGATCAAACGGTGCTCGTCACCGGAGCCAACCGCGGCATGGGCCGCGAGTACGTCGAGCAACTACTCGGCCGTGGTGTGGCGAGGGTCTACGCCGCCGCCCGCGACCCACAGACAATCCACGTGGCGGACCCACGCATCGTTCCGCTGCAGCTCGATGTCACGAATGCGATGTCGATCGCCGAAGCGGCCGCGACCGCAACCGATGTCAGCGTTCTGATCAACAACGCCGGTATCGCCCGCGGGGCCTCGGTGCTCGACCGGTCCACGGCCATGCTTCGCGCGGAGCTCGAGACGAACCTGTTCGGTCCACTTGCGCTGGCTTCCGCATTCGCCGATCGAATCGCCGAGCGTTCCGGCGCCATCGTCAACGTCTCGTCGGTTCTCGCATGGCTTCCCATCGGCGCGAGCTATGGCGTATCGAAGGCGGCGATGTGGAGCGCCACGGACTCGATGCGCACCGAACTCGCCCCACGCGGGGTCCAGGTGGTGGGCGTCTACATGGGACTCGTCGACACCGACATGGGCAAGTTCTCGGATTCGCCGAAGTCCGATCCCGCAGATGTCGTTCGCCAGGTACTCGATGGCATCGAGTCCGGCGATGCGGAGGTACTGGCCGACGAGCTCAGCCGCCAGGCACGCACCTGGTTGAGCGACCCCGTGCAGGAACGGGTCGCGCAGCTGATGAGCAGCTGAGGGACGCCGACGCGGCGTGTGTCGCGGATGAGCATTGAAGCTCATCCACTCACAGAGCCGCTGTGAACTCCCGGGTGGTGGCCGCGAATGCCGTGAACAACTTCGGAAGACCTGTCCCCTTGCCCAGCACGCGGGCCGCACCGACGCGGCGGGCCTCCGCCAAGGTGACCGCGCCCATGGTCAACGCGATGAAGGTTGCGGACGAACAGTGGAGCCTGACCGGCGACTCCGACTCTGATTCCCCGGACGCCACCGACAGCGCAGACTCGCGAACGCTCATCGTGAAGACCTCGGGAGTGTGTACGACGCACACGA
>NZ_JBFANH010000083.1:0-5153 GCF_040674755.1 Nocardia sp. NPDC049737 | reverse complement strand
CACGTGTCTGCTGCCCCTTGGCTTCGCGGGAAGAGACCTTTCCCTTGGCGGGCATCGTTTCCCTTCCCGGTGAGCAACCTGACTCGAGTTGGTTATGTCATGGCCGACACGGCGCTACGCCGGAAGTCGTGGACCATATCATCGCGCGGTTCTGCCTCATCCCGGCCGGGCGGACACGGAGGCGCAGATAACTGACCTGACTCGGTCACAGATTGAGCGCTGTCGGCGATAGAAATAGTACTGCTCGGTTTTATATGGCGAAGTTGTTTCCAGTACGAAGTGGGCCTAGCGCTGCCGCGGGTCATATAGGGCGTGTTCGCGCCCGTGTGCTCGGGTAGGGCGGAGTGGATGAGTGCCCTGCCCGTCTGGCGCGCGTCGCGGTACGGCACCATGACTGATTGAAGTCAGTGAGGCTATTCCACACAACGATCGGATGTGTTAACGTCCTTGTCGTGGCAGCATATCTGCTGGTATATAGCCTGCAGATATAGCATTTAGCTAACGACATCCAATGTGAGTATCTGACGACTCGCATTCGTTCATGATTGATTTGAGTCAGCCTTAGGAGTGGTCGATGCAGAGTCGCGCCGACGCCGCAGAGCTGTCCGAGACCGCGAACGTCAGAACACAGTGGGTCGGCCTGTGGACCTACAGCGATGTATCGCACCTGACGTTGCTCGAGTTGGGCCAGCAGTTGGGCAAACCGTTTTCCGTGATCGCCGATAGCAACCGGTTGGGCGCTGTTGGTCGACTCCGGCAATCACGGCGCGGCGCTCAGGCCGAGCACTGTGATCACCTCTGCTGCGATCGTCATGGCGCTCATCAAGGTACGCATCATCTTTCGGGAATTCATGGAGGTGCGGCGCGCTCCAGCATTGTTGTGCCGCCTCACGGATCTGTGGGTCTTGCTGATCGCCGCAAGCCTGCTCGGCAGCTATTACGTCGGCCTCGCGGTCCGGTAGTGCGCGGAACCCATGGCGGCGGTCCTCGGCCACGACACGCCGACCGGTCCGATATGAACCGCAAATCTGCCGAACTGGCAGAGAGGAACCGATGACATATTGTCTTCGACCCGGAGATCGCCGGTGTTGTTGCGATGATGCCGGACGTCGATGTCACCGACTTGCCCGACGCAGAATCGGGTGAAGGTGGCACTCGCCGAGATCTTCGGCGAGCCCGATAACCGCGGTGTGACGGTTCGAGAACTCGCCGTCGGCCCGGTCGGCGCGCCCGATATCCGGCTGAGCTCTTACCTTCCGCACCGCCGGGCCGGAGCCGCCGGGATTCTCGACGCGCGTTTGTCGACACTCCGGTATGGCGTTGGGCGGCAAGGGCTCAGCTATGCGCAGCGATTGGTGCAGGCAGGGCGTCACCGTCGAGCCGCATCTGTATCCAGGCACGTTCTACGCCAACACGAAAGATGAAGGTAGAAGATATGACGAGTGTTGGGATTGTGACCGGTGCTGGCCGGGGGATGGGGCTGGCATGTGCCCAGCGTCTGGTCGATACGGTCGACGTCTTGTTGCTTGTCGACCGGGACGAGCAGACTGTGGGCACGGCGGCCGAGGAGCTGTCGGCGACGGTGCGCGGAACCGTCGAGCCATTCGTGCTCGACATTACCGATGATGCTGGATTGCCCCGTCTTGCCGACCGCGTCAACGAACTGGGCACGCTTCGGGCGGTTGCTCATGCGGCGGGTATCTCGCCAACGATGGCTGACTGGCGTCGTGTATTCACCGTCGATCTGGTCGGAACCGCGATGCTGGTGGAGGTGCTTCGGCCGCTCGTCACAGCGGGTACCGCGATAGTGTGTTTCGCGTCGATAGCGCCGACAATCGGCGTAGCCGAGCGAAATCCCGCCGTCGACGCGATCCTTGATGCGCCGCTGGATGTGCGGCTACTCGACAGGATCCACGGCGAGCTGGGGGCGGACGTCGAATTCACCGGGATGGCCTATGTGTGGGCCAAACATGGCGTACGACGCTTCGTGCAGCAGGAGGCGGTGCGGCTCGGTCCATTGGGCGCCCGAATCTGCTCGGTGTCGCCGGGAATCATCGATACACCGCAAGGACGCCTCGAGGCGGCCAGCAATCCGCTAATGGCCACAATGGTTGAGCGCACGCCGCTAGGTCGGGAAGGGCGTGCCGAAGAAGTGGCGGCCGCGGTGGCCTTCCTACTGTCGGATGAAGCGAGCTTCGTCAATGGCGTCGACCTGCTGGTGGACGGCGGTATGAGCACCGCTGTCCTCCGGCTGGCCGGAAGGTGACGGCTATGACCGACACTGTCCTTCGGGGCGGTCCGCCAGATCGGCCATGTCGTAATGGTGCACTCTCGCGCTTGCCCTGCTCATTCCGGTAGCTGGAGAATCCGTCGTGTCAGATGCAGGAGATGTTTTCGCAGCGTGTCATCGTCGAGTTCCACCACGAGGGGATGGACTGCGGCCCCAGCGATGGCGGCCGAGAGCATCGCGGCCGGCACTCGCATGTCTGCTCCCGCGTGCTCGCCGGCCAGCACGGTATAGAGGCGCTCGATCAACAGCTGGAACGGCTCGTGTTCAGCCAAGAATCGGATCATTATCGGATCGTTCTGTAGTACGCCGACCAGCCGTCGACGCTCGACGGCGAGATCGATCACCCGGCTGAGAAGTATTTCGCGCGCTCGCAGACTGTTGTCCTCGGCCTCCGCGGCAACGATCGCGTCCGCCAATCCCGCCAATTCGGTTTCGACCACCGCGAGGACAATGTCGTCCTTGCTCTTGAACTGGTGGTACACAGCCGCTTTGGTGACGCCGAGTGCATTGGCGATCATTTTCAACGACGTGCCGCTGACGCCGTGACTGCCGAACAGTTCGTGTGCAGCCTTAATGGTGCGGTTCTGCGCGGCACTGTATTTGCCGCGTGCTGCGGTGATTGTGCTATCGGCGGGATTCACACCTCGACTATAGCCGATCGGCTAGTAGACCCTTGCGTCTCGACTAGCTGATGGGCTAGCCTCTATCGAGATAGCCGATCGGCTAGTTGCGGTCGATATCAACTGCTCTGTGGTGCATGTGCCGGGCCGGCTCAGAAACATGCGCGCGAGCAGCGACAACTCGATATGGCTCGGTCCGCGCTCGCCGATCAAGGCGATCGAAAAACGGACGAGCACCCCGAACCTCTCGTCTCGTGCGGCCGTCTCCATCGGTACGCATAACCTTGCGCGTTTGAAACCAGGCTCGATGCCGCCCCGGGAAAGCCCAGTTAAAGAAAAGACCGCTTTCGGGTCGGCCAACACTATGAGATTTATCCGATCAACGTTGCTTGTTCTCTAGGAGCACCCATGTCCACCGTGACCGATCCGACGCCGGACGACACCGAGAAAACCGCCGATTCCGGACAACTGGCCGGTGCGTCGACGGCACGGATAATTGCTGTGCTAGCTGCGATCGTGCTGTTTACTGAAGTGGTCCCGCTGCAATACTTCATGGTATCCGTGGCGCTACAGAAGATGACATCGTCTTTTCCGAATGTCGGCGCAAACATCAATTGGACCATCATCATCCTCGGCCTGGTCGGCGCGTCGGCAACCCCGTTGCTCGCGAAAATGGCCGATATCTGGGGTAAGAAGCGGATTTTCATTCTTTGCGGCTTGTTCTTCATCGTCGGATGCTTGATCGATGCGCTGACCCATAGCTGGACTTGGTTTCTGATCGGGCGTGGGTTGCAGGCGTTCGCAATCGCCACGCAGGCCATTTCGTGGGCGTTGGTCCGAGATCTGCTGCCGCGTAAATGGGTTCCCATCGGGCTCGGCGTGACGGCCACCGGAATGGGATTCTCCGGGGTGCTGGCGCCAATCGTTGCAGGGTATCTGGTCGACCATTACGACTGGCGCATGATGTTCTGGGTTCTCGGCGTTTTCACGCTGATCATGGTGCCGATCGTCATGATCGTGGTGCCGGAGTCCACGCGGCGGGTGAAGGACCGTATCGATCCCGTTGGCGCGGTACTGCTTTCGGTTGGTGTGGCGCTGACGCTGATCTATCTGGACAAGGGACAGGACTGGGGTTGGGGTCGTCCCACCACGTTCGCATGGCTGATAGCCGGTCTGGCACTGCTGGTAGCCTTCTACGTCGTCGAAGCCCGGATCAGCAGGCCGCTGGTGGACGTCAAACTGCTCAGTCAACCCAAGGTCAGCCTGGTATTGCTGATGGGGCTGCTCGGTGTCGGGATCCTCGCGGTGCAGTCCTACGCGCTGGGGTACATGACGCAGACTCCGAGCCAGGACCAGCTGCACGGCATAGTCAGCCAGGGCGTGGTCGACAAGGCGCATGAAATGGTGGGCGTCAATTTGCCTCTTTCCGCTGTCCAACTTCACTTCGATCCCGGGTACACCTATGGCGACGGGTTCACCCTGATGCAGTACGCCCTGCACATCGGCATTGTCGCCGGGTTGGTCGGTATGATCTTCGGTCCCCTCGGTGGATACCTGACGACCCGAGTCGGCGGCCGGATCGTCGCGATCATGGCTCTCGCGATCATGACCGGGACTGGCATCGGATATGCGTTACTGCCTTACAGTTGGACCACCTACGCCATCCTGGCAGCGGTGTTCGGAATCGGATTCGGCTTCCTCTATTCATCGGTTCCCATTCTCGTCACCGAGGCCGTTCCGCCAGAGCAACACGCCATCAGCTCCGGTATGCTCGGCGTCACGTTCAGCATGGGTACATCTATTGGCCTCGCGATCGTCACAGCATTGTTGAACAACAGTCCCGTCAAGGCGCAGATCAACGTTATGGGCAATAAGTTCACCCAAGTCATTCCCCAGGTCTTCGCCGATCGCGGCTACTCGTTGGGATTCTTGGTGATGAGCGGCTTCAGCTTCATCGCCTTGCTGATCGCGGTGTTCATGCGCCACGGCCGCAAACCGGCTACCGGTGGCATCGAAGCAATGACCGCTGGCCACTAGCCGTCGATAGCCGGCCTGGCCGCGCACGGCTTGATCTTGCCCTATCTCAAATTCCTTCCACCGCAGGTGTTTCCCATGTCGATGAGCGTTTCGTCCTGCCACGCCGGTCCTGACCAGGTTGCCACGTACACCTGTCACGAGCTGATGGCGTCGGCGCTCGACGGCGGCGGGCACTCGGACGCGACCCGGCGTCTGGAGATCGCCGC
>NZ_JBFANH010000082.1:0-5173 GCF_040674755.1 Nocardia sp. NPDC049737 | reverse complement strand
CTGTAGCTGACCGCGCCAATGACCTCGATTCGGCTACCGCGTGTTCGACAAACCCACGCCGATCGCAGATGCGAGAGTTCCCCAGCGCAGCCACGCGAATAGCGCACGGTCCATGAAGGGCTCTTTGGTGCACGCGAATGTCTTACGCCCTTGGTCCCATCTCGACGTGCCGGGAGCCCACGTCACCCGACTGTCAGTCGCGATGTAGATCGAAACTGTTCTGCGCGAATCTACACCGGCCCATACGACTACGGACGTCATGCACCTACCGTGACATTCGGGACCGATGGACCGCACTCTTGCCGGGCAACTCCTGGGACCGGTCCAAGCCGATACGAGGTGTCCCTGCGGAGGAGTTTCACCTCCGCACCCAGGTCATCGGGTGGCCGGATTACATAATCCGGCCACCTCTCCTCCGATGTGATCGGACCACGCGAGCGCTATCGGACATCGACCGAACGATGGCTCACGAGAACCGATCTCGGACCGCTCGACGCGCTACACGGCCCTACTGCGCCGCCCGTGTAGGGACTCTCGCGGTCGTGGACCGCCCATCAGGCCCGCGAGGTCCTGGAGCGCGTCGACGCTGTTCGGTCGGGTCATCGACGGCGATCCAGGCAAGCATCGCAACGGTGATTCGGTGCAGGGCCAGGCCCGTGGTCGAGGACAGGCCAGTTCGATCAGGGATTGAAGCGCGGTGGCTCCTACCTGACCGACGCCCCCGGCACCGAGCACGAAGGCCGGTCTGCCGCCGGTGTAGCCCGGCGCCGCGCGTCGCGATGCGCACTATCGGGTGCAGCAGACTCCACACCGACTCCCTATGCCAGCGCGCGAGCGCACCAGTGGCAGTGGCGATCCGTTCTCATTGAGGTACGCGGCGATCCTCCGACAAGACAGCCCACGTTCGTGCAGCACCAGCAAAAGTTCCAGCAGGCAGTCACCGACAGTGATCATCGAATCGGCCGATAGCGCACCACCGCTGATCGCGCCTGTTGGCTCCGCGAGTCCACAGACCGATCGCTGCGTGGCGGGGTACCGAGTCCGAAGAAGTCGCCGATCACGTCGGCGCATCGATGCCGCCGTCAGAATGTGGCGATCGGGTTGACCGGGCTGCCGGACGTACCGGCGAAGCGGATCGGCGCGACTGCGAGGTGGAAGTCCCACTGGCCGAGCTCGGCGGCCGTCGTCGCACACGCCTCCAGGTCGCAGTTGTCGAGCAGCCACAGACCCATCGCGACGAGACCCACGGTGTGAACCGGCATCGCCATGTCGTCATACCCTGACGGCTGAACGTCCTGGGGGGTGTCAGCGCCGATCAGCGCGACCTCCCGTTCATGCAGCCACGGCAGACAGGACGCGTGCCACCCGGCCTGCGTGAAACCGCGGGTCGCACCGGCCTCGTGCCGGACGCGGCCATAGCCGGTCCGCAGCAGTACCGCATCGCCGGCTCGTACCCGCACCCCTTGGAGACGCTCGGCCTCCTCGAGATCTTCGGGAAACACTCCCTGCCCCGGTTCCAACCACGGCACATCGCGGACCTTCGCAATGTCCAGCAGGACACCACGCGTGACGATCCCGTTCGCCGCCGCCGTGACGGCCGCCCACGCCGATCCCGTTACGGCGTCGACCAACGAGTGCGACCGCCCGTTGTACATCGTGCCGTCCCAGAAGATGTGGCACGGCGAGTCGACGTGGGTAATGGTGTTGCCGTGGAACAGGATTCCGAGCCGTTCGTTCGAATAGCCCCAGTGCCGGTCGTTGCGGAATCCGGGCAGCGGCATGTTCTCGGCACCTGGCATGTCGGCGGCGCACGGGCACGTCGTGGTAGACCGCTCCATCTCCTCCGGCACGGCAACCTCCCATGCGCACGACACGCTCCTGCCGTGGCGCACGGCCCGAACCGCCGCTAGCCGGACGTCGTCGGTGATGTGGTTGAGCGTGCCGAGCTCGTCGTCGTTACCCCACCGTCCCCAGTTCGACAGCGTGTTGAAGTACCCGAGCACGTCGTCCTGTGTGGGCATCGGCCGCCCTGCCGTCATCCACCATCAACTCCTCCGGTCACGCGGTTCGCGGCGCTGCGGGCGGGGTATCCCACCTTCCCTCTCGACATATCAAGGCCGCTGAACTGACATGACACTAGATCAGTGGGCCGGGACTGCAAATCCATGACTCTTCCTAATTCGGTGATGGTGATCGAATCTCGTTTCGCCCCAGCAGATTTCGGCGCAAGTAACCCAAATCGACCCCGAACTCGGAACGGTTCGGAGGACATGCGGGTTTGCTGCAAATGAGTATCAATCCGTACCGCTGCAGCCCGGCCGCAAAAGTACCAATTGGTTCGCACGGTTCCGGTCATTCCTCGGACGTCTGCCATAACCTTCGGCTGGGTGCGCGTCGCCGCGAGACGCGGGCTCAGCCATGGTGGGGTCCTTGGTTCATCTCGTAGGCGCCGGACAGCGCGGCGACACGCTGCCAGATGAGGTCGAACCGCTCCGCGTCAACGACGGGTCTGCCGATTGCTGCCAGAATGAGCTGCTGCTGGGCCTCGGTTGTGGAGGGTTTGTCGTGCAATCCGACTGCCGCAGCGTTGAAGTCGCGGACCAGTACGTCGAAAATCTGGTCCACCAGGTCGGCGTCGACGCCGACGATCTCGGCTTGTTCCAGGATCAGCTGCCCGTACACGACCAGCGTGAACAGTTCGGTCAGGGCGAGCCCGAAGTCGAGATCGCCCTCCTGGGCGGCATTCGGGGCGGCCTCGCTGAGCAAAGTGACCAGGTGTTCGGCCTGTGCAGTGAAGCGGGCCACGTTCGGGATAGCGGCCGATGCGGCGTATACCGCGCGCCAGTCGTGGAACCGGACCGTCGCCAGTCCGCGAGCGGGTCCCTGGCGAAACAGGAACTCGTCGTCGGCGGCATCGAGCCGGGTGGGCACTGGCGGGTAGGGCTGTGGGTCGAACAGGTAGGCGGGCATGAACTTCGCGATCAGCGCCAGGTTCACCGCGACGGTTCCCTCGAGCTTGGGCAGCCCGTCAACGTCTATCTTCGCGAGCAGCAGATACTGGTCCTTCTCGAAACCCTTGGCGGCCACGATCTCTGATAGCAGCGCGACCACCTTCTGCGCCTCGCTGGTCACCTTCATCTTGGTGATCGGGTTGAACAGCAGGTACCGGCGATCGTCGGGGTTCGCGGTGCGGAAGTAGTCCACCGCGCGGTCGGCGAACAGCCGCATCCCGATGAGTCGGGCGTAGGCGTCGATGAACTGGCGGCGTACGTGCGGGAAGTCGGTGACGGGGTGCCCGTACAGAATCCGGTTGTGCGCGTGGGTGATCGTCTCGTACAGCGCGTGGGTCGCCGTGCCGATACCGCCGAAGCACAGGTTGAACTTGCCGATGTTAACGGTGTTCAGCGCCGCGTTGAACGCATCCTGGCCGGTGTGCAGGATGTCCTGCGCGGTGACCGGGTAGTCGTGCAGGGTGAACTCGGCGACGAACATCTGCGCCGAGACGATGTTCTTGTCCACGTGGAAGTTCGGGTGCCCGGAGTCGGCGTAGAAGAACACGTATTGATCGGGGCCCTCGATTCCGGCCAGGCGCCCGAACACCGACACGATGCTGGCGCAGTTACCGTTGCCGATGTAGTACTTCGACCCGCTTGCGCGGTACCCCCCGGCACCGTCGGGGGTCAAGACCATGTCTGTGGAGTAGATGTCGGCGCCATGTTCCTTCTCGGAGAGGCCGAACGCGGCGACACCGCCATCGGCAAGGGCGCGCGCCGCCCGGGCGCGGGCCGCGTCGTTGCCGCTCTGCCACACCGGGCCCAACCCGAGCACGGTGACCTGCCACGGATACCAGTAGTTGAAACCGTAGAAGCCCAGGATCTCCGAGAGGGCCGCTACCCGCGCGGTGTCCCACCGCTTGTCCGGATCGCCGGCGCCGTCCCGCGCGGGGGTCAGGAACGTCGCGAACAGGCTCTCCTTGTCGACGAACTCCAGAAAATCGGCAAAGAAGACCTTGTCGTGATAATCCTGGGTCAGCCGCTGCTTGCCGCGGTGTTCGAACCAGTCGATCGTCGCGCGCAGCAGCCGCCGCGTCTCTGGATCGAAATGCTCCGGGGCGTACTTCACCGGATTGAGCAACAACTCGTCGCATGCTGACATCATCAGTGTGTCCTTTCTGTCGAGTCCTGGATTGTCCGCACATCGCATGCGGTCACGGTGGGTCGGGTGGGTAGGCCGGTGATCATCGGAGCCAGGGCGCGGCGCAGGCAGTCGCTGGTCGATTCGTCGGTGTTCAGGTCGATGGCGTAGCGCGGGGAGGAGTACGCACGCATGCGGCGAGCAGGCGTACTACGCTCTCGCGGCCCGGTCGGGATCTGTGGCGCGCGGTGCAGTCGGCCTTCGCCTTGCACACCGTCGGCGACCAGCGTGCTGCCCAGCCGCAGCAGTGCCGCGTCGTCGGCCAGACCTGCGGCGATCAACTCGCCAGACTCCAGCAGAGTGCGGGAGAGGACGGTTCGTGCGATGCGGATCGCACTGGCGAACGCCTCGACGATCTGCTCGGTGGGGAGCTGGGCACTGGCCATGGACTCCGTGACACGCGCGATAATGCGGCGGCCTTCGCGCGCCATCTTCGCGGTCACCAGAGCGTGGTGGTCCCAGAAGCGGCGGTAGCCCGTGACCCGGCTGACTTTCGCCCGGCGGGCCACCCGCTCAGTGGTCAACGTCGAACTCCTCGGTCGCGCTTCGGGATGAGATGCCAACCTACAAACGGCCAGTGTCGGTCAACAAGGCCTTCCCAGCCCTGCGCGATGTGCTGCGAGCACATCCAGTGCGCTTGGGCTACTGTCAGTGAGGCGATGAATCGGGCAACACCGAGGGCCCCAGCATGTCGCACACAAGTAGAGCGGCGTGCAGTCCGACTTTGATCGTTGCGGGCCTGCCCGGCACGACGCACCCTTTGACCTGCACCGCCGATCACGGCGACGCCGTGCGGATACCGCGCCGCTCAACTCGCCGCCGCGGGGAGCGAGGTCAGCTTCCTGGCTCGCGGTCGGCGGGAACCTTGCCGAAAGGTGCTGTCGCATTCGGGAGTTGCTCCTCGGACCCAAGCGCTTCAACGAACTCGGTGCGAAGCTGCCGGCCGCCGGACCGAACCGCCTGACGAGCCGGCTTCGTC
>NZ_JBFANH010000081.1:0-5250 GCF_040674755.1 Nocardia sp. NPDC049737 | reverse complement strand
CACTTCGACGACTCGGACGCGAGACGGGCCGCGAACGGTCGCTCGTAAGACTCGCTCCGTGGTGGTCGCTGATGGTGGGGGGTCGGCACCTGATGTGCGCATGCCCGAAGAACACAACTCACACCTGCGGCGCACACACTTCGACGACTCGGACGCGAGACGGGCCGCGAACGGTCGCTCGTAAGACTCGCTCCGTGGTGGTCGCTGATGGTGGGGGGTCGGCACCTGATGCGCGCATGCCCGAAGAACACAACTCACACCTGCGGCGCACACACTTCGACGACTCGGACGCGAGACACGCCGCGAACGCCGTCGCTCGTAATGTCGTTTGCCACCGTTGTGGGGCCACTGCGGTACCAGCCGTGGGACCACCGACAGCGGAACAGAAGTGGAACAGGTCATTGCGCTGTCGATTGGCGAACGCTTCGTTCCCGAACGACCGATACGCGGACGTCACATGAGTTCCACCTCGGTGAAGCCGGGAGCCAGCCCGCTCGAGCTGATGGGCCAGATCCCGGCACCGCAAGCCCGACAACCTACGCCGCTAGTTCAAACCCTCACCTACGGCCTTGCGGGCATCACCAGCCTGTTCGGCACCGTCCCCGCTGATCGCCGATGAAAAGAGGTCGCTGACGTTGATCGTGCGGCCCGCTTGCACTCTCGCGATTATCCGGTACCAGTACCTGATGCCGCCGTTTGCCCACTCGATCAGCTTGTCGTCGCTGCTTATGATCTTCATGTTCAGGTTCCAACTGGACGACATCTCGCGACTGGTGCCGCCCGGGGGCAGCACATGCAGATCTATGTGTCGGCTGTCCCAATGCAGCACGATCGAGACGGGGTAGGGGTAATTGTTGTACAGCCTGCCCGAGGAGGTTACGTCCTGCTCGGGGGGCTTTTCCCCGTTCTCCCCCGAAAACGGCACGAAAATTTCCTGGTCTTCCGCGTAGACTTCAGTCACTTGCGCCCCTCTCGATGGAGCGAGCCCGGCCGGATAACACTGCAGCCCGCGGCGGTTGGATGTGAAGCCCCGGCCAACCACAGTATGAGCCGAATTCCCAACCACCGCAGCCGTTTTCGAGGCTATTGGCTCAGTTCGATGAATGGGAAGACATCCCGAAACCGTTGCAGGACGTCTGGTCTCCGCTGCAGTATCCGGAGGGCCGTCGGTCGGCTGACCGGCGAATCGAAAACATCCATCCGTTGGAGGCGCTTCGATGCGCCGCAACCTTTGATCGGGCAGGTTCGGTGTCGACTTGGTCGAGGAATCTTGGGTCCAGAGCCAGCCCGTGCCGACGGAGTCCTTCGCCTTGAGGTCTGTAGTCCACACGGTGATGGTCGGCCAAAAGGTTCAACGTCTGTCCTTTCGGGGCCAGACGCCATCGCGGGGCCTGGCAACTCCGCCGGTTGAACGGTTACTCGAATCCGGTGTGCGCCCGTGTCGATCGCGTCGGGTCTTGTGTGGATCCCAATTCATGGCGATGGCCGCGCTCGTCAGCAACGTCGCGACAATGGCTAACACGACCAACTCGGTCAGCATGTCGTCCCACTTTCCGTCGACCCGGACTATGCCGGGGGATTACGCCACGACCTCGATGGCCCAGGGGTATTGATCGTTTAGACGGGAAGTTACAGCTCTACCAGCAGATTTCCGGCCTCGGCTGGACTTGTCACACTCTGGTTCCGGTCTATGGGTGACGGCGCACATATCGGACTGTGTGGACGGGATATGGCGAGCCGGGCCCTGGAGACGGATTCTCGTGGTCGTGAGATCGAGTGGAGATGTGCCGAGAATCGGCGAACACACGCAACTCGGCATGAGCGCGTGTTGAGAAGCCGCGTCGACCAACAGATTTGGACGGCCGACCAACGCGCGCCCAGCGGCATGTGCGGACGGCCTGCTTGTTACACGTCGACAAGGTCGTCGCTATCGTGAACGAGAAGGTCACCATTCAGTCGCAACTAGACCGACGTGACCTTGTCGACTCGCGGATCGGAAAGAGCGGCATCTGATCATGGCAGAGGACCTGACCGTGACTCGGGTGCTGGTGATACCCGCGTCCGAGTTACGCGAGCGGTTCTCACGGTCGTCCGGTCCCGGAGGGCAGCACGTCAACACCACCGACAGCCGGGTAGAGCTGTCGTTCGACCTCGCCAACTCACCCTCCGTACCGGAGTGGCTGCGCACCCGGATGCTCGACCGCCTGGCCACCCGCCTGGTCAACGGGGTACTCACGATCGCCGCATCGGAGCAACGCGCACAGCCGCAGAACCGCGCGGCCGCCCGCGAACGCATGGCCTCGTTACTGGCTGACGCCGCTGCCGCACCGCCACCCGTCCGCCGCGCCACCAAGCCCTCGCGCGGAGCAAAGGAACGTCGCATCGCCGCGAAGAAACGGCGCGGCGTCACCAAACGCAACCGCCGCGCCTCCCCCGACGACTAGCCGACGGGCAGCGCCACAGGTCGGGGTCTCGACGGCACAGTCGCTGTCGAACGGGCCCGTGCTCGCAAGTACCCGTCTGCATCTTCTCGTCGCCGGCAGATCGTCGGGTACCAGTCGGTGCAGGTCATCGATCTCCAGGTCCGGGGTCGTGCCCTTGAAATCGAGATCCCCTCGAGGTCCCAAACGTCTTCGAAGACGAGCGTCGCCGGGGCCATCCAGAAGGAGAAATATCGAGGGCTGCAACGGCATTGGCCGGCCCCTGGCGCACCGGCTGGTGCACGACGGCGAAATAGTGATCGACGTGCCCACGAAACTGTCGGCGCAAGTTCGCGTGTTCGCCACTGGCAACGGCCGCAAAACCGAGCCCGTCGACGCCCACTCGGTTGCGCTGGCCGCGCTACGAGCACCGAATCTGCGCCAGGTGCGGGCTGATCCGGACCTGGTCGCGCCGGGGCTGCTGGTCGACCGCCGCGACGAGCTCGGCCGCGCCCGCACCGACGCCATCAACCGGATCCATCGGCTGCTGCTGGAACTGCTGCCCGGCGGAGCCAAGAAGTACTTGTCGTCGCGGCAGGCCCGCGAACTTATCGCGTCGGTGAGACCGCGGGATCGGGCCGCCCAGCTCCGCTGCCGCCTGACTCTGGAACTGATCGAGGAGCTCGAAGGGATCGACCGCAAGATCAAGACCTTGGACAAGGAGTTGCGGCAACTGGTCCTCGATCACGGTTCCACGCACGCATGCCCGAAGAACACGACTCACACCTGCGACGCACGCGCTTCAACAACCCGGGACGCGAGACGGGCCGCGAACGGTCGCTCGTCTCGCTCCGCGGTGGCTACGCCGCGAAGCAACCTCTCGGCATGAGTACCCGGTCTAGTAGACCGGCAGTGACCTGTCGACCTGATTCGCCCAGGCGACGATGCCGCCCTGCACATGTGAGGCGTCGGAGAAACCGGCGTTCTTCAGGACCGCGAGCACCTCCGCCGAGCGGATACCGGTCTTGCAGTGCAGAACGATCGGCCGATTCTGCGGCAGATCCGACAGTGCCTCACCGGAGAGGAATCGATCCTTCGGGATGAGCTTGGCGCCCTCGATGTGCACGATGTCCCATTCGACCGGCTCGCGCACGTCGATGAGCTCGATTTCCTTGCCCGCGTCGAGCAGCTCCTTCAGCTCGCGCGCGGTGATGGTCGAGCCCGCGGCCGCGGCCTGGCCCTCCTCGGACACCACGCCACAGAATGCCTCGTAGTCGATCAGTTCGGTGATCGGCTGACGTTCCGGATCGCGGCGCAGCTTGATGGTCCGGTAGTTCATATCGAGTGCGTCGTAGACCATGAGACGACCGAGCAGCGGCTCACCGATGCCGGTGATCAGCTTGATCGCCTCGGTCACCATGATCGAACCGATGGAGGCGCACAGCACGCCGAGGACACCGCCTTCGGCGCAGGAGGGCACCATGCCCGGCGGCGGGGCCTCGGGGTAGAGGTCGCGGTAGTTGATGCCGCGGCCGTCCGGTGCGTCTTCCCAGAAGACCGAGACCTGGCCCTCGAAGCGGTAGATGGAGCCCCAGACATACGGCTTGCCCGCCAGCACCGCGGCGTCGTTGACCAGGTAGCGGGTGGCGAAGTTATCTGTGCCGTCGACGATCAGGTCGTATTCGGCGAACAATTCGACGGCGTTCTCGGGCTCCAGGCGGATCTTGTGCAGCCGGACCTCGATGCCGGAGTTGATCTCGAGAATGGAATCGCGCGCACTATCGGCCTTCGGGCGGCCGATATCGGATTCACCGTGGATGATCTGGCGCTGCAGATTGGAGGCGTCGACCTCGTCGAATTCGACGATGCCGAGCGTGCCGACACCGGCGGCGGCCAGATACAGCAGTGCGGGCGAGCCGAGCCCGCCTGCGCCGATCACCAGCACCTTGGCGTTCTTCAGTCGTTTCTGCCCGTCGACCCCCAGGTCCGGGATGATCAGATGACGGCTGTAGCGGGCGATCTCGTCCTTGGTCAGCTCCGCGGCCGGTTCGACCAGCGGCGGCAGGGACTTCGGTGATGACACGTCCAGGGCTCCTCGAATCAATTGGCCGCACTGTGGTGGCTCAGCGCCTAATTACTCAACGCCGACAATCGGCCCGTTCTTCCCGACCATCGTCTCGCATCACCAACCCACGCCGCTGACCGGGTCAGCGACCACCACGAAGCGAGTCTTACAAGCGCCCCTTCCCGGCCCGTCTCCCGACCGAGCCGTCGAAGCACATGCGACACAGTCGCGAATCTCCGATACACGCGCACCAGGTGCCGACCCCCCACCATCAGCGACCACCACGAAGCGAGTCTTACAAGCGCCCCTTCCCGGCCCGTCTCCCGACCGAGCCGTCGAAGCACATGCGACACAGTCGCGAATCTCCGATACACGCGCACCAGGTGCCGACCCCCCACCATCAGCGACCACCACGAAGCGAGTCTTACAAGCGCCCCGTTCCCGGCCCGTCCCCCGACCGAGCCGTCGAAGCACATGCGACACAGTCGCGAATCTCCGATACACGCGCACCAGGTACCGACCCCCCACCATCAGCCACCACCACGGAGCGAGTCTTACAAGCGCCCCGTTCCCGGCCCGTCTCGCGTCCGAGCCGTCGAAGCACATGCGACACAGTCGCGAATCTCCGATACACGCGCACCAGGTGCCGACCCCCCACCATCAGTGACCACCACGGAGCGAGTCTTACGAGCGACCGTTCGCGGCCCGTCTCGCGTCCGAGCCGTCGAAGCGCATGCGACGCAGTCGCCAGTCTCGACGGCTCGG
>NZ_JBFANH010000080.1:0-5260 GCF_040674755.1 Nocardia sp. NPDC049737 | reverse complement strand
TGTGTGCGTGTGTTCTTTGAGAACTCAATAGTGTGTCGATGAATGTCAGTGCCAAATGTTTTATTTGGTTCCGGCTCCTCATACCCCCGTGTGGGTGGGTCGGACATTTAGTCAGCAAATATTTTTTGTTGGCGTTTGATTTTGCCAAGGTTTTCGGACTCTGGTTAATTCTTCTGATTGCGCCCTTTTTGGGTGTGGTTGAGAGTCTTCAACGGAGAGTTTGATCCTGGCTCAGGACGAACGCTGGCGGCGTGCTTAACACATGCAAGTCGAGCGGTAAGGCCCTTCGGGGTACACGAGCGGCGAACGGGTGAGTAACACGTGGGTGATCTGCCCTGCACTTCGGGATAAGCCTGGGAAACTGGGTCTAATACCGGATATGACTACGGGATGCATGTCTTGTGGTGGAAAGATTTATCGGTGCAGGATGGGCCCGCGGCCTATCAGCTTGTTGGTGGGGTAATGGCCTACCAAGGCGACGACGGGTAGCCGACCTGAGAGGGTGACCGGCCACACTGGGACTGAGACACGGCCCAGACTCCTACGGGAGGCAGCAGTGGGGAATATTGCACAATGGGCGGAAGCCTGATGCAGCGACGCCGCGTGAGGGATGACGGCCTTCGGGTTGTAAACCTCTTTCGACAGGGACGAAGCGGAAGTGACGGTACCTGTAGAAGAAGCACCGGCCAACTACGTGCCAGCAGCCGCGGTAATACGTAGGGTGCGAGCGTTGTCCGGAATTACTGGGCGTAAAGAGCTTGTAGGCGGTTCGTCGCGTCGTTCGTGAAAACCTACCGCTCAACGGTGGGCTTGCGGTCGATACGGGCGGACTAGAGTACTTCAGGGGAGACTGGAATTCCTGGTGTAGCGGTGAAATGCGCAGATATCAGGAGGAACACCGGTGGCGAAGGCGGGTCTCTGGGAAGTAACTGACGCTGAGAAGCGAAAGCGTGGGTAGCGAACAGGATTAGATACCCTGGTAGTCCACGCCGTAAACGGTGGGTACTAGGTGTGGGTTTCCTTCCACGGGATCCGTGCCGTAGCTAACGCATTAAGTACCCCGCCTGGGGAGTACGGCCGCAAGGCTAAAACTCAAAGGAATTGACGGGGGCCCGCACAAGCGGCGGAGCATGTGGATTAATTCGATGCAACGCGAAGAACCTTACCTGGGTTTGACATACACCAGAAAGCTATAGAGATATAGCCCCCCTTGTGGTTGGTGTACAGGTGGTGCATGGCTGTCGTCAGCTCGTGTCGTGAGATGTTGGGTTAAGTCCCGCAACGAGCGCAACCCTTATCTTATGTTGCCAGCGCGTTATGGCGGGGACTCGTGAGAGACTGCCGGGGTCAACTCGGAGGAAGGTGGGGACGACGTCAAGTCATCATGCCCCTTATGTCCAGGGCTTCACACATGCTACAATGGCCGGTACAGAGGGCTGCGATACCGTGAGGTGGAGCGAATCCCTTAAAGCCGGTCTCAGTTCGGATCGGGGTCTGCAACTCGACCCCGTGAAGTTGGAGTCGCTAGTAATCGCAGATCAGCAACGCTGCGGTGAATACGTTCCCGGGCCTTGTACACACCGCCCGTCACGTCATGAAAGTCGGTAACACCCGAAGCCGGTGGCCTAACCCCTTGTGGGAGGGAGCCGTCGAAGGTGGGATTGGCGATTGGGACGAAGTCGTAACAAGGTAGCCGTACCGGAAGGTGCGGCTGGATCACCTCCTTTCTAAGGAGCACTTCTGCATCGCACCCCGAAGAGTCGGGGATGGTAAACGTTGATGCCAGAGACCGTTTCGGAAACATACGTTTTCCGGCGGACGCTCATGGGTGGAACACTGACAAGTTTTATCGCATTCGGTCAATCCTGAGTGGTTGGTCGCGGTGAATATATCGGCACACTGTTGGGTCCTGAGAGAACACGCGAGTGTTTCCTCTTGGGCAAGATAACGACGAGATTGGGCCGCAGTCATACCGGCTTCTTCGGGAGTGCTGGTGCTGCATCGGGTTTCAATCTTGTGTGTTGTTTGAGAACTGCACAGTGGACGCGAGCATCTTTGTTTGTAAGTGTTTAAGAGCGTACGGTGGATGCCTTGGCACCAGGAGCCGATGAAGGACGTAGGAGGCTGCGATAAGCCTCGGGGAGCTGTCAACCGAGCTGAGATCCGAGGATTTCCGAATGGGGAAACCCAGCACGAGTGATGTCGTGTTACCCGCATCTGAATATATAGGGTGTGTGGAGGGAACGTGGGGAAGTGAAACATCTCAGTACCCACAGGAAGAGAAAACAATAGTGATTCCGTGAGTAGTGGCGAGCGAAAGCGGATGAGGCTAAACCAGGAGCATGTGATAGACGGCAGTTGTTGTGTTCTTGGGGTTGTGGGGTCATTCTTCTCATCACTGCCGTGATGGGCGACAGTCAGAAACCGTTGTGTTAGTTGAAGTGGTCTGGAACGGCCTGCCATAGACGGTGATAGTCCGGTAAGCGAAAACTCAACGGCTGTTGTGGATGATGCCCGAGTAGCAGCGGGCCCGTGAAATCTGCTGTGAATCTGCCGGGACCACCCGGTAAGCCTGAATACTCCCTGGTGACCGATAGCGGACTAGTACCGTGAGGGAAAGGTGAAAAGTACCCCGGGAGGGGAGTGAAATAGTACCTGAAACCGTGCGCTTACAATCCGTCAGGGCCTACGCACAACTTTGTTGTGGTGGGTGATGGCGTGCCTTTTGAAGAATGAGCCTGCGAGTTAGTGGCATGTGGCGAGGTTAACCCGTGTGGGGTAGCCGTAGCGAAAGCGAGTCCGAATAGGGCGTTTTGAGTCGCGTGTTCTAGACCCGAAGCGGAGTGATCTACCCATGGCCAGGGTGAAGCGACGGTAAGACGTCGTGGAGGCCCGAACCCACTTAGGTTGAAAACTGAGGGGATGAGCTGTGGGTAGGGGTGAAAGGCCAATCAAACTCCGTGATAGCTGGTTCTCCCCGAAATGCATTTAGGTGCAGCGTCACGTGTTTCACACCGGAGGTAGAGCTACTGGATGGTCTAGGGGGCCTACAAGCTTACCGAAATCAGCCAAACTCCGAATGCCGGTGTGTGAGAGCGTGGCAGTGAGACTGCGGGGGATAAGCTTCGTAGTCGAGAGGGAAACAGCCCAGATCGCCGGCTAAGGCCCCTAAGCGTGTACTAAGTGGAAAAGGATGTGGAGTCGCGAAGACAACCAGGAGGTTGGCTTAGAAGCAGCCATCCTTGAAAGAGTGCGTAATAGCTCACTGGTCAAGTGATTCTGCGCCGACAATGTAGCGGGGCTCAAGTACACCGCCGAAGCCGCGGCATTCACACAATACATCCGCCATCTTCTACGGGGGGTGGTGCAGTGGTGTGGATGGGTAGGGGAGCGTCCTACAGCCATGGAAGCAGCAGCGTGAGCTAGTTGTGGAGGCTGTGGGAGTGAGAATGCAGGCATGAGTAGCGAAAGACGAGTGAGAAACTCGTCCGCCGAATGACCAAGGGTTCCTGGGCCAGGTTAATCCGCCCAGGGTGAGTCGGGACCTAAGGCGAGGCCGACAGGCGTAGTCGATGGACAACGGGTTGATATTCCCGTACCCGTGTATCCGCGCCCAATGGCGAATCAGTGGTGCTAAGTATCCAAAAGCGGATGGACTCCCTTCGGGGAGCCGGAAGTGGCTGCATACGACCCTTGCTGTAGTAGTCAAGCGATGGGGTGACGCAGGAAGGTAGCTGGGCCAGTCAGTGGTTGTACTGGTGTAAGCCTGTAGGGCGAGACATAGGCAAATCCGTGTCTCATGTGCCTGAGAGGTGATGCGTAGCCGATTGAGGTGAATTCAGTGATCCTATGCTGCCGAGAAAAGCCTCTAGTGAGTTGGTACACGGCCCGTACCCCAAACCGACACAGGTGGTCAGGTAGAGAATACTGAGGCGATCGAGAGAACTGTGGTTAAGGAACTCGGCAAAATGCCCCCGTAACTTCGGGAGAAGGGGGACCCGGTCTGGTGATGAGATTTACTCTCGGAGCTGGGTTGGGTCGCAGAGACCAGAGAGAAGCGACTGTTTACTAAAAACACAGGTCCGTGCGAAGTCGTAAGACGATGTATACGGACTGACGCCTGCCCGGTGCCGGAAGGTTAAGAGGACCGGTTAGCCAGTAATGGCGAAGCTGAGAATTTAAGCCCCGGTAAACGGCGGTGGTAACTATAACCATCCTAAGGTAGCGAAATTCCTTGTCGGGTAAGTTCCGACCTGCACGAATGGCGTAACGACTTCTCTGCTGTCTCAACCACAGACTCGGCGAAATTGCATTACGAGTAAAGATGCTCGTTACGCGCGGCAGGACGAAAAGACCCCGGGACCTTCACTATAGCTTGGTATTGGTGTTCGGTACGGTTTGTGTAGGATAGGTGGGAGACTGTGAAGCTGGCACGCCAGTGTTGGTGGAGTCATCGTTGAAATACCACTCTGATCGTATTGGACCTCTAACCTCGGGCCATGATCTGGTTCAGGGACAGTGCCTGGTGGGTAGTTTAACTGGGGCGGTTGCCTCCTAAAATGTAACGGAGGCGCCCAAAGGTTCCCTCAGCCTGGTTGGCAATCAGGTGTCGAGTGCAAGTGCACAAGGGAGCTTGACTGTGAGAGTGACAGCTCGAGCAGGGACGAAAGTCGGGACTAGTGATCCGGCACCGGCAAGTGGAAGCGGTGTCGCTCAACGGATAAAAGGTACCCCGGGGATAACAGGCTGATCTTCCCCAAGAGTCCATATCGACGGGATGGTTTGGCACCTCGATGTCGGCTCGTCGCATCCTGGGGCTGGAGTAGGTCCCAAGGGTTGGGCTGTTCGCCCATTAAAGCGGCACGCGAGCTGGGTTTAGAACGTCGTGAGACAGTTCGGTCTCTATCCGCCGCGCGCGTCAGAAACTTGAGGAAGGCTGTCCCTAGTACGAGAGGACCGGGACGGACGAACCTCTGGTGTGCCAGTTGTCCTGCCAAGGGCACTGCTGGTTAGCTACGTTCGGAAGGGATAACCGCTGAAAGCATCTAAGCGGGAAGCCTGTTCCAAGATGAGGTTTCTCACCACCTTCGAGTGGTTAAGGCCCCCTACAGACCATGGGGTTGATAGGCCAGAACTGGAAGCCCGGTAACGGGTGTAGGTGACTGGTACTAATCGGCCGAGGACTTACCAACAAAGAAGCTACGCGTCCACTGTGCGGTATCTGAAACAACACACAGATCACCGAGAAGACAGACACGAG
>NZ_JBFANH010000079.1:0-6830 GCF_040674755.1 Nocardia sp. NPDC049737 | reverse complement strand
TTCCTCCGTAAACCACACGACTTGGCCGCGACGCTGACCGAATCGGTACGCCTGCACGAGGCCATCCGAAAACGCCTCGGCAGTCACCTGTTCAAAGACTTTCTTGCGAACAATCCGAACCGACGGGTGCAGTCGAGCAGTCCGACACCCTGATCGAGCAGGTTGTGCACCGCATGCCAGCGTTCCAACGTGCTGGTTTCGCGGGTAAGCGTCTGCCTCTTCGGACCGGCGGCTGCCCAGCATCGGCCATGCGCGGCAACGACTTTTTCGACCGATCGGGCAAGCCCGTGCCAGAGGTGCCAGCGGTCACTGGCCTTCAGCGCGGCGGGCAGTGCCCGGCGGATGGCTTCGGCGTAGGTAGCCGATCCGTCGCGGACGACGAGCTCGACACCGGGGTTGTCGCGCAGCCATGCTTCGAGAGTCTCGGACTTGCGGTCGGGCAGGACAGCGATTCGTTCGTGGCTGACCGCGTCGATCACCGCTGTGCCGTAGCGGTTTCGGCGCCGCAACGCGAAATCGTCCACGCTTACCACCCGAGGCACCGGCCGGTGAGGCAGCGGGATTTGCAGCAATACCCGTACTGCGGTGTGGCGGGACAGCCGAACCGGCAGCGCGGCGAGCAGCCGAACTGCGGCCCGACCGGCCAGTTCCCTCACGACCGCCCGCACCTGGCCGGTCAGCCGAGTGGTGCGCCGCTGGTAACGTTCGAGCACGCCAGGAACCTGCTCGCGAAAGGTCCTGCAGCACTGCGGCGTCGGACAGATCAACCGCCGAATCCGCACCCGCACGACCACGAGCCGGCCGTCCACCGGTAGATCGGCGACGGTCCGATGGTGATAGCTGTGAACCTTCACCGACTCCACGCCGCAGCGCGAGCATGCCGCAGGACCCGGCGCTGTCCTGGCACGCACCACGATCTGCGGACCATCATCAACGACAGCCTCGACCAGCAGAGCCGACAACCCTGAGAAAGCAAGCCCGACAGCAATATTCACCTCGCCCACCCGGGCATCGTGCCGTCAGACCATCACGCTGAGCCACCGAAAGTGAGCCAGAGCCGTTGTTGTTCTTACAGTCCCGACCCTTCACGCGAGTGACTTACCAACTGGCAGCGTACTGAGTCAACCGAAGCCGAGCCGGTCCCTTCAGTACTTCAGTGTCAGTGTGGTGGGCCGGCGATTTCGAGTTCTTGGATTATGGGGTGGATCATGGGATTAGCGCTAGCGACCGTGAGGCGTACGTAGCGGGCGGTAAGTGAGTTTTGTACTGTGCCGGTTGTGGGGTCGGTGGTGACCGGTGTCCAGGTGTGGTTATCGGTGGATGCTGTGATTGTGTACGTCGGTGCGTGCTCGGCCCAGCGCGGGAGGATTCTGCTGATGGGATGATCGGTGCCCAGATCGACCGTGAGGTTTGCTCGGGTGCCCTCGGGTGCCCAACCGGTGGCCAGACTGCCATCGACTGCCGCAGCGGCGTATCGGCCCGGTTCCTCGGAAGATGCGGTAACAGATGTACATCGGGCGAGGTTTTCGCTGTGGTCCAGATCCGGTCGCCGAGTCGTGACGGTCAATGGCTGGTCGGCACTGACGAGGTCGACGCCGGTCGAGGTTTCGACCTGCATCGGCGCACCGTCGGTGAGGGTGATGGTTGTGCGGTCGGGTCCGAGTTCGGCGTCGAAAGTTCTCCCCTGCCAGTGCATTCCGTGGATGGACACTCCGGATTTCAGTTCCGGCGATAGCAAGGGGTCGATACGGATCCTGTCCTCGCGCAGGCGCAGCCCCAGCAGTCCGTTGGTGAAAGACTGCAGGAATCCCCCAGCCGCGGTAACGAACGTGAACGCTGGTGCGCTCAGGATTTCCGCGAGGCCCCCGACACCCCGCGACTCCGAGAATTGCCCGAACGGTGCGCGCATGAATGAGCGCACCGCACGTTCGACATAGGTTTTGGTCGCGCAGCCGGGGCGCCCGACCGCCGCGGCGGCGATGGCGTGTATCGAGTCGGTCATGGCTGGGCCGCCGGGATCGGTGCGTTCGGCGTAGAAGTCGAGCGTATGCTCGGAAACCTCTTGGGACATGGGCCATTCCAGGGGATAGATCAGAAGCGCGGCGTCGGCCTGTTTGATCGGTGTGCCCGGATAGCCGTCGTACTGCAGGAAGGTCTGCCGTGCGGGGTCGAACGGTATGCGCAGCCGGTCGGCGATGGTGGTCCATTCCGGTGGGCTGGGTTCGCGCAGGAGATCGGCGGCGTGTGCGGCATTGCGCAGGGCAAGCGCGGCCACAGCATTGGTGTAAACCCCGTCTCGTACGCCGTTGCTGTATTCGTCGGGGCCTGCGACATCGTTGATGGAGTAGCTGCCGTCCGGATTCGGCGTGACACGCGAGGCCCAGAATTCGGCCACATTGCGCATGACCGGCCAGATGCGGGTGCGTAGATAATCATCGTCGCCGGTGGCGAGATAGTACTGCCAGGCCGCCAGGGAGATATCACCCTGCAGATGAACCTGGTTCAGGCAGTGCGGCGGCAGCCAGCTGAGACATTCGGCCAGATCGCCGCGGCTGGCGCTGGTCCATGGATAGAACGCGCCACGGAAACCGAGCAGCCGCGCATTGGCCTGCGCTGCCGGCAGCGTCTTGTACCGGTACTCCACAACCGATTTCGCCAGCTCGGGCGCGAACTGCAACAGCGTCGGAAACATCCAGGTATCGGCATCCCAGAACACCGCGCCCGCATAGTTGTCGCTACTGAGCCCAACCGGTGAAATGCTGTTGTCCTGCCCGGAATTCGTGCTCGAATACAGCGAATACAGCGCGCCACGCACCCAAGCCTGGATTTCGGGAGCATCCGGTATGACAACCTCGCCCCGCCATAGCTCCCGCCACGCCGCCGCTGTGTCGGCGAGCAGCCGCGACCAGCCCTTGTCCGCGGCTCGACGCGCGGCGTCGAACGCCGCAGTCGCAGAATCCGGGGCGGTGAGCGTTGTGTCGACACCGACGAACTTCGTCACCTCGTAGGTTTCGTCCGCCCGCGCCTCCCACCGCGCCTCCCGGCCGATACTCAATCCGAGTGCTGGCGAAACCTGCTGTGCTGTCGATGCTGTCGTGCGTAACACCGAAGCGACCGCACCGGTGACTGCGTTGCCATCGGTTCGGAAGCCGACACCGATACCGTCCTCGCCGCGCGCACCACCGTCGATCTGCGTCATTCGCCGTGCACCGGCACCGTCGAGCACATCGCTGACGGTGACTTGACCGGACCAGTGCGGCACCATCGTCAGCCGCACCGCCCCGACATGCTGATCGACGCGATCGGTGAGCACCTCGTACACCAGATCGGTGGTCTTGCCGTCCCGTGTGGTCCAGGTGAGGGAGGTGCGTACCAGCCCGCACCGCTGGTGCACCGTCTGCGCGAGATTCGTGATCTGCGCCGCCGGTGTTGCGCCGGAGTACTTCTCGTCGCCGACACCGACGGTGAGGCCCGACCAGTTCGGAATGGCCGCCGCCACCTCGCGGTCCGCGGCGACGGTCGGTGTGTGACCGTACAGTCCGGCAACGAACGCGCCGTCATAGCGTGGCGTGTACAGCGGCCAACCACTCAATTGGTCCGTCCCCGCGTAGCCCATACCACGCGGGGGCACCCGCAACCCGAGATAGCCGTTGCCCACGAAGGGATGCCGATCGTAGGCGGCATCGACCGCGCCGCTCGACGGTGCCCACTCCGGCGCAGCGGCGAGCTCGTCATCCGGGCAAATAGTCCCCGCCGTCACCTCGGACATGTGGCGCACCGCCACCACAGGAACCTGAACCACCAGCGCGAGGACCATAAGCATCGCGACAGCGATCCAAGCCCTTGCCCACACGCCGACGCGCCCGAAGCACCTACCTATCAAGGACAACTACGTACCTCTCCATATGGTGTGTGGGTCCCACCGAAGCCCACCACGCGGCGGAAGGGTGGTTGATAGCCAATGTGGGCAGTCGATTCGGGAAGGGAAACGACTACTGCGCCCTGTACCAACAGAAACAGCTGATCGTCGGTAGGCGATGCTCCAGTCTGATCAGCCGTTTACGCCTCCGGCGGGGCTACCTACAGATCGGAACGAGGACGACCAGGTATCTTGTTGGTCGCCCAGTTGTCCTGGCTGATCTCTGTCGTCCAGCGTTCAACACGCCGCCGCGCTGCGCGCTTCAGCCTCCTCGGCCCCACCGTCCCGAGCTCGGACTCCGAAGGGCACACAGTCGGAGATCGATCGACAGCCTTTTCCACCATGGCCGTTGGGGATCGGGTCGCGCGATCGGTATTCTCGCTCTCGTGACCTCGGCAGGCGATGCAACTGGTGGGTGTCGAGGCATCGTGGCTAAACTGCCGCACAGCGGCGCACAGTAGATACTGCACTGGCGTTGTTAACCGAGCATGGTGTCGGCGGGACGTCGTTGCAGATGATCGCCGACGCCCTCGGTGTGACGAAAGCCGCTGTCGACTATCAGTTCAAGTCGAAGAACGACATCATCCTCGCGGTGGCCGAGACCGGACTGGAAAGGTTGGATGCCTCGATCGGCGCCGCCGAGGCGGAGGAGGGCGATCTGCGTGCTCGAGAGGTCCTGCTCACCCAGATCGACCTCGCGGTGCAACGCCGACGATTGGTCGGCGTGCTGCAGACCGATCCGGTCATGGTGCGATTCCTCGCCGATCACGACGCGTATGCCCAAATGATCCCAAATGATGGAGCGCTTGTTGACGGATTTGAGTGGTGCGAACGCCGACATCGACATGCGCGTCGAGGCGGCGATGATATCGGCGGCCATCAGTGGCGCCGCTCTTCATCCGCTGGCGATCGACCTCGACGATGAGACGTTGCGGTCTCATCTGATGCGTCTGGCGCGACGGCTTTTTCGGCTTTCCGAGTAGCCTCGATGTCTGCGCGGTGATCAGCAGCCGGGCACCGGTCCACCTTGCAGTTCGACCAGCGCGCAGAACGTCGTCGCCGCGACCTTCCACTGACCGTTTTCCTGCACCGCCTGCCCGGACTGATCAGGCAGCACCGGGTTGCCGCCCATCAGCAGCGTGTACGTGACGGTGGCGTGCGCAGCATCGCCCGCCTGCACCGCGGACACGGTCGCCGTCGTCTGTGTGGCCGGGTTGTCGGCTTGGGCCGTCAGTACCGGCGCGAAGGTCGTGCCGTTCTCTACCAGAGCGACCCGCTGATCCACCGGTGTTTTGGTGTCGAAGAATGCCACGAAGGCGTGGGTGACCGCGTTGGTCGTGGCCGAATCAGCTTGTGCCGCAGTCGATGACATCGACGCCGCGGCGGCGGTCGTTGTCGTGGTGCCGCTCGTTTTGTCGGTGGAGCCGCACGCGGTGGCGGTGGCGACGGTGATTGCGGCGATGCCGCACCAGGTCGCGATGGTGCGAATGGTGGTGTCGTACATGATGGATCTCCTCTCGAAGCTGGTGATTCGGTTGCTCACCCGAGTGTCAAACGGTTGCGCAACGGGGTTCGCGCTTCTGAGAATGGCGTTACCCTGTGATAGGCGACACTAGCCGAACGGCTAGGTATACGTCCACCCCGAATCGGAAAGCTCGAACCTGGAGTTGTCCATGCCTATCGATGTCTACCAGTTCCGCCGCCGTGGCCGGCCCCGCCACCTTTGCCCACGCTGGGTGAACGGTGTTGACGCCCACCGGCTCGGCGAAGCCTCGTGTTTGCGCATCTTCACGGCGCTTACCAATGCTCGCGCTCTGCAACGAAGCGGGTCCGCTGCGATACCTCATGGCGGCGCCGGGCGGCCGACGAGAACCGACGACGTCGCCCACGAAGCGCTCGACCACCTCGCAGACGGGCCCACCGGGATCTTCGGTCAGAACCTGCCGGTCGGCGGTTCACCGTTCGGTGCGATGAGCTGCCGCGCTGCACTGCTCGCGATGAGCCGGGGGCGCATTAGGCGCCGATACCCAGGAGATAGTCCGATCACGAACAGGCACGCGCAGATCGGTCAGGGGGTGGCCCCGCTCGGCCGGTCGACGCCGCGAACCCGGCGCAAGCCGAAAAGGCCGTAGTCCAAAGGGAATTCGAGCGGGTTCTGTAGTCCACGTCGACACGTCCCTCAATTTTTATCCCACCAGGAATCGTTGACCTGTCCGCATGACTGCCGCCCGGTCCCGGCAAAGCCGGCAAGCAACCGTTTTCAGTCAACACTATGCAGGCGCAGGGTGTTGCGTTTATGCTCAGAGCACTGACTAGCCGATCGGCTAGTCTCCCTCGTCAAGATTAGATAGGCATGGTGCACGTTATGGCCGAGACGGAGAGCGCGCAGGTCGAGAGGTGCCGCCGTAGGGCAGGGCGAGTTACCGGCGCAAGGACAAGTGTCGCGCGCGACATTGCTCGAATCCGGTGAGCATTATGCCAGGCCATTTCCGTGATCACCGGCGGCAGCAGGTCTGGGTGACAGTGCTTTTCCGTGAGGATTCGAAGCGATTAGGCGAACCGACGGGGAATTGATCTTATTCTGGACTCTGCCCATCTTGGGATAATCTGGATCACCGCATACTTCTCGTTTCCGGGTTTCGTCCATCCGATGGCACCGCCGATGTCGGCGGATAACGTCGCGGACTTCTATCGGGATCCGGCGAATATCACCCGCATTCGGTACACCTTGATCGACCACGAGCTGACCGTACCGAATTCCTTCCACCAAGGTGTTCCCCATGTCGATCAGCGTTTCGTCCCGCCACGCCGGTCCCGACCAGGTTGCCACGTACACCTGTCACGAGCTGATGGCGTCGGCGCTCGACGGCGGCGGGCACTCGGACGCGACCCGGCGTCTGGAGATCGCCGC
>NZ_JBFANH010000078.1:0-7978 GCF_040674755.1 Nocardia sp. NPDC049737 | reverse complement strand
ACGGCTCCACACCCGCCGCACGCCACACCCGCGCCAACGACACCATCACCGCAAACAACACCGGCTGAACAACATCCACCCGATCCAACGACCCAACCCCAGCCTCACCCCGCAACACCGCGCTCAAAGACCAACCCACAAACGGCGCCAACGCCACCTCACACTCCGCCACCGACTCCGCAAACACCCCACCCCCAGCCAACAACCCCGCACCCATCCCCACCCACTGACTCCCCTGCCCCGGAAAAACAAACGCCACCCGACGCGGCACCACACGACCCGACACCACGGCACCCTCATCCGAGGTCTGCGCCGCCGGATCGGCCAGTGCGGCCAGGCCCGCCATCAATCCGTCGCGATCGCGACCGACAACCGCACTGCGCCAATCCAACTGCGACCGGTGACGCAGCAATGAATGCGCCACATCGGCCGCGTCGGTATCCGGGTGCGTGCGCAACCACTGCTCGAGCCGAACAGCCTGCTGCCGCAATGCCTCCGGACTCACCGCCGACAACATCCACGACATGGCATCCGAATCGGCTGGACCCGAATCTTGTGCGGCAATGGGAGATTCGGCGCGAGTCGGGAGCGGCGCCTCCTCCAGGATGGCGTGGGCGTTGGTGCCGCTGACACCGAACGACGACACGCCCGCGCGACGAGCACGCCCGTTGCGCGGCCACGGCCGCGACTCGGTCAGCAACTCCACCTCGCCGGCCGACCAGTCCACCTTCGGGCTCGGCTCGTCCACGTGCAGGGTTTTCGGCAGCGTCTCGTGCCGCAACGCCAGCACCATCTTCATGACACCGCCCACACCCGCCGCGGCCGTGGTATGCCCGATATTCGACTTCAACGACCCGAGCCACAGCGGCCCACTCGATCGCCCCTGCCCGTAGGTTCCGATCAGGGCCTGCGCCTCGATCGGATCACCCAGCGGCGTTCCCGTCCCGTGTGCCTCCACCGCATCGATATCGGTCGGCTCCAGCCCCGCGTTCGCCAACGCCGTGGTGATCACCCGCTCCTGCGAAGGACCATTCGGCGCCGACAAACCGTTACTCGCCCCGTCCTGGTTGATCGCGCTGCCTCGGACCACCGCCAGCACGGGGTGACCCGCGCGCTGCGCGTCCGACAGGCGCTCGAGCACGAGCATGCCGACGCCCTCGGAGAATGCCGTGCCATCTGCCGTGGCAGCGAACGACTTGCAACGACCCTCACGCGATATGCCGCGCTGCCTTGCGAAATCGATGGAGAGATAGGGATCGGCGTAGATGGTCGCACCGCCCGTCAAGGCCAGCGAGGTCTCTCCCTGCCGCAGCGCCTGACAGGCCAGATGCAAGGCGACCAGCGACGAGGAGCACGCGGTGTCCACGGTGACCGAAGGTCCTTCGATACCGAAGACATACGACAGCCGTCCCGACGTCACACTGCCCTGCGTGCCGGTGAGCCGATGGCCCTCGAACTCGGGGGTGACCCGGTTGAAATAGCCCGAGTAGCACGCCCCCACGAACACGCCGGCATCGGTGCCGCGCAACGCGGCCGGGTCGATTCCCGCGTTTTCCAATGCCTCCCAGGACGATTCGAGCAAATGACGCTGTTGCGGGTCCATCGCCGATGCCTCGCGCGGACTGATTCCGAAGAAGCCGGCATCGAAATCACCGGCGCCGTCGAGGAATCCGGCACGACGGCTGTACACGGTGCCCGGCTTGTCCGGGTCCTCGTCGAACAGCCGCTCCAGATCCCATCCGCGATCCGACGGGTACTCACTGGTCGCGTCGATTCCCCCGGCGAGAAGGTCCCACAACTCATCCGGCGACGTCACACCGCCGGGGAACCGGCAGCCCATCCCCACGATGGCAATCGGCTCGTCGGTCCGGGTCCGGCGGGCCACCTTCTTGACCGGTTCGCTCGCGGCTTTCGGCTCCACCTTCGACAACACCAGTTTCGCCACCGCCGCGGGGGTCGGATAATCGAACACCAGAGTCGACGGCAGCTGAATACCGGTGGCCTTGTTCAGCCGGTTCCGGAATTCCACGCCACCCAGCGAATCGAAACCGATCTCGTCGAAGCGCCGATCGGGCCGGATATCGGCCGCCGAATCATGTCCCAGCACCGCCGCCGCCTGCGCCAGCACCACCTCCGACACCACGTCGGCACGCCGGGCCTCGGGCACCTGGGCCAACCGCTCGGCCAGCGCACCGGCCGCGGGCTTTCCCGCAGCCTTCGCCGGGCGCATCGAACGCGGTACGAAACCGCGCAAAACGGCCGGAACCGCATCGGGATCCGACACGCGCCGCAATACGCTCGGGTCGAACCGGATCGCGGCCGGACGCTCCTGCGAACCGGCGACCGCTTCGTCGAACAACCGCAGGCCCTCGGCATCACCGAGCCGGCCCAGCCCCAGCCGCTCCCATCGTGCGAGTGCGGTGCTGTCCAGTTCCCCGGTCATGCCGCTGCCGGAGTTCCACGGCCCCCATGCCAGCGACACCGCAGCCGAGCCCGCCGCGCGGCGCCGCTGCACCAGACCGTCCAGGAAAGCGTTGGCCGCGGCGTAATTGCCCTGCCCGGCCGAACCCAGCACCCCCGCCATCGACGAGAAGACCACGAACGCCGACATATCGCGGTCACGAGTCAGCTCGTCCAGATACCACGCCCCGTACACCTTCGGCGCCAGCACCCGGTCCACCTGTTCACTGGTCAGCGACTCCACGGTGCCGTCGTCGATAACACCCGCCGTATGCACCACAGCGGTCACACCGCCGTCGGAATCCATGGCGTCCAACAGGTTTCGCACCGCGTCACGGTCGCCGACATCACACGCGACCACGCGGGCATCGGCGCCCGCCCGGCCCAGTTCGGCGACGAGCTCGGACGCCCCCGGCGCCTCGGGACCCCGCCGCGACGACAGCACCAACCTGCGCACGCCGTATTCGGCGACCAGGTGCCGGGCGAACAACGCACCGAGACCACCGGTACCACCGGTGATCAAGACCGCGCCGTCGCCGAAAGCCGGCGCCGCGCCGGCGTCGCGCACCTCGTCGGCCTTCGATGTCCGGGTGAGCCTGGGAACCAGAACTCCCGCACCCCGCACCGCGGCCTGCGGCTCACCCGAGGCCAGCACCGCCGCGATCCGGTCGGCGCCCGACCGCTCGGCCGGATCCTCGTCGAGGAGAACGAACCGCCCCGGATTCTCCGACTGCGCACTGCGGACCAACCCCCACGCCGCGGCCGCCACCACATCCGGCACCTCGCCGGGCAGCCCCGCCCCACCGGTGGTGAGCAGCACCATCCGGACATCGGACAGTCGCTCCTCGGCAAGCCAGGATTTCACCGTGGCCAGCGTGCTGTGCACCCCGGCCCGCACCACTGCCGGACCATCCGCCGCCTGTTCCGGGACGCGCCACACCACGACTTCCGGAAGCTGTTCCGCCGCAATGAGTTCAGCGACGGAAGCGAATGACACGCCGATCCCCGGTACCGCCGAATCCGCGAGCACGGCCATCGACGGCGCCGGCGATCCGGCCGACGCTGCCGTGGCAGGCTCCCAGTGCACCTTGTACAGACCGGCCGCGTCCTCGGACAAGCCGCGCCGGAATTCCTTGGCGTCGTTGCGACGCATCATGACGGCGTCGATCGACAGGACCGGATTGCCGTTCGTATCGACGGCCGCGACGGCGATGGTGTTCACTCCGGCTTTCACCGCCATGACCCGCAGCTCCGTCACCTCCGTGGGCACCGGCGCATGAAAACGCGCACCGCCCCACTGGAACAGCAACCACCCGGAATCGGGGTCGGGCTCCGCGGCCCGGAAAACCAAGCGGGACAGCCCGGCATGCACGACCAGCTCCATCAAGGCCGGATGCACACCGTGCCCGGACTCCGGTGCCGCGTCGGTGTCCAGCACGACCTCGGAGAAGACCGTGTCGCCACGCTGCCATACCGCCGGCACACCGATGAACGCCGGACCGTACTCGAGTCCGGTGTCCTCGGTGATCTGCGCCGGAAGCGTCAGCCGATCCACGTCCACGCGTTCGGCATCGGCCGGTGGCCACTCCTGGTCCCGCAGCTGCGACACCAACGCCGAATCGTCGGCCGGCTCCGCCGCGAACACGCCCGTGGCGTTGCGCACCCACTCCCCATCGGAGGCATTCCGATAGAAGAATTCGAACGAACGCCGCCCGGACTCATCGGCCGACTGCACCAGCACCTGCACATCGACCGCGTCCGCACCGGGCCGGATCGGCGCCTGCACCATGACTTCCTCGACCACCTCGCAGCCGATCCCGCGACCTGCGGCGAGCAGGAACTCGAGCAACAGCACGCCCGGCACCACCACGACGCCGTAGGCCATGTGGTCGGCGATCCATGGATGCGTGCGCAACGAGAACCGGCCGGTGAACAACCATTCGTCGGTATCGGCGAGCTCGGTCACACCCGTCAGAATCGGATGACCTCCAGAGTCGCGTGCTGCCGCTTCGACAGGCTGCAGCCAGTACCGCCGATGCTGGAAGGCGTAGCTGGGCAACGAAACCCGCTGTGCACCGCGACCGGCCGACAGCGGGCGCAAGTCCACACTCATACCTGCCACATGGGCCTGTGCCAGCGCGGACACGAATTGCGTCGGCTCGTCGGCCGCACGCCGGGCCGCGGCGACCACCGTCGATGTGGCCTCCACATCCGGGATCTCGGCCAGGCACTGTCGAGTCATCGCGGACAACACGGCATCGGGGCCGATCTCCACGAACCGCCGCACCCCGGCCGCTACCGCGGTCTCGATACCCGGTGCGAACCGGACACAGCCACGCACCTGGTCGACCCAGTAGCCCGGATCGGTCACCTCGGCGCCGGCCAGGACACCCGACACGTTCGACACGATCGGAACGGCCGGCTCGTGATAGGTCAATCCCATTGCCGCACTGCGGAATTCATCGAGCATCGGCTCGATCAACGCCGAGTGGAACGCATGACTGACCCGCAACCGGGAGGTCTTGACTCCCTCGCCGGCGAGCTTGTCCTCGATCTCGGCTATCGCCGCGGCGTCACCGGACAGCACCACCGACGACGGACCGTTCACCGCGCCCATCGATACCCGGCCCTGGAACTCGGTCAGCATCCCGGCTGCCCGATCCTCGGGTACCGCCACCGCGAGCATCGCCCCGCCCTCGGGCAGCGCGCCCATCAGCCGCCCGCGTGCCACCACCAGGGCGCACGCATCCGCCAGCGACCACACCCCCGTCACACAGGCGGCCACCAACTCGCCGATCGAATGCCCGATCAGCACATCCGGCGCCATACCGAAGGACTCCACCAACCGGAACAGCGCCACCTCGAAGGCGAACAGCGCGGGCTGGGTGAACTCCGTGAGGTCCAGCAGCGCCGCGTTCTCCTCATCGAACATCAGGTCTTTCAGCGACCGGCCGAGCAGCGGATCGATCTGGGCGCACACCTGGTCCAATGCCGACGCGAACACCGGAAACGCGCCGTACAACTGCGCGCCCATCCCGGCTCGCTGCGCACCCTGACCGGTGAACAGGAACGCCGTCTTCCCCGGGATGACCTGCCCCTCGAGGACCGACGACGCCGCCTCGCCCGAGGCGAGAGCGGCGAGACCGGCCAGCACCTGTTCCCGGTCACGGCCCACGACCGCGCCGCGCCGATCGAAGTGTCCGCGTGTCTCGACCGAGGAATACGCGATATCGGCGACACCAGCATCGGGCCGGTCGATCATCCACTGCCGCAGCCGATCCGCCTGTGCGCGCAACGCCTCGTCGGACTTGGCCGACACCAGCACAGGAACCACATCGGTCGCCACCGCGGCGGCGTCTTCGTCCGGCGACGGTACGACCGCCGGCGCTTCCTCGAGAATCACATGCGCGTTGGTGCCGCTGATCCCGAACGACGACACACCCGCACGCCGCACCCGGTCGGAGACGGGCCAGGGCTCGGCCTCGGTCAGCAATCGCACCGACCCTGCCGACCAATCCACGTGTGGCGTCGGCGCATCCACATGCAGCGTTCGCGGCAGAGTTTCGTGCCGCAGGGCGGCCACCATCTTGATGACACCACCGATACCGGCCGCGGCGACCGCGTGACCGATATTCGACTTCACCGACCCGATCCGCAAGGGCTCCGACCGGTCCTGCCCGTAGGTGGCGATCAATGCCTGCGCCTCGATCGGATCACCCAATGCCGTTCCGGTGCCATGGGCTTCGACCGCGTCCACATCCGATGCCCGGAGCCCGGCATTGGCCAGCGCCTGCGCGATCACACGCTCCTGCGATGGACCGTTCGGCGCGGTCAGGCCATTGCTCGCACCGTCCTGATTGATCGCGCTGCCGCGCACCACGCCGAGAATGTCGTGCCCCAGCCGCTGTGCGTCCGACAGCCGCTCGACCACGAGCACCCCGACGCCCTCGGACCACGTCACGCCGTCGGCCGCGGCGGCGAACGCCTTGGATCGCCCATCCGGCGCCAGCCCCCGCTGTCGCGCGAAATCCACGTACAGACTCGGACTCGCCGACACACTCACACCGCCCGCCAGCGCCAGCGATGCTTCCCCCTGACGCAATGCCTGGCACGCCAGGTGCAATGCGACCAGCGACGACGAACACGCGGTATCGACCGTGACCGCCGGGCCTTCCAGACCGAAAACATAAGAGACACGGCCGGATACCACGCTGTGTGATGTCCCGGTCAGCCGGAAACCTTCGTATTCACCGACGACCCCGGGCGCGTACCCCGACGAGCAGGCGCCGACGTAGACGCCGGTATCGCTGCCGCGCAGCGACGCGGGGTCGATACCCGCGTCCTCGAGCGCCTCCCAGGAGACCTCCAGCATCAGCCGCTGCTGCGGATCCATCGCCGCCGCCTCGCGCGGGCCCACGCCGAAGAAGCTCGCATCGAAACCGCCGGCGTCATCGAGGAAGCCGCCCTCCTGGGTGTACACGGTCCCCGGCTTATCCGGGTCCGCATCGAACAACCGCTCCAGATCCCAGCCCCGATCCGATGGGAACGGCGCGATCACGTCCCGTCCCGCCGCGACGAGTTCCCAGAGATCATCGGCCGATCCGACACCACCCGGGAAACGGCAGCCGATACCGACGATGGCGATCGGCTCATCGGAGACGGCCCGGTGAGTCACTCGTGGCACATCGGGATCGATCCCTTCCAGATGTGCACGCACCAGCCGCGCCACCGCCATCGGCGTCGGGTGGTCGAAGATCAGGGTCGCGGGCAACGGCACACCGGTGGCCGATGCCAGGTTGCTCCGAAGCTGTTGTCCGCTCACCGAATCGAATCCGGCGGCGGTGAACGGCAGATCGGGTGCGACGGCATCGGCCGAATCATGGCCGAGCACCGCCGCGGCCTGTTCGGCCACGACCTCGAGCACGAGCGCGTCGCGGTCACGCTCGGCCGCGGCGAACAACCGCGGCGCCAGCGGGCCCTCCACCACGGCACGCCTGCTTCGAACCGGGGACGCGGTGCGCTGCGGAGCCGGAAGCGGCTCCACGCCATCCAGCGTCCAGCACTGCCGCCGCTGGAACGCATACGTCGGCAGTTCCACCCGCTGTGCCGGTGGGGCCAGCAGTTCCGGTGCTACATCGATACCCACGCAGTAGGCATGTGCCAAGGCCGCGGCGAACTGCTGTCGGCCGCCGTGGTCGCGCCGCAGCGTGCCGACGACCGCGACCCGGTCCGCCAGCCCCATCGAATCCGCCGTCAGCTCGATCGCCGTCGACACCACAGGATGCGGGCTCGTCTCCACGAACGCATTCGTCCCCGAGTCCAGTAACGTCTCGATCGCGTCGGCGAAGCGCACCTGCTCACGCAGCCCCCGGTACCAGTACCCGGCGTCCAGCTCGGCGGTGTCCATGAAATCCGCTGTCACAGTCGAGAAGAACGGCACCGAACCCGATACCGGCACAACCGATTCCAGCTCCGCCAGCACCCGGTCGCGAACGGCCTCCACCGCCGCCGAATGCGA
>NZ_JBFANH010000077.1:0-8296 GCF_040674755.1 Nocardia sp. NPDC049737 | reverse complement strand
GGTGTCCGGCCGGACTTCCGGAACATGTCCGGCCGGACTTCCGGACTTTTGGACACTTCCGGAATCGAGTCCGGACACTTCCGGACCCTCTTCCGGACGCTCCGGACCCTCGGGCACCGCGACCGGAATCCCGGTATCGAGTCCGGCCGCGTTCCGGACTCCGGACGGCACCGCGTCGATGACGGCGGTGTGGCGCCCAGCGTTCAGCTCCGCCAGGAAGTCCTCGGAGTCGGCCAGCGATGCTGCGCGAGGCTGATCGTGCTCAGCGACTGGAGCGATCCCGGCCGCCGCGCTCGGCCCGGCCTGCTCGGCTCCGACTTCCGCGGTTGCGCGCGACGGCGCGACGGCCGCCACGCCCGCTGCTGTCGCGGCATCCAACGCGGCCAGCTGCTCGTCGGTCAGCTTCGGCAGATCGGAGGTGTCGGTGATCCCGCGCGGCGCGCTCACACTCGGCTCCTTCATGTTGTCGTAGAGGGTGGACCGCGAGATCTTGTGTCCATAGGCGGCCAGCCAGTCCCGCACCTGCGGCGGGGTGGCGTCCGGGTGCAACTGCATGCGGGCGTAGCGGACCATCGCACCCGGCCCCGGCGCGGCGGCCAGCTCGGCGCGATGGATGTCGAGGTCGGGCGGTTCGGTGCGGGTTTCGATCTCGGTCATGTCTTTTGTCACCATTCGTCTATGTACTCGGTGCCGCACTCGGTGCAGGCCCATGCTTCGCCGCATTTGCGTTCGAGGCTGTCGGTCAGATCGTGGGTGTGCCTCATTCCGTCGATGGCGCCGCACTCGGTGCAGGCCATCACCGCATCGACATCGGCACTCGGCGTGATGCCGTAGCTGCGGGTGTTCATCACGCGCTCTGCTTCCGTGCCGCGGTTCGCGTCCGAGGCCGGGCAGGGGTGGCCGGCGCTTCGGACTCAGGCTCGGGCTCGCCCTGCTGCTCGGCCGCGATCTGCTTCAGGACGCTTTCCACCACATCGGCGGGCCACGGGGCCATCCCGTTGCGGGCGCGGCACATCTCCGTGATCTCGCCCAGCATCGAGTTGCCGCGCAACGCGGCCCCGGCCTTGGTCATGCGATGCACGCTCAGGGGAAGCTCCAGGCTGAGCTTTTGGGTCGCTTCCTCTTTCGCCGCTGGTGTGGTTGCGGTCGCGTTCGTCCAGTCGTCGGCGGTGGCCTTGCCCTTCGTCGAGGGCGGAACTTCGAGCTTGCGGGCCATCATTTGATCTCTCCTGCCAATTTCAGTAGTTCGGTGGTCAACGCCACCACTTCGGCGGCGGCGGCGCTGTGGGGTGCGTATTCGGTCACGGACAGCCCGAAAACCGGTGCTTGGACGTAGTCCATGCGGTCATGGATCACGGTGTTCAGTAGCGGCAGTGGCGCGGTCTCCAGGCGCGCACGTGCCGCGCGCACGATTCGCGGAACGCGATCCGGCTTGCCTTCCCCGCCCCGCCGGGTCAGGTCGGCCCGGTTGAGCAGCACCACGGCCCGGCTCCGCGCGCCCGGCGCGGCACCGTCGTGGGTCCAGGCTTCCTCGATCACGGCCATGAGGTCTTCGCCCGCCCACAGATCCCACGGGCTCGGCGTGACCGGCACAACGACAACCCCGTGGTCATCGCACAAGGCGGCCAGGATTGCACTGCGGGTGATCCGGATCCGCCCATCAGGGATGGGCAGTGGACGGCCAGTCCCGGCGGGCGCATCGATCACCAGGTCGTCGACACCGGCCAGCAGTTCGGGCAGATCCTTGTGAATGGTGGGCTGAACGTAGGGACGCACCTCGATCACGGGCGGATCGGTGCGCTGAGCGGCCCACTCCGACGCCGAACCCTGCGGGTCGGCATCCAACAGCCGCACCACCCTTTTGCGCTGCGAGCGACGCGATGCGGGCCGTTGCGCCAGCGCGACGGACACATTCACCGCGTTGGTCGTCTTCCCGCTCGATTTGCCGACGAACACCAGAATCACCGAGACACCTCCTTTCGCTGCATTTGACTCATTCCAATGGATAACATCATAACATCCAAATGAAGTTTAGGGGTGTAGGGTAGAGGCAGCATGTCGACCAGACCCAAGGGGGCCAAACATCATGTCCGACAACAACATCGGTGATCAGCAAGGCATTGCCGCAGAGCTGGCATCCCTGCGCGAAACCATGCGGACATGGCGGGCCGCGCCCGCCCCGGCCGCACCTGAGGACAAGCAGATGACGCCCGAGATGGCCAGTCTGCTCGGATGCGAAACCCCAGAAGGGCGCGCCAGCTACCAGCGGCTGTCCGCATGGCGCGCTGCTGGTTACGACGGTCCCCTGGACGAGAACGCGAACATCCCCGACCCCGACGACCCGACCAACATCGACCGGCTGGCCACTCTCGCCCACCTCGCCCGCGTCGTGCCGACCGGAGCAGTGAGCGCTCCCGGAACGACGAAGCGGAAGTGATGGACACGATCGCCGCCGTCGCTCTCACAGCCGATGAGCGCGCACTGCTGCGCGAACTGCACCGCGACATCGGGCAGCTGCTGGCGACTCCCACCGGCGCCGTCGCGGCCTGGCGCGATGGAGAGCACAGCGGCGGAGGCGGAGGCTTCACGTTCGAGTTCGGACGGACCCGAGTCGGCGGACGCTGGCACGAGTGGATACCCGTCGAGCACTGGCCGGACGGACGGCCACGCCTTTGGCGCTCGGGCCGCCTGCTGCGCGAGGTATCGATCACCTACACCCGGCTCGTGCGCTGGGCCGAGGCCCTCCCTGCCGAGGTACGCCACCAGGCGCTCACCTGGTGGCGCACCTACCCGGACAACACCCGAGACCTCGCCGCCCTGGCCCGCCTCACCCTCGCACAGCTCGCCGACCCGGAACCCGCCGACCTGCTGGAGCTGCTTGAACTGACAGGTTCCGAGCCAATGACGGTGACGTAGCAGCAGACACCAAACACGAAGGCCGGGAAGCGTTTTCGCTTCCCGGCTTCACTCGTTCAAACACCACGAATACCAGGAACACTACAAAACTTCACCGGAAGCGCCATTCTTTATGTATACTTGGGGAAACAGCCCAAGCATAGGGTTGTCGAATCGGGGAAGGTTCACGTAATGTCACAGGCAGAAGACCAGCGTATCGCCGAATTTGTAGACCGAGTCCGCGGCAAGACTGATCGGCAGGGGAAGATGATCGCGCTCTCAGAGCTGTCATGGATTCACAACCGACGCAAGCCGGACGGCGAGAAATTCTCGGTTCTGACCAATCGGAAGCTGATCATTGCGTATCGCAACGCGATTCGCGAAGCGTTCGGCGAAGAAGCCGCCATCCTGGAGACGCTTCGCTACTCGCCCGCTCGGGCCGACGATTACAAGGCGCACCAGATCGAGACTCGCGAAGCGCGCCACCGCGACCAGCGACCGCTGGACGCCGAGGAACACGTCGAGTCCGCGTTGCTGCTGCTCGGCCACGCCGTGAAGATGCGGTGGTCGACCCCGGCCGCCATCGCGGGCCTGTGCGCCCTGACCGGCCGCCGCCCCTACGAAGTGACCTGCACCGGCCGATTCGTGCCGGATGCAGGCAACCGACACGAAATCATCTTCTCGGGCCAGGCGAAGACTCGCGATGACGAGCGTCCCGCCGCACCGTTCACGATGCCCGTACTCGGTGACCGTGAATTGATTCTGGAAGCAAACGAAATCCTGCGCGGGAAAATTGATGTCGACATGGACAACAAGACATTCTCTCAGCGATACGCAAAAGAAATCGGCTTGCAGTCGAAAAAGGCATTCAAGGATGCCGAAGGAAATCCTTTAAAGCCTTCCGATTTGCGCGACGCATACTCTATTATCGCTTATGAGGAATTCGCCCCGAAAAAGGTTTCATCGGTACAATTCATGAACGACATTTTGGGACATAAATCGGAATACCTCGACACGACGCTTTACTACATCAGTTTCTACCTCGTTAAATAAACAATTGAATATGGCTTTATAAAAATCCCCACGAAATGCGGAATTGAATTCGGGAAATCCGAAATCAATTCCGCATTTTTTATTCCCTTTTTAATTCGGGAAATTGGGCCAACTCCCCAAGTTCTCTAGAGAACTTGGGGAGTTGGCCCAATTTCCCGAATTAAAAAGGGAATAAAAAATGCGGAATTGATTTCGGATTTCCCGAATTCAATTCCGCATTTCGTGGGGATTTTTATAAAGCCATATTCAATTGTTTATTTAACGAGGTAGAAACTGATGTAGTAAAGCGTCGTGTCGAGGTATTCCGATTTATGTCCCAAAATGTCGTTCATGAATTGTACCGATGAAACCTTTTTCGGGGCGAATTCCTCATAAGCGATAATAGCGTATGCGTCGCGCAAATCGGAAGGCTTTAATGGATTTCCTTCGGCATCCTTGAATGCCTTTTTCGACTGCAAGCCGATTTCTTTTGCGTATCGCTGAGAGAATGTCTTGTTGTCCATGTCGACATCAATTTTCCCGCGCAGCATTTCGATTGCTTCCAGAATCAATTCACGGTCACCGAGTACGGGGATCGTGAACGGTGCGGCGGCACGCTCGTCATCGCGAGTCTTCGCCTGGCCCGAGAAGATGATTTCGTGTCGGTTGCCTGCAACCGGCACGAATCGGCCGGTGCAGGTCACTTCGTAGGGGCGGCGGCCGGTCAGGGCGCACAGGCCCGCGATGGCGGCCGGGGTCGACCACCGCATCTTCACGGCGTGGCCGAGCAGCAGCAACGCGGACTCGACGTGTTCCTCGGCGTCCAGCGGTCGCTGGTCGCGGTGGCGCGCTTCGCGAGTCTCGATCTGGTGCGCCTTGAAATCGTCGGCCCGAGCGGGCGAGTAGCGAAGCGTCTCCAGGATGGCGGCTTCTTCGCCGAACGCTTCGCGAATCGCGTTGCGATACGCAATGATCAGCTTCCGAGTGGTCAGAACCGAGAATTTCTCGCCGTCCGGCTTGCGTCGGTTGTGAATCCATGACAGCTCTGAGAGCGCGATCATCTTCCCCTGCCGATCAGTCTTGCCTCTGACTCGGTCTACATCTACGGCGATACGCTGCTCTTCTGGCTGTGACTTTTCGTGAACATTCCCCGATTCGACAACCCTATACATGGGCTGTTTGCCCAAGTATACATAAAGAATGGCGCTTCCGGTGAAGTTTTGTAGTGTTCCTGGTATTCGTGGTGTTTGAACGAGTGAAGCCGGGAAGCGAAAACGCTTCCCGGCCTTCGTGTTTGGTGTCTGCTGCTACGTCACCGTCATTGGCTCGGAACCTGTCAGTTCAAGCAGCTCCAGCAGGTCGGCGGGTTCCGGGTCGGCGAGCTGTGCGAGGGTGAGGCGGGCCAGGGCGGCGAGGTCTCGGGTGTTGTCCGGGTAGGTGCGCCACCAGGTGAGCGCCTGGTGGCGTACCTCGGCAGGGAGGGCCTCGGCCCAGCGCACGAGCCGGGTGTAGGTGATCGATACCTCGCGCAGCAGGCGGCCCGAGCGCCAAAGGCGTGGCCGTCCGTCCGGCCAGTGCTCGACGGGTATCCACTCGTGCCAGCGTCCGCCGACTCGGGTCCGTCCGAACTCGAACGTGAAGCCTCCGCCTCCGCCGCTGTGCTCTCCATCGCGCCAGGCCGCGACGGCGCCGGTGGGAGTCGCCAGCAGCTGCCCGATGTCGCGGTGCAGTTCGCGCAGCAGTGCGCGCTCATCGGCTGTGAGAGCGACGGCGGCGATCGTGTCCATCACTTCCGCTTCGTCGTTCCGGGAGCGCTCACTGCTCCGGTCGGCACGACGCGGGCGAGGTGGGCGAGAGTGGCCAGCCGGTCGATGTTGGTCGGGTCGTCGGGGTCGGGGATGTTCGCGTTCTCGTCCAGGGGACCGTCGTAACCAGCAGCGCGCCATGCGGACAGCCGCTGGTAGCTGGCGCGCCCTTCTGGGGTTTCGCATCCGAGCAGACTGGCCATCTCGGGCGTCATCTGCTTGTCCTCAGGTGCGGCCGGGGCGGGCGCGGCCCGCCATGTCCGCATGGTTTCGCGCAGGGATGCCAGCTCTGCGGCAATGCCTTGCTGATCACCGATGTTGTTGTCGGACATGATGTTTGGCCCCCTTGGGTCTGGTCGACATGCTGCCTCTACCCTACACCCCTAAACTTCATTTGGATGTTATGATGTTATCCATTGGAATGAGTCAAATGCAGCGAAAGGAGGTGTCTCGGTGATTCTGGTGTTCGTCGGCAAATCGAGCGGGAAGACGACCAACGCGGTGAATGTGTCCGTCGCGCTGGCGCAACGGCCCGCATCGCGTCGCTCGCAGCGCAAAAGGGTGGTGCGGCTGTTGGATGCCGACCCGCAGGGTTCGGCGTCGGAGTGGGCCGCTCAGCGCACCGATCCGCCCGTGATCGAGGTGCGTCCCTACGTTCAGCCCACCATTCACAAGGATCTGCCCGAACTGCTGGCCGGTGTCGACGACCTGGTGATCGATGCGCCCGCCGGGACTGGCCGTCCACTGCCCATCCCTGATGGGCGGATCCGGATCACCCGCAGTGCAATCCTGGCCGCCTTGTGCGATGACCACGGGGTTGTCGTTGTGCCGGTCACGCCGAGCCCGTGGGATCTGTGGGCGGGCGAAGACCTCATGGCCGTGATCGAGGAAGCCTGGACCCACGACGGTGCCGCGCCGGGCGCGCGGAGCCGGGCCGTGGTGCTGCTCAACCGGGCCGACCTGACCCGGCGGGGCGGGGAAGGCAAGCCGGATCGCGTTCCGCGAATCGTGCGCGCGGCACGTGCGCGCCTGGAGACCGCGCCACTGCCGCTACTGAACACCGTGATCCATGACCGCATGGACTACGTCCAAGCACCGGTTTTCGGGCTGTCCGTGACCGAATACGCACCCCACAGCGCCGCCGCCGCCGAAGTGGTGGCGTTGACCACCGAACTACTGAAATTGGCAGGAGAGATCAAATGATGGCCCGCAAGCTCGAAGTTCCGCCCTCGACGAAGGGCAAGGCCACCGCCGACGACTGGACGAACGCGACCGCAACCACACCAGCGGCGAAAGAGGAAGCGACCCAAAAGCTCAGCCTGGAGCTTCCCCTGAGCGTGCATCGCATGACCAAGGCCGGGGCCGCGTTGCGCGGCAACTCGATGCTGGGCGAGATCACGGAGATGTGCCGCGCCCGCAACGGGATGGCCCCGTGGCCCGCCGATGTGGTGGAAAGCGTCCTGAAGCAGATCGCGGCCGAGCAGCAGGGCGAGCCCGAGCCTGAGTCCGAAGCGCCGGCCACCCCTGCCCGGCCTCGGACGCGAACCGCGGCACGGAAGCAGAGCGCGTGATGAACACCCGCAGCTACGGCATCACGCCGAGTGCCGATGTCGATGCGGTGATGGCCTGCACCGAGTGCGGCGCCATCGACGGAATGAGGCACACCCACGATCTGACCGACAGCCTCGAACGCAAATGCGGCGAAGCATGGGCCTGCACCGAGTGCGGCACCGAGTACATAGACGAATGGTGACAAAAGACATGACCGAGATCGAAACCCGCACCGAACCGCCCGACCTCGACATCCATCGCGCCGAGCTGGCCGCCGCGCCGGGGCCGGGTGCGATGGTCCGCTACGCCCGCATGCAGTTGCACCCGGACGCCACCCCGCCGCAGGTGCGGGACTGGCTGGCCGCCTATGGACACAAGATCTCGCGGTCCACCCTCTACGACAACATGAAGGAGCCGAGTGTGAGCGCGCCGCGCGGGATCACCGACACCTCCGATCTGCCGAAGCTGACCGACGAGCAGCTGGCCGCGTTGGATGCCGCGACAGCAGCGGGCGTGGCGGCCGTCGCGCCGTCGCGCGCAACCGCGGAAGTCGGAGCCGAGCAGGCCGGGCCGAGCGCGGCGGCCGGGATCGCTCCAGTCGCTGAGCACGATCAGCCTCGCGCAGCATCGCTGGCCGACTCCGAGGACTTCCTGGCGGAGCTGAACGCTGGGCGCCACACCGCCGTCATCGACGCGGTGCCGTCCGGAGTCCGGAACGCGGCCGGACTCGATACCGGGATTCCGGTCGCGGTGCCCGAGGGTCCGGAGCGTCCGGAAGAGGGTCCGGAAGTGTCCGGACTCGATTCCGGAAGTGTCCAAAAGTCCGGAAGTCCGGCCGGACATGTTCCGGAAGTCCGGCCGGACACCTCCGGAGTCGAGTCCGAAAGTCCGGCCGGGGCGGAGCGGGCGACGATCCCTCAGCGGGAGCCGGGCAGTGATTCCGGAGCCTCCCGAGAGGGTGTCCGGTCGGAAGTCCGGAAGGTTCCGGACTCGATTCCGGACACCGCAGTCGC
>NZ_JBFANH010000076.1:3490-8597 GCF_040674755.1 Nocardia sp. NPDC049737 | reverse complement strand
GCGTTTTGGAGCGAGGGTTCGGGTCGATTGCAGAGCTGGATCAGAAGCACCCGCCGCACGGGCCTGGCTGGCTGATCAGGTCGTTGTAGACCTCGCGGGTCAGCACAACGACCGAGGACCCCGGCCGCAGGATCAGCTCAGCCGCGCCTGCCCAGTCCCCGACGACGACGATCCGGCCGGGCTCGGTGGACTCGACTTGGCCGTCGACGCCGTTGTCGTACAGCACGTCGAGACCGAGGTCGCGCACGATCGGCCGCCGCGGCTGTTCCACGAGCTCCTGGACGGGTTTCGGCTCGGCGCTCATGTCACCTCCCGCCCTTCGCGGGCCAGTACAGCCGCAGCGTCCGGCGCCCACGCAACCGCTCGATGATGGTTGGTTCGACCCTCACCATCAGCGGATGATGCGGCCCGAAGTCGCCGGTGAACGCCCGCAGCGCGCCCGCCGTGGCGTCGCGCCCGTCGTCCTCGACGGTGGCCACGATCCGACCATGGTCAGCCACGGCCGCGTGGGGCCTGGTTTCGGCGCATCCGATCACGAACTCGGTCACCAGCTCGATCGCCTCGGCCACATCCAAGGCCTCGGGCCTCAGCTGGCACCCATGCACGGCGTGCGCGCGGTCGTCGAGCAGCTGCAGATCCGGAAAGCCGACACGCAACCTCAAAACGTCGTCGTCCATGGCGTTCACTCCTGCCCGTCTCGGCGGATCAGGCTCTCGATGGCCCAGATCATCGCGACCGGCCGGGGCACGTCGAGGATGTCGGCGATCCACCGCCACGACGAACCACCTCGCCACGCCTGCCAGATATCCGCGCCGAGGACCTCGACGGCCTCGGTGGCGGTCAGGCTGCAGTTGCCCCACGCCAGAGCAGCCGCGGGCAGGTGAGCGGCGAACAGGTGCCCACGCGCCGCCCGCGCGGCCTCGGGCTGGTACTCCTGCCGGTACCAATCCCAGCTCTCATCAGTCCATTCGAGCGGTTTGACGGTGCGGATCACTGCTGTGCCCCCTTCAGAAGCGCCGGCGCCCACGGCCCGGTGGTGGTGGTGATGGTGCGGGTCACGATCGGCACCTGGTGATCGGTCACCCCGAGCCGTGGCGCCCAGTCCTCGGTGATGTCGTTGGCGCGGTCGGCGGCGTAGTCGATATCGGGGTAGATCGTGAATTCGCGGCCGCCGTGAGTCGACTCGTAATCACGGAACGGCTTGCCGGGCAGCAGCACGGCGAATTCCTGCTCGATCTCCGGTTTCGGCGCGGGATGAGCGGTGTTGAACGCGGCCAGATCCGGCAGGTTCGGCGCGCGGTCCCCGGCCGGGATGGTCACGGTGCCGACCTCACCGAGGCGGCAGACCTGCCCGTCCCAATCGGTCAGGCCGATGTCCTCGGCCTCTCCGCGGCAGCGGTCCAGCTGCACCAGCGCATCGGACTTGGTGCGGAAAAGCTCGGGATCCCAATCGATGTCGGGATCGTCGAGACGGACCGGGCCGTCCGGGCTGTAGAGCGTGTTGCCGGGCAGCACGACCACCCAACGCTCAGCCAAGCGCTTCAAGGGGGTGACGCTCGCGTGGGTCATGATTCGGTGCCTTCCTCAGTTGGTGACGTGCTGCTTGCTTGCTGCTCACGGAGTGCGTGAAGGGCGTTGTGCCACGGGCTGTTCGCCGATGAGTGCTCACCGAAATCGGTGTCCAGCCATGCCGCGACGGCGTCGGTGATCGCGTCGAGCAGTTCGGCCTGCTTGTCGCGTTCGTCGAGCGTGGTGCCCAGCGCCGCGTCCAGCTGTGCGCATTCGATGCAGTGGGGAGTGCTCATCGGCCACCCTCCTCATCGGGCATCTTCAGCAGAGGCGGGTCGTAGTACCCGGTCCCGCAGGACTCGCAGCGCTGGACGGTGCCGCTGTACTGCTCGGATTTCAGCTCGACGCGCTCGCCGAGGGTGTGCCCGCCGGTGAGCGCGCACGCTGCCTTGGCCGCGCATCCTGCGCACATGACCTGAGTTCCGGTCACCACCCAATCGACGGCTTCGGCCGCTTTCCGGGCAGCATCGAGGTCACCGAAGTGACAGATGTAGTCGTCTTCCTCGTGGAACTCGTAGCTGCACCGATCGCAGGCCAGGGTGATGCATTGGTGTGTGCGGATCATCGGATGAACCCCCGATCGACCACGTCCTGCTCGTCCATCCAGTACGCCTCCCGCGGTTCGTCGGCGTGCACGAGCACCAACTGGGTGGCCCGAAAGACCTTGTCCGCCGCGATATAGCGCATCGGGGACGTGAGACTGGTGTGGGAGTTGGGGTGGATCAACACGAACACCGGAGCGCTCGTGGCCGGGTCATACGGCAAGACCATCGCCAGGCAGTCGATGAAACTGCCCAGCTCATCGCCAAAGGTGCCACTGATCGACCAGATCGACTCCGGGGCGGCCACCAGCCACGGCATCCGCGCCACCAGCTCCACATTCACCGCACGTACGTCGTTGTTCACGGTCACTCCTCCCGATCCGGGTTGAGCGACTGAGCGACGCGGCCGGCATACGCCAGCTCGTCGACGGCGCGGGCGAAAAACCGGTCGTAGTAGAAGTCCGGGTCGAACCCGAATGCCCGGCCTTCGCCCACCAGCTCGGCGCGGGCCTCGGCGACTCGGGTGACTTGCTCGACGATGAGGGCCAGGCCCTCACTGACGATCGCGCGCAGCTCGCCACGGCGCGCGATGGCTTCAGGGGTTTCCTCGCTCATCGGATTCCTCTTCCGGCGTTGATGCGTTCTTTCTCGTCCTGCTGGTCGCGGTGCTCCCACGCTTGGGCGTGCCGAGCGCACAACCGCAGACTCGGCGCGCCCTTGACACGTGGGAAGCTGCGGCGTTTGCGGGGCTGCAACCTGTGCGCGCCGCCCCCGGATTCGTGCTGGAGCCAACTGCATTCGTCACACCAGGCGCCCGGCTTCGGGTCGACCTTGGCCCACGTGGGCCGAGGCCGATCCGGCGTCCAACGGAAGAGCGGGTCAGCGAAATGCTTCGACAACGGGATCGAGTCCGTCTCGGCCTGGCGCGCGTCGCGCTCGGCGCGCATCGCCGCCAACTCCTGCTGCAACTCAGTGGCCTGTTCGCGGTTCCGTTCGGCCAGAACATCCGATGTGCTGGTCACGGGAACATCACCCGCGTGCAGCCGTCGTGACCGTGGATCACGGCGATATCGGCGACGCTGTCGGCGTCGGTGGTGGTACGCGGCAAGCCGGGCACGCACCAGCGGATCGTGACGCGTCCGTCCGCCCACTGCACACCCTCAGCGACCACGCCCGTACCGGAAAATCCGGTCACGTCGCGATCGCGCACCAGGTGGAACAGGCGCGCGCCGCCGAGGCTGTCGGCGGCAGGTTCGACCAGGGATTTGGTCATTGGGTCCTCGATTCTGCGAAGATCAAGGGCAGAACCCGGCCAGCCAGATACTGGCCGGGTTCGCCATTTCTCAGGGGGTCAGGTCGCTACTTCTCGGTCAGGATCGGCGCGGCCGTGATGTGCGGATGCAGCAGCGCCGCAGCCATGAGCGCCTTCACCTCCTCACTGGTGCCGCCGTGGATGTTCACCGAGCGGCGCCCGTCCGGATCGATGTGGATGTAGACGCTGACCTCGCGTACGCGGCGGGTGCTCGAACGGAATGGGATGAGCGACATGGGATTTCCTTTCAGGGGGTTGGGATTACTGAGACACCGCACGTTGTGCGGTGCGATCGGCACAGTTCAGTGCCAAACCGACTTCCGCCCAGGTGCGACCGGAGGCGCGCAGGGCGAGTACCTGAGCCTTGAACTGGGGATTTTTGGACTGATGCAGCCGCGATGCCCGCGACGGCCGGGGTCCCCGATTCGCACGCTCTTCACGTCGAGCGCACGTCCTGCACAAGCCCTCCCGCGCCTGCCGCGCCCACCCTTCAGGGGCGGGGCTGCAGGTGCGAGGGACCATGGGCCGCTGGCATTCCTGGCACATCCCGGTGCTGTCCGGGGCTGACACCTCGGCGTTTTCGGTATCGATGGACGCATCGATACCGCCGTCGAGCCCGAGCATGGCCAGCAGCGTCCGGCAGTCCTCGGCGTTGGCGGCGTTCGCCGCCACCACCAGCTGGGCCTTGCGCATCTGGTCGTTGTCGCCGGGCTCGTTGTCGCCGGGTGACAGCTCAGCCATTCGTGCAGCGCTGATCACGACGCTTTGCTCCGAGCGGCCTCGGCCCGCAGCATCCGCCGCGCGGTGCGAGCGATCCGGCAGCACTTACGGGAATGCCGACCATGCGAGGTCATGACGTTGCGCGCCTCGGCGCTGGTCAGCCGTCCCGGGTAGTCGCACTGCCACGGGATGACCAGCCACTCATCGGTGAGCACGTGATATCCGAGCGTTGCCATGGCGCTCACCACGCCGTATCCGGAAGGTCCAGGGACTGCCACACATGCGGGTTACGGGTCAGCTGCATCACCCCGGCCCGCACCAGCCGCGCCCGCGCACGGCCGCGAATCTTGCACGTGAGCTGGCCCGCGCACTCCTTGTGTTCGCGCATGACCTGTCGGGCCTGCTCGGTGCTCAGCTCAGTCGTGCTGGCGCACGGCAGAGCCGCGGGCCGCCCCGTGTCCGGATCGATCGGCCGGTAACCGCGCACGGCCGCCGACACCACCTCCGGCAGCCTCCACATGCCATCGGCGTCCATCTCGAGACGGACCACCCGCAGGGCACTCGGCCCCTCCGGATCGATGCCGTACAGCTCCTCCAGCGTGATGGCGATAGCCATCCGCACGCCCTCGGCCACGTCCTCGGCGAACCAGACCGTCGCCTGTCGGCTGAACGGGTCCGCCTTGCGGGCCTCGGGCTCCCGGAACAGCTCGCCGTTCGGCAGCTGAATACCGAAAGCCGAACCGCTGACCAGCACAAACGGCACCGGTTCGTGACCGATGCCGTTCTCTCCGTAGTCCTCGCTCGCGGGAATGAGAGTTGGTGTGCTCACTGCCCGCTCCTTTCTTCGGTTGGTATTTGGTACCAAAGTGTCGATGCTTTGGTACCATTTGACCAGACCGATGGTACACCGCAGAGGGCGGACAGGACAGGAAATGAATGCGACTGATGAGCACAGAGGCAGTTC
>NZ_JBFANH010000076.1:0-3397 GCF_040674755.1 Nocardia sp. NPDC049737 | reverse complement strand
TACATTTGACCAGACCGATGGTACACCGCAGAGGGCGGACAGGACAGGAAATGAATGCGACTGATGAGCACAGAGGCAGAGCGCTTGGTCCCAGCTGGTACCAAATGCCAACATGGCGGTATGCCAACACGACCCGGACAGCGAACGTTCCGCCTCAACGAGCAGCGGGCCAAGATCTGGGAAGACGTGATGGCCGAGGCTGGAATGAAGCAGCAAGCGGCGATAGACACCCTGGTGGACGCCCTCGGCGCGCGAGTGATCAGCCTGAACGAGCTGCGCGCCGAAGTGATCCGGATCAAGCGCGAGCAACAGGAAGCGACCGAGTAGACCTCGGGTTTCTTCACGTCCTTCGCGACGCCGCGGAGTTCACCCCGCGTCGCTTCGCGCTCGGCTTCGCCGTTTCGTTCCTGACCGTGGCGGTCGTGTACGTCCTGGCTCTGTACGCCGATCTGATGTGGCTGGTCGCGCTGCTTTGGATTCCGATCGGCGCGCACATTGCGCTCTATGGCGTCGTGGCGGTTCCCGTGCTCCGCCGAGGCCACGCGATCCGCCGCCGCGCCCACGCGATCCGCCGAATCCAGGGTGGTGCGCGATGAGCGACCGTCAGCCCCCCAGTGAATTCACCCAGGCCCTGGTGCAGGGCCTCGGAATGCTCGGCCTGCTGGCCGTGGCGGTGTTCGTGTTGAAGGGTCTGCGCACCGGGTCGATCCGCCCCGCCGAGATCGCGGCCCAGGTCCCGCACTACCGGGATGTGTTCCTCGACGCCCTGGCGCCCACGCTGGGGGCTGTCGCCGGTCTGGTGGTGCTGGCCAGCGTCGGCCTGCTGATGGCCCGGGGCGGGCGAACCCTGCTTGCGGTCTGGTGGCGCACGTATTGGCGCTACCGCCGCCGCTGGGACGCTGTGATGGCCGACCACGAGCTGACCGCCAAGAAGGCGGGCCTCCATGAGGTGCCGCAGCTGCGCACGGTGACCGCGTTCGGGTCCTCGGATGTGGTGCGGGTGCGGATGTTGTCCTCTCAGTCGCCGAAGGACTGGGCCGACAACGTCGGCGATCTGGCCACCGCGTTCGGCGCGACCAGCGGAGAGGTCCGCCCCGCCGAGGAGCGCTCCGATATCGACCTGGTGTTCACCCGTGGCGGCGGCAAGCCGACGTATCAGCGGGAACTGCTGCCAGGCGGCGGGCAGGTGATCGCGCTGCCGGGCATGTCCGAGCGGACGAAGCGCCCGGTCGCGATCCAGGTCAAAGCAGGGTCACTGCAACTCACCTGGGCGTTCGTCCGGGTACGTGAACACAACGGGGCAAACCGCCGCTACTGGGGCGTTCAGGGGAGGAGGTGGAGCAAGTGGCAGGCATTCCAGGGCTGGTCGGTTCCCTCCAGCGCGACGACCGCATGATCGGCGTCCTCGGTCTGCTGGGCGGCGCACTGCTCACCACGATCGCGATGATGTTCGCCTACTTCTTCTGCCAGAACATGGGCTGGCCTGGCTCGATGGGGCCGATCGGCATTGCCGTGCTGATCGGGTCCGTGCTGGGGCTGTGGCTGTGGTCGAAAGCGGCTGCAGCGATGGCGGCCCGCCGCGCCGAGCAGCTGCTCGCCCAGGAGCAGGAGCAGCGCTACGCCGCCCGGGTGGAATGGCTGGCGCAATGGCCGGCACCGGTACGTGAGCCGATTGCCCGCATGGCATGGGCTTCACCGGAACTGTGGGCACCGATGGGGTTGGGCCGCGAGCCTCGCTGGGTCGGCTCCGGTGCCAACGCCGCCTGGGATCCGGGCGAAGGCTTGGTGCTGATGGATGTGGAGGCCACCGATATCGGCGTGCGCGTGAGGCTGGAAATGCTGGAGGGCCAGGCCCCCAAGCACTTCCGCGAGGCCCGCGACAAGATGACCAACAGCTTCGACATCGCGGCCGTGCACGTGGTCGCCGACCACGGCAACCAGATCTGGCTCGATCTGCAAATCGTCGACCCGTTGAAGGGCATCAAGGTTTCGCCGCTGCTGGATTCGGTGACCGCCGAGCGGATCAAGCAGGCCGCCGCCGCGGCGACCACCCCGGCCGAGGAAACCCAGCTGCTCACCGAGGCGTGCCGCGGCGCCCAGCTCATGGTGCCCGTGAACGGGCTGAGCTGCACCGACGACATCGTCCTCATGACCAGCCAGTACGGCAACCAGGTGACGGTCAACCTCGCCTCCGGCGCGCACGGCGCGGTCCAGGGCGCATCCCGGTCGGGTAAGTCCATCTTCCTGAACTCGCTGCTGGCCTACGCCTCGCTCATGCGGGACGTGCGTGTGGTGATCATCGACCCGAACTCGGCGGCCGTCGCGCCGTGGTGGCGCACCGCCTACCTGGTGTGCAACTCCACCAACCCGAAGGCGGCCACCAAGGTTCTCAAGCAGGTCAACGACGAGATGAAGGCTCGCGAGTCGCTGTTCTGGGAGGCCCGCACCGACAGGATCACCCGGTTCAGCCCCGATATGCCGCTGTACCTGGTGGTCATCGACGAGATCCCGGAGTTCGCCTCCGACAAGGAGTTCCAGGCCGAGGCGAAGCGGTTCGGCGCACAGTCGGCCAAGTTCGGCGGCCGGTTCTACCCGGCCGGGCAGAAGCTCGACGAGAACTCGCTGAGCACCGCGACCAGGGCGAACTTGTTCGATCGGTTCTGCTTCCGCGTCGAGAGCCGCCACGACATGACCCACCTGTTCGAGAACGCCCCCGACCTCATGGCCAAGGGCCTCACGGCGGTCGACGAGTCCATGCCCCAGGGAACGGCGATCGTGCGCACCCGCAGCCACCCGCAGACCAGCCGCGCCCGCGCGGTGTACATGCCCACTGAGGCGTGCTGGGTCGTCTCCGACGCCATCGTCGCCGTGCGCGGCGAAGTGCGCCCGCTGCCCAGTAAGCCCACCCCGGCCACCAACAGCAACGCCAAGGCAATCACGGCGACCGGGGACCCTGCCGTCATCGAGGCTCCGCCGCAGAAGGCCGACCCGCGCGCCGTTCCGGCCCTGCCGCCGCGATCATCGCAGGGACGCAACGGGATCGTGGTTCCGTTCGGGCGAAACCGCACCGAACAAGGCTCCGTCGAGGACGCGCTTGCCGGACCCGGCGACCCAGAAGACCAGGGCACGGGCACCAAATAGCAACCCACTCGCAACTACTCCGACAGGAGCCGCCCACACACTTCATTCACTTCATTCACCATGTTCATTCAAAAGGAGTAAACAGAAGTAAACAGCATTAGGAAGTTGGAATACTTATTCCGAATCGAACTTGCAGTAACTAGAACTGATACAATTTGGTCAATCACACTCAAACTGAAAGGGCAAGACCATGGCCGAGGAAATCCGGAGTGACATCCGGAAGACGAATCTCACTCTGAGCCGGAAGGATCTTCGC
>NZ_JBFANH010000075.1:0-8845 GCF_040674755.1 Nocardia sp. NPDC049737 | reverse complement strand
CGCAGCGACGAACGGGTCAACCACCGCAACGGCTACCGACACCGTGATTTCGACACACGTGTCGGCACGATCGACGTGGCGATCCCGAAACTGCGACGAGTTCGAACGCGCGCTCACCCAGCTCGCCTCTCCCACCGACCTCGACCGCCTCGTCCGCGTCGCCGACACCTTCACCAACTCCCCCTACCTCATCGCGCGCGCCTCACTGCGGTCACTGTGGCGACGCTCCGATCCAGAACTGCGCGCCTGGCTCGACACCTTCGTCACCCGCACCGACCCCCCGGACTACACCGCCCTGCCGAGGACCAGCCCCGCTGGATCACAACGGTCCCTCTCGTCGCCGCCGAGCACAACGCGCGCCGACTCCTCGCCCGGGATCCGAACAAAACCCAGACCGCTACACCCTCGACCGCGACCACGGTCGCCGCCAAGCGCGCGTGGCGGCGACCCGAGCACATCGCCGCGATCCGCACCAAGCGCCGTCCCGCGGGAGAGGCGCGGGTGGTCACCGACTACATCCGCACCCGCTTCCTCGTCGACACCGACCCCGCCTACCAACCGGCGATGTGGGACCGGCACTACGTACGCCAAATCGCCGAACAAGTTCTCCTAGAGCGTGACCGCGCCGGTGCCCGCACCCGCGACAACTTCGACGCCCACGAGATCGCCCGCACCCGAACCGGTCTCGACATCCGCGACGACGACCGACCCGCCTTCCAAGCCAACGGCAGCGGCATCGACTACGACCACACCACCCTCCCACCACTGCAGGGCTGGGTGTGCGTGTACTGCTTCGGCGAACGCGTCTGCAGCGACCACTACCGCACCAACACCCACGGCCACCGCATCAGCGACGACGGACTCTGCCAACACTGCCGCGACCACGACCGCCCCGGAATCGCCACGCTCCCGGCCGGTTTCACCCTCGCCGATGAAATCGCTGCCTACTGCCAGCACCTCACCGACCACTACCCCACCGCCGCACCCGCACTGCTCGATGCGTTACAGCAGCGCTCCACACGGATCGAACGCGGACTGATCATGGCTTTCCTCGACCAACACCCACACCCTTCGGCACCCGGCACACCGATCGCGAGGCTGACCCCGGTGTCGTTGCGCACCGGACGCTGCTGCTCATGCACCCACCACCGCGAGATCGACACCGACGACCTCTGCAGCGAATGCCGACACCACTACCGCACCGCCGCCTAACGTTTCACCTCTACTGCGACCCGCCCGTCGACTCGGGTCTGCGATCACCGGTCCGCCGCGGTGTCCACACCCGCGGCGGACTGGACCACCACACACTCCCGATCGAGCGGAGACCGTTGGAGTGCTGCGATCTCGGATCACCCGAAATCGGCAGGGCCACAACCCAGACTAACGGCCTGCCGATCCCTCCCCACAGATCAACCCAACACGCTCCCACAACCCCACCACTATCCGCATCTGTCCGTTCCGGTTCAACCTTGCAAAACAGCGATTGCCTGACCTGCGGGCCGAAAGGTCGCGCGGAAGGATTAGTTGTCCGAGCGTCCGGACCTACTTTGCGGATTTGTGGATGGACTGTTCCCGCATCAGGATGCAGCTATCTCGGTCCGGTCATCGCTGCGAGGACGGCGGTCTGTCGGGACTGTCGGCTGATTGAAGTCGTATTCCACCCAGCGGTTCCGGTTGGTCCAGCCGACCAGGTCGTAGCGCCACCGGAACGGACGCAGGTGCGCGACTGTGTTGAACAGAACGGCGCCCAGCGCGGCGTAGTCGTCGTGCGCGGACAGCAACGCGCGCTGTTCACGCGGCGAGGCGCTGAAGAAGGACTCGAACATCGCGATCGACTGGTCGGTGGTGAGCCTGCCCAGGCCCCCCAGCCCGCGCATCCGCATCCAGTAAACCAGCCGAGCCCGCCAGGGCCACAGTGCCGCGACCGGATCACGCTCCTCGCTCACCGCGTTCACCGCGGTGTCCACCAGCGCCAGTGAGTCGCCCACGCTGTAACTGGTTGTCGGGTGCATCATGCCGCCGCGCGAACCGAACGGAATCGCCGCGACCACCCCACTTTTCGGCGGCGGCTGATCCAGTGGGTAGTGCGGGGCCTCGCTCGGCTCCTGCCCTGTAACCCGGATGCCATGAGCGGCGAGCCGATTCAGCAAGCGCTCGCGCAACTCACGCTGAGGCATACCACCAGGTAGGCCGAGACTGGTCTCCTCGAAGACTACCGTGCCATCGCCAACCGGCACCGCATACAGAAACGACGGCGGCTCGTCCGAGCCCGCGCCGTTGTCGGGACGCCAATCCAGCAACAATGCTTCACCATCGGTGACCATCGGTGCCGCGGTTTCGGCGGACACGAAAATGCCGTGCGCGCTTACTGCGCGGCGCTGTTTGACCGGCGACAGCCCACGGGCATCGAAAACCGTTGCCGCGCGGACGATCGTGCCATCAGCGAACTCCACTTCGTGTGCGTTCACCCGGGTCGCCCGGCCGGTCAGCACAGTAGCGTCATCGAGCGGCAGAGCGTCGCGCAGTCCCGGATTGGACAGCACGCAATAAGGTCGTTCGATGCGGTGCTCGGTGTTGGTCCACACCGTCGGAGCTTCGATACGGGTGGCAATCGCACTGGGCGGCAGCCACTCCGGCAACTCATCAACCCAGCAGGCATAGGTCGGCGACCACAACCGCTGTGGTCGCGGATCGATCGCTGTGACAAAGAGCCCGGCACGCATTGCGCGATGTGCCAGCGCGCGACCCGTCGGGCCAAGTCCAACCACACAAAGATCTATCTCCAAGCCCACCGGGACAGTGTGCACAGATCAACGCGGCACCTCGCTGCTGGAAACTGCCCACCCCTGGGAGGCGCCGCCCCAAGCCCGTCGACCCGACCGGCGCTACCGCGCCGTCAGCATTCACCGACAACACGCCTTGTGCTGTGCGGCATCCTCCGCTTGGCCGATACCCGACCGATACCGCCTGTCGCCGTAGCCGTTGTTGCTCGCTCGGTCGGTGTTTCATCGGAGCCGGAACTTCCGCTGTTGGCGGGGGCTGGGCGTGAAGTAGGGCCGTTCGCTGACCGACCAAGGCCGCGGAGGGGATTGCTGCCGCGGTTCGGTCCGTTCTGGCCAGGAGGCTGGTTCGACGGCGGTATCGAGGTAATCGGTTGGAACGGGGCCCGGCCGGATGAAGTCGAGGGATCCGATGACGCGCGCGCTGGCAGCGGTGCTGCGTTCGGCGCGAGCCTCAGTGATTGTTGCTGAAGCTGATAGTGCGCTTTCGAACAGCACGTTCGGCTGCGACCAGTCGCGCAGGATGACAGGTGCGAGGCTGCGGTGGTGGAGCATGGCGTCGCCGCCGCAGCGGTGCTGGGCGAACCAGGCGGCGCTGGTGAAGCGGGCCTCTTCGTTGCGCTGCTGGGGTTTGCGGTGGCTGGGGCCGCTGTAGGTGCGTTGGCTGCGGTAGTCGTGGATGGGCAGGCTGGATGGCCGCCAGCAGTCCTGGTCGATCCAGTGCGCGATCGGGTCGCGGACGACCTGCGGCCGATAGTCGGGCTGTCCGAGGCGTCGCCCGATCTCGGCGGCGAATCGCTGCTGCGTGTCCGGGTTCCCGGCCGCCATCCGCCGCCAGTGCAGTGCTCCGATCACCTCGGCGATATCGACGGCTTCGGGGTAGGTGGCGGCGAACAGCCGTGAGCAACTGAAGGTCTCCAGCTCGGTGCCGGACGGGATGAGTCGATCCGCTCGTCGTGCCCACCGATACCGAGCATCACCGTGCGCGGGTTCGCGCCGGTCGGTCCATCGGTGCGCGCAAATGAGGAATCCGGTCAGCACGGCATCGAAACACGCGGCCGGTCCGAGGCGCTGTAGCAGCCGCAGGTGAGCTCGTTGCGCGGCAACGATTTCCGGTAAGCCAGACAGGTCCGGTTGCGGGAAACCGGTCAGGTCGGGTGGTCCGACCCAAATCCGGTGGCGCTGGCAGACGTAGCGGTGGTGGCCGAACAGCTGCAGCACCGGCCGACCCGGGTGAGCGGCAGCGCAACGCCAGCACCCTGGTTGGGGTTCGTGCCGCAGTGCCAGCCAGTCCGGTTCCGGATCCCGTAGTTCGATGATGGCGCGGGCCAGCCTTTGGCGGGGTTGGTCGGCGACAGTGGCGAACTGGTCCGGGTCGAGTCGGCGGGTGCTGGTGCCGTTGCGGGGCCGACTCACTTGGTTCCAGAGTTCGGTGAATGGCATCTCGTGCAGCGCCGCCAGCCGATTCAGGTAGGAGACCGCGATCTCGTCGGCGGCAGGCCGGATGCGGATCGGCAGTCGCGACACCATCAGGCGCTGGCCTCGCGGCGGGTAAGGGTGGTGCGACGGCGTGGCGGGGTGCTGCTGGTTGCGGCGTAGTCGACGGGGATGTCGTCGAGCAGCGCGCGGGTGATCTTCTCGCTGCCGTCGTCGATGGCCAGGATCGCCGCGCCGCGGATCAACTGCGACAGGCTCCCGATCATGCCGCCGGTGCGCTGATAGAGGTATTCGGCCAGCCCAACGAGCGTGCCGGGTTTGTGTCGGTGCAGCATCAGCATGCCCTCCAGAGAGGCGATCAGGGCGCACCAGGCGTCGCGTTGCTCGCCGGTGCCGTAGGCGAACGATGCCGCGCTGATGAGGGTGAACCGTCCGGCGATCTGACGACCGCGGACCCCGGCGAACAAGCCTTGGGCTTCGACCTCGATTCCGGCGTAAGCGAACGTGGCGGGCAGGCGTTCAGCGAAGTACTTCAACTGGTCGGAGACCTCCGCGCCGGCGCGGGTGGCCAGGTTCAGGTTGTGGATCTCGTCGACCAAAACGAGCTCGACGCAGGTCCGGGCCGCGGTCGCGCATACAGCGTTGACGATATCGGGCAGATTTGCGCGGCTACCGAATTCCAAACCGAAGAACCGCGCGAACTCGACCGCGAGCATCCGAGCTGTCGCCGCGGGCGGAACTGTCACGTAGACGACCGGGATCCGGTTGCGCCCGGCAGGTCCAGGGTGGCGTTTGCGGATCGCGCGTTCGTGAGTGCGGCCCAACTGCGTCAGCGCGGTGGTCTTCCCGGTCCCGGAGGCTCCCGACAGGATCACACCACGGCGGGCGGAGACCTGCCCGCGGTTGAGCTGGACCAGCAGCCGGCCTGTGCGTAGCACCTGCCGGATAGTCGGGGTATTCACCAACGGCAACTGGCCGTGATAGTCACGGCGCGCCTCGTCGAGCTCGACGCGCTCGGCCCGCGACAACACCTTCACCGCAACGTGATCCGGCTGTGCGGGTGGTTCGGGTTGGTAGTCGACGAACCGGCGCCAGCCCTCCTTCGTGGTTAACGGTTCGTCGGCGGGCAACTCATCGGTGTCATCGCTGGACTGGCCGGTCATATCCATCTTTCTGCCTCGGCGTCGGCGTCGAAGACACCGAACGGGATCACCTCAGCGGTCTCGGATTTTGGTTGTCGTTGCGGCGCAGCCTGTTCAGTCGCGGTGGCGGGCTCCGGCATCGACGTCCGATGCCTGACTGCGGCGCGGGTGCGGGCGGCGATCTTGCGGCCCGTGGTGTCCGGGCCGTGCTCGGCGCGAGTCAACAACGCGTCGAGGGCGCGGGCGATTTCGGTTTCGGTGACCTCCCGGCCGGATTCGGCGACTAGGCGGCGAGCGTGGCGCCAGGTGAAGTCCGCGAACGGGGCGGCGACCATCGGCAGATGCGTCCACGGTGCAGTGATCCAACCGCCGTCGTGGTGGTTGCGGACGAACACCCGGGACAGGTCGTAGGGGTCGTAGTGCACTTCCCACAACCCTCGCTTGCCCGCCAATCCAGAAGGCTGACGCCGATATCGGCCAAGCTCGACGCAGTCGTAGATGCGGTTGTCGATGCGCACGCCGTAGTCGTTGACCTGGCGCCATTTCACCGGTAGCAGTTCCAGATAATCGGTGCCGGACAACGTGATCGGCAGATAACCGGCTGCGGCGACCAATGCGGCGTATTTCTCGTTCGGCGACAGCTTCCGTCGCGGCGCGGCCGGATCCCGCAACGCGTCGTGACCGCGATGCTGCCAGCCGACGATCACCCACTCGTCGAACAGATCCTGCAACTGTCCGATCGTCCAGACCGCCTCGACTCCGCGGCCCCGCAGGGTCGGGTTCGCGCCCTTGAACCCGGCAACATGTTGCGCGAACAGGGTTTTGATCGCGCTAAAGGTCGCCTCGACGACCGCCTTGTCGGTCGGGGTGTCCTTGCGGGCAGGCTGGATCGAGATACCCAACCGATCGCAGGCGCGCACGAACACCTCAGACACGAACACCTTGCCGTGATCGATGACAACCTGATCCGGAACGATCACCGGCCGCGCCGCCGCCTCCCGCATCCGCGCATCAATCGACAACAGCCGCTCGTGCGGCAGCACCGACGCCGCCATCCGCAACGCGGCGGCCCAGCCTGGCCGCATCGGCTCGGGCACCATCATCTTCGCCAACAGCAGCGACGCGTCAACCGCTTTCGTGCCCACCGGCCGCAGCACCCCCGCGCAGAGGCTGCGGGTGGCGACATCGACCGCGATCGTCAGATCGGCGCGGACCGGCACCCCGTCCTCGGCCAGCACCATCACATCGATCGGGGTGGAGTCGATCTGGACCTGCTCCCCCGGCCGCATCGCGAAACTCGGCGTGAACACCCCCTCCGGCCGGTTCGCCAATTGACGCCGCGTCACCGCCGATCCGAACGTGTGCCGCCCCACCGACAACCGGTCCAGCAACGCATAAAACGTCGTCTTGCCCGGCAATGGCACCACTCCCAGCCCGTAAAGCTCCTCCAGCCTCTTGCTCACGCGTCGGATCAACCGCGAACGCGTTCCCGTCGATCGACCGGTCTCGGCGTCGAGCATCTCCACGATCACCTCGACCAGCCTCGGATCCGCCCGACCCGCGAGATCGAATGTCCGCGTCACCCGCTGATCGACCAGTCCCCACAATCCTTGCGCCGCATAACGAGCGCGGCGGCTTTCGATCGTGCGCAGCCCCACCCCTAACTCGGCGGCCTTGCGCCGCTGCCGCTGCGACAGCGTCGTCACCGCCGGGTCGTAACCTTCCCGCGGACACACACCCGGCGGCGGATCCGGCGGCAACCCGGTTTCGACCTCAACAACATGCTCGCGCCAGCGCTGCGCCGCCGCGACCGCGTCGGTGGGCAGCGCCTCCAGAAGACCGTGTGGCTCCATCGGCGGCAACGCCGCAGCACCCAACACCGCAAAGTCCACCGCCGCCAACAGATACGACGCCAACAGCACCTGGACAACACCGGAGTCCGACCGCAACCGCACCGACGTCCCAGCCAACCCCACAACCAGATGCTCATCACCATCGAACACAACACGGTCACCCACCCGTAGCACCGGACGCGCCAACCCCATCAACCCACCACCGCAATCGGCGAATCGGCCGACGAGATCTCGGTGCCCGGTGACAGCGGCACCGACAAATCCGCGCGCAGGCGATGACACCACAACAGGTGAAACACCACCGGCAACACCGCGATCGGGTCTCCCACCGATTCGACCTCGGACATCAACCCGGACGGCATGACGCCATCGACCAGAACCCGGTCCGCGAGGTGGCCGACCTGCCCCGCAAACGCCAGAAGCCGCGGGCGGCCGATCTCGAGACGCTGACCGAGCTCCGAGAGCAGCTCAGATCGTGGCTGGCGGGCAAGGACATCGACGGCACCCCTGGATACACGAGCGGTCCCAAGCGCAATCCCCGGGTCTTGGACGTCGCCGATGTCGAATTGGGCACCGGACCTCGCCCCGGGGAGGCGCTGGCGTTGCGCTGGTCCGATGTGGATCTGAAGTCCACACCACCGCGACTTACCTTCTCCGGCACCGTTATTCGCATCAAGGGCAAGGGATTGATCCGTCAGGAGTGGACGAAGACCGATTCCGGATTCCGGACGGTGATCCTGCCGCAGTTCGTCGTCGACACGCTTGAGCGCGTCAAAGCCGAAGCGGTGGACAACGCGTTGGATCTGGTGTTCCCGAATCGCGACGGCGGGATTTGGGATCCCCACAACTTCAACCGACTCTGGCGTCAGGCACGCGGCGAGAAGTTCGCGTGGGTCACACCGAAGACCTTCCGCAAGACGGTCGCATCCCTCATAGCCGACCAATACAGCCCACAGGCCGCAGCTCAGCAACTGGGTCACGCGAACACTGCCACCACCAAGCGGCACTACATCGACCGACCGACCGAGGCTCCCGATTTCACGACCGCGCTGGGCAAGCTCGTGAGCTGAAAGCGTGACGTTTCCGTGACGCTCGCGGGCATCAAAGGGAAAAACCAGGGTCAAACTGTAGCGTTTGCCCTGGTCAAAGCTCCCCCATCTGGACTCGAACCAGAAACCTGCCGATTCGCGCTCCGATGAAGTGTCGTAAAACGTGTCGTAAAGTCGGAATGTTCAACAATTCGTGTCGGCCCTTTCTCGTGCACTCCGGGCATCGCGAACACCATCGTCGAACTCACCAGCCAACTCGAAGAGCGCGACCAGGAACTCGACGCGGCTCGAGCAGCCAAGTGTCGATACCGGAGGAGCTTCGATCATGCTTGGAATCAAGCCCTTTCGAACCGGGTCAGCCGGACGCACGCTCGTCGGCATGAATGCGCACTGCCGCGGCCGTACAACGCGCTACTCGTTGGTCTTCCGGCCGCCCGAGTGGCCGTTTCACCCAGCGCGCACAGCAGCATGGACGTGCGTTGCCGTTGCGGGAAGGCTGGGCGTCACCTGATCAACCTGTCCACGAACGATGGCCGTAGCGTCGCATCGGTGAGTGGTGAGAGCCGTTACCAGGCATACGAAGC
>NZ_JBFANH010000074.1:0-11547 GCF_040674755.1 Nocardia sp. NPDC049737 | reverse complement strand
GATACGACAAACTCGCCGTCCGCTTCCTGGCTACCGTCCACATCGCCGCCATCGACCTGTGGCTACGGTGACCCGACTTTCGAAACACGACCTAGCTCTCCATCTTCTTGACGATCTTCTGGATGGTGAGCCAGGTGCGGGTGGTGATTTCCTTGCTGTAGGTCTTCTCCATCCAGGCCATGAAGTTCGGGGTGCGGGGTTCGGTGTTGTCGATGACCGCGAGGACGACCCGGGCGGCGGCGTCGTAGCCGATGATCCGGACGCCGGCTTCAGTGTGTTTGCGTAGCTCTCCGGCGACGTTCGGTGGGGCCTGTTTGAGGAAGGTCGCGGTGAGATATGTGCCGCGGCCATGGGTCAGGCCCGGAAACGGATCGGTGTCGAGCAGGTCGCGCAGTTCGTCGTAGGTGCGCACGATGGTGCCGCCCGGAATTCCGAGTTCGCTGTTCAGCGCGTCCTGGACGCGGGCTTCCAACTTCGCGATATCGGTATCCGCGGTTCGGAAGACCACATTGCCGCTGGCCAATACCGTGGCGACCTGCTCGAATCCCAGCCCCTCGAACACCCCGCGCAGCTTCTCCCCCTTCATATTGGGGTTCGTCGGCATGATCCCGCGCAACAGCGCCGCGTACCTGTTCATGCCGTGACCGTACCGACTGCCACCGACGCATACCGGCATACTCGGCCGAGATAGCGTGAGCCCCGGGTCCATTCCGGATCCCGGGGCTCGGTCGCGCTTACGCCGACTGGGTGGCGCCGTTCTTCTTGCGCTCGATATCTTCCAGCGCGGCAATGTATTTGGCGCGCTCCTCGGCACCGGCCTCCCAGGTCGCCTTGCGATTCTTGACGACCTTGGCGGGCGCGCCGACGGCGATGCTGTAGTCCGGAATCTCGCCTTTGACCACCGCATGCGCGCCGAGCACACAGCCGCGGCCGACGCGGGTTTCGCGCAGCACGGTCACCTTTGCGGCGATCCAAGTGTCCGGACCGATACGGACCGGGCTCTTGACGATGCCCTGATCCTTGATCGGCATATTGATGTCGTCCATGCGATGGTCGAAGTCGCAGATGTAGCACCAGTCCGCGACCAGCGTGGATTCACCGATCTCGATATCGAGGTAGGTGTTGACCACATTGTCCTTGCCGAAGACGACCTTGTCGCCGATGCGCAGCGAACCCTCATGGCAGCGAATGGCATTACCGTCGCCGATATGCACCCAGCGGCCGATCTCCATCCGGCTCAGTTCGGGGGTCGCGTGGATCTCGACGCGCTTGCCGAGGAAGACCATGCCGCGCAGCACGATATGTGGATTGGCCGCCTTGAATTTGAACAGCCGGTAGTACCGCACCAGATACCAAGGCGTGTACGCCTTGTTCGCGAGCACCCAGCGCAGCGACGCCAGCGTCAGAAATCGCGCTTGCTGCGGATCCCGGCGGCGCGAGCCGCGCCACCGCGAGCGCAACGGTGCGCCCCACATGCTCGTCACGAACTCATCTCCTGTCGTGGTCCTTGACATGGCGACCGTCCCGGTCGCGACGGCTAGAGCTTATCCGGTCGGAAAACACGGCCGGGACCCGTACAACGTCGGCCGACCCTCCCGTACAGTGATCGCTGCGCCGCCGACGGCGGCGGCGAACCTCCACGCGGGCAACCCCGACTCGGGTGGTGCACGTACCGGGGTCGACACGCTTTCGGTCACGTCCACGACGACAGGAGTGCAGCAGGTGCGAAGCGGCGGCGTACTGGCCAATCCGGCGCGCGGGCTGACCCTGTCCCGACTGGGGGCGGTGGCGGCCATCGGCGCCCTGGTATTGACGGGCTGCGGTACCGACGTCGACGACATCACCGTCGGATCCGGCAAGGGCTGGACCACCGCGCACAACGACGGCCGCAACAGTGGCGTAAGCCCGGTCACCGGCTCGCGCAAACTATCGCTGGGCTGGTCACGACCCGTCGGTGGACCGGTCGAGGAACCCTTGACGATCGGCCCGGACGGGCAAATGTTCCTCACCACGTCGGCGCCCAACAACTGCGCCATCCTCTCGCTGCAGATGCTGACCGGCCGCAAGCGCTTCTGCAACGCGCTGGGACCGAATGCGATCTCCGCGCCCTCGGTGGTCGACAGCGGGACCAATGTCTACGTCGGTGACGACAGCGGGGTCAGTGCCTTCAACTCCATCGGACAGCCGCGCTGGCGGACGCCCGTTGCGGGCGTGCCGGTTTCGGCGCAATTCACCGGCGACGGGAACATCCTGACGGTCACCCAGTCCGGTCAGATAGATGTGCTGAGCCGCCAGACCGGTGAGCGCGTCGTCAGCACCACCCAACTGCTCGGCGACCCCGATTTCCTGGAGTACCCGGATCTCACCCGCCCCACGTCCGGTCAGGGTCTCGACGACTGCGCGATCGGCGGACCGCAGTGCCCGGTCGCCAATATCTCGCCGATCGAGGTGTCCAGCGGCCGCTTCTTCGTCACGCTGTGGGAGCCGGGCAAGCCGATCGCCGCACTCGTCGCATTGCGCTACGCCGACAATAAGATTCAGCAGGAATGGAGCGCGGACCTGCTCACCGAGGGCAGCGCGACCAGCCCGACGCTGTCCGCCGACGGCCACACCGTCTACGTCGGCGACAACTCCAAGCGTCTGATCGCCGTTGACGCCGCCGACGGTCGCACCAAATGGGTGCAGCCGCTGGATTGGGCTCCGCGCGGCGGCATTTCGGTCTCCAGCGACGGCCTGATCATCCCGTCCGGTGACGACGGCCACCTGCTCGCCCTGCGCGATAACGGCGACGCCGCCGAAATCGTCTGGGAGCGTAAGGATCTCACGCTGCGCGGCACCCCCGTCCAGACCGCGGGCGATACCGGCTATACCGCCGCCGCCATCGGCGACGGCATCAACCTGATCACCTTCGATACCAAGACCGGCGCCACCGTCGACTCCGACGCACTTCCGAATGCCAAGGGCACCACCACCGGCACGTCCATCGGCCCCAAGGGCGAGGTAGTCCTCGCCACCCGCATCGGCGAGGTCTTCGTCTTCAAACCAGACCGGTAACCACTCCACCCGCCCGCCCGCGTACGACACCTCGGATAACGAGCTGGACAGTCGATCACCACACGCTGATGTCGGCAAACGTCGAGAGCGAGCCTTAAGCATTGCATTCTCGACTCCAGCGAACGTGGGTAGGGCGCCGGCGAGTCGACGGAGCTGTGGGTGGCTGGGATCAGGTGGTGCAGAGGAAGGCGGCGGCGGTGCGGGCGATTCGGGTGAGGACGAGGGTATAGGGCTTGGTGCCGCGTAGTTTCAGGCGTTTGCGGAGGGCGTCGGGGTCGATATCGACGCCGCGGATCAGGATTTCCAGGGAGCCGCAGTCGCGGCGGGCCAACTCTTGGCGGAGGGTCTTTTCCCGGAGTTCCAGGCGGTCCTCGATGCGGAAGCCACGGACACCGTCGGGGACGTTGTTACCGGTGAGGTAGGCGATATTCGGATCCAGTTGCCAGAGGCCGTGTTTCGCGGCGTAGTGGCGAACCAGGCCCGCGCGCACGATGGCGCCGTCGGGGTCGATGATCCATTCGCCGGGCGGCTGGTCGGGAATCTCGTCCGGGTCTGTGTCAGTGTAGGCGACGGATCCGCCGCGGGAGGTGAGGACGGTGGCGCGGCGGGTGACGCCGGGTTCGGACAGCCCGGCCGACCACAGGCAGGCCTCGCGGACCGCACCATCGAGGGAGACGATCTCGATTTCACCGGACCAGTCGAGGCGGTCGAAATCCAATCCGGGAGCGCACTTTACGGCCAGGTCGCGACCGGGATAGGCGGCGAGCAGATCCGGCAGCGGCGGTTGCAGTTTCGCCGGATCGTGGGTGCGGCGGCCGTCCGCGCGCCGGGCCGGATCAGCGATGACTACAGTGCCGGTGCTGCACGGGATCAGGGCATCGGCCTTGGCCAGCAGGACATTTCGGGAGGCGGCGAGGTTGTGCGCGGCCATCGATAGACGCACGTCATCGAGGTCGCTGCCGAGTACCGAGGGGCAGGTGCGGCTCAGCTCGGCCAGTTCCGCACCGATCGAGCAGGTGACATCGTGTACGGCGCACCCGGACAGCCGGTCGGCGCGGTGGCGTGCCACCAGCGTCGGGGTCGCCTGTTGCAGCGCGTCGTCGGTGAACAGCCACTGCTCGGTATCGACGAGTTTGGCCGTGGCGCGACGGCGCAGGCGCACCGTTTCCACGAGAGCGCCCGACCGCTCGCCGAATTCGCGACGCACCCGCTCCAGATCGCGCAGGTGCGTCGCGGGAGTCAGCTCCAGCCGATCCACCTCGGCCAACGCGGCGCTACCCGCCGCACTACCGAGGAAGACGACATCCTCGCGGCCGAAGCGGTAACCCACTACTTGGCGGCGGCGCCCGGCTTCACGCCGGTGATCATGGCGTTGTAGAAGAACTGGCGCGGCACCACCCGGCGCATGATGTTCTCGTCCAACCAACTCAGCCGCAGCCACGCGCGGTACATGGCCATCCGGTAGCCCATGGTGAGCTTCTCGTCCGGCACGGCCGCCTCGAAGGTGCGCACCGGCCAGCCCCACAGCGCCGCCGCGAACTCCTCGGTGCTCGCCTTGACGTCGGTCGCACCGGCCCGCCGGGCCATGGCCTCGAGGTCGCTCGGATCGAAGGTGTGCAGGTCGACGACCGCCTCCAGCGCCGCGGCGCGTGAGGACTCGTCCAGTTCAGCTTGCGGCCGCCGCCAACCCGACAGTGCGGGCAGCTTGGTCACGGTGGTGGTGGCCTTCCAGGTGATGCGGCCGAGCCAGCGGGCGTAGAAGTTGCCCGCGGTGGTCGGTTCACCGGCGAAGACGAAACGCCCGCCCGGCTTCAGCACACGCAGGCACTCCTTGAGCGCCAGTTCCACATCCGGGATGTGGTGCAGCACCGCGTGGCCGACGACGAGATCGAAGGTGTCGTCCTCGTACGGGATGGTCTCGGCGTCGGCGACCCGGCCGTCGACATCGAGCCCGAGGTTCTCGGCATTGCGCAGTGCGACCTTCACCATGCCCGGCGAGAGGTCGGTGACCGAACCCGACTTCGCGACGCCACCCTGCATGAGGTTCAGCAGGAAGAAGCCGGTGCCACAGCCCAGTTCCAGCGCACGCTCGTACGGCAGCGGCGCGGGGCCGACCGCGGCGTCGAACCGGCCGCGGGCATAGTCGATACAGCGCTCATCATAGGAAATCGACCATTTGTCGTCATAGGTCTCGGCTTCCCAGTCGTGATAGAGCACCTGGGCGAGCTTCGTATCCTTCAGCGCTGCTTCGACCTCGGCCTCGGTGGCATGCGGGTTCGGCGCCGGGTCATCGGGGTGGACCGTCATGGTGGGCAAGCCTAGCCAACCCCGCGCCGCACGTGTGCAGCGGACCAGTGAGTAGGACCTAATTTCGGATTGCCGTCATGTCCCCCGAGACTCGTTCTGGTTCTGAACCTGCCCGGTGATCTACCCACGCACCGCCGCGCGCCCCTGATGCGGCCAGCAACCAGGGGCTCGAGCGGGACTCACGATCATCGAGTGCCGCGGAAGTCACACGCCCCACCTCGCAGGAACATGTTCCTATTTACGGTCCCTGTCGGCGCTCGGATCGCCCGAATCCGACCGACCGATCGCAGCAGCGCAGATCCCGCACTACCGCCCAGTAACGAAAAGCACCGAACAATCAGCGGATATGTCGATGCCACTGCACCTGCCGGTCCATCTGGGGCGCGATCAAGCCCGTTCAGCCCAACTGGCGAATCGCCTCAGAATCCGACGAATGCCACCGCACCGCAACCGTCGGCCAGCCGACTCGGCGCCTATGCCATCGCATCCATCAGTCCAGCCAGAGCACGGAACATACCCGTCCAGCCCGCCTGGAAGTGCTCTGGAGCGCTCAACGAATGCCTCCGCAACCGTCGGGCCGGGTTCGACTCGGCCGCTGCCGCTGTATCGACCGATCCCAACTCGGCGCGATCGAGCCCGTCCGCACTGACGAATGCGGTCGAACCCGGGCAATCGGCCAGGTTCGCGGTGCCCGTGCCGTCGTATCGACCGATCGCGCTGGGCGCGCTGGCCCCCGTCAGCGCCCGACGAAAGTTGCCGAGCCTGGGCCGTCGGCCAGGTAGGACTCCGTGCCGATGCGGCGGTCCTCGGTGGTGAAGAGGGCAGCCCATTCGGTGCGGGCGCGGTCGAGGCCGTGGGGGCCTGCCTCGAAGACGGCCTTGGCGGCGGCGAGGGCGCGGGCGGGGCCGTCGGTGAACTGTTGGGCCCAGTGCATCGCGGTGGTGTAGACGTCGTCAGGGGCGACGACCTCGTCGACCAGGCCGAGGCTCATGGCCTCTTCGGCCTCGACGAAGCGCCCGGTATAGACGAGGTCTTTGGCGGGGCCGGGGCCGATCAGTAGTGACAGGCGGCGGATGCCCGCGAGGGGGATGAGGCCCGCTTTGATTTGCGGCAGGCCGAGTTTGACGTTGTCGCCGATGATGCGGCGGTCGGCGGCGAGGGCGAGTTCCAGACCACCACCGAGGCAGTAGCCACTTATCGCGGCGACGGTGGGCTGGGGCACCTTGGCAAGGCAGGCCAGTGCCGCCTGCAAATCGGCGGCCATGGCTTCGGCCTGATCCGGGCCGAGCTCAGAAAGTTCGGCGAGGTCATCGCCCGCGCAGAAGACCCGCTCGTCGCCGTAGACGACCAATGCCGCGACCCCAGGCCGCGCGGCGACAACCGCCGCCGCCTCGGCCACCTCCCGAACCAGCTGCGCATTCAGCAAGTTCAGCGGCGGACGGTCGATCCGGAGGACGGCAACGCCGCGGACGGCGGGATCCTCGGGCAACTCCAGGGTCACGAATTCGGCCATGGCAGGAAACCTACTGCCTCACGGACGCGCGGATCCCCGGAGCCTGCTGGTATCCGGCAATCCGGCGAAGTAGCGCTGGTTTTCCGGGAATTCGAGCACCTGCCGCCCGTTGTCACCGGTGAGCACCGGCATGATCGGTTCGATCACCCGGTCGACGGCCAGAATCTCCGCGGTGGAAGCGAATTCGGCAATGGCATCGAGCTGCGACCAGGTCGGCGGCAACAGCACGTCGCTGCCCGCGCGCCAACGCTCGAGCGCCTCCGCCGCGGTGCGCCATTGCACCTCGGCCGCCTCGGAGGTGGCACCGTCGGCGAGTTGTCCCTGCGGCAGGACCGCGACGAAGAACCGGGTGTCATAGCGCCGCGGCTCGATCACCGGAGTGATCCAATTCGCCCACGGCCGCAGCAGATCCGCGCGCAGCACCAGCTTCTCCTCGGCGAGGAAGGCCGCAAGCGAGACCTCACGCCGCTCCAGCCGAGCACGGGCATCGTGGTAGCCGGTGGTATCGGAGACGATGGTTTCGCCGGTCGGCCCGGCCAGCAGCACACCGCATTCCTCGAAGGTTTCGCGCACGGCGGCGGCCACCAGCGCCTTGGCCCTCGGTTCGGTGGTGCCGAATTTCGCGGCCCACCAAGCGGGTTCGGGTCCGGCCCATTCGATATCGGCAGTGCCGTCGGACGGATCGACACCGCCGCCAGGGAAAACGGTCATACCGGCGGCGAAGGCCATTGCCCCGACCCGGCGCTGCAGGAATACCTCGGGACCGGTGACACCGTCACGCACCAACATCACCGTCGACGCGTCCCTCAGCGACGGAATCGGCTGCTGCGCGTTCGTCTCGCTCATGACCGCGCCGCGCTGACATCCGGCGCCGTCATACGCGATCGCGCATTATGTTGACGGCTCACTCGCTGACGCCCGCTCACGACCGTACCTCGCCCACGCTCGGCTCCGTCATGCGCGATTGCGCGCTCGGTTGCTTGTTCACGCCCGCTCACTCTTGCACCCTAACGCGTGCTTGTTTTACGGCGTAATCCAGATCACTCGTACGATGTCAGCGTGAACGGTGCCGCCCCAAGCGACGCGCGCGCCGAGCGAAGTACCGACCGTCGACGCGATCCAGCGCGATCGACTGACTGAAGGCCTCACTCAGGTTCTCGGCGGTCAGCACATCCGGCAGCAAACCCTGTGCGACAACCGCGCCCTCGTTCAGCAGCAGGCCATGGGTGAAGCCCGGCGGAATCTCCTCGACGTGGTGGGTCACCAGGACCATGGCGGGGGAATCGGGATCCGATGCCAGATCGCCGAGACGTTCCACCAACTCCTCGCGACCGCCCAGATCGAGCCCGGCGGCGGGCTCGTCGAGCAACAGCAACTCCGGATCGGTCATCATCGCGCGGGCGATCAGCACCCGCTTGCGCTCCCCCTCGGACAACGTTCCGTAAGTGCGATCGGAAAGATGTTCGGCTCCGAGACTTTCGAGCATATCGATGGCGCGGTCGGTATCGACATCGTCGTAACGCTCGCGCCAGCGGCCGAGGACCGCGTACCCGGCGGAGACCACCAGATCGCTGACCTTCTCGTCGCGCGGAATCCGGCTGGCCACCGCGGCCGAGGACCAGCCGATGCGCGGTCGTAGCTCGCTGACATCGGTTTTGCCGATGACTTCACCGAGCAGATGGGCAATGCCCGAGGTCGGATGCACTTCGGCGGCGGCCATGCGGAGCAGCGAGGTCTTGCCCGCGCCATTGGGTCCGAGGACCACCCAGCGTTCGTCGAGCTCGACCTGCCAGGTGACCGGGCCGACGAGGGTGTGACCCGAGCGTCGGATGGTCACGTCGGTGAAATCAATGAGCAGATCGGGATCCGGTTGCGGCACGGGCTCCATCTTGGCCCAAATGCGCGCTGTTCGTACGACCGACCCATGCCGGTAGCCACGACGTGGCCATTCGGCCGCGACGACAGGCCGCCGCGGCCGGTGGGCGCACCGCTCCCGGCGGATTTTCAGAGGACTCATCGGTGCAACGGAACATCCGCGCGACGATCAGTGCCAGCAGGCAATCACGATTGTCCCGGTACCGCGATCACAGTTATCGAACCCGGCGCGACCTCGGTGAAACCGGCGTCACGAACCGCGACGGCCTGTCCGCGAGACACCTGCTCGCACAGCGACGCCCACCGCTGCGGTCCGGATTCGCGCACCGCGCATCGGAACTCGCGCTGCGACCACCGCAGCGCCTCCTCCGCGGTAAGCGCACCGGCGAGCAACATGCTGGCGTGACCGACCTGCGCCGCGGCCTTGCCGAGCGTCATGCCGAGCTTCGCATTCACCCACAGCACCGGCAGGTCGGGATCGGCGGGTCCGGGATCGTCGTGTTCGAGATCGGTGCCATTGATCTGCAGCCGCCTGATCCGCGGATCGACCTCACCGACCGGCCCCGGCACGAAGGCCCGCGCCTGCGCACCGTCCACCTCGACGGTCACCCCGTCGACCTCATCGGCGGCCAGCCACTGCGCACCGCGCGCCCGCCGTGCCACCTTGCGGATCCGGGATCGCTTCCAGGCCAGGAACCGCTGCTCCCACGTTCCCTCGGGCCCGACCCGCTCATCCAGGCACAGTGCCACCGTGGCCGCAGCCGCGGCCTCCAGCAGCGCGCTGCGTCGCGGCGGATCGACCTTCGGAATGTGCAGCACCATCTGCATGGCCTGCACCAGGGCGGGATCCTCGGGATCGCCGAGACCACCGTAACCGCGCGCAAGCTCCGCGTGTCGAGCGCGGAAACCCTCGACACCCGTTGACAATTCGGGCTCCGCTGTACCACCGTCCCGGAATCCGGCGGTGCTCTCCGGGATACTCGACATCACTCCACCTCGATCGTCAACATGCTGCGCGGCCGCGACTCCCACGTCAGGTCGCACTCGAGTGCAAGCTTCGGGACGCCCGCCGCATTCCCGCTGGAGTCCTGTACCACCGAACCGTCTGGAGCGACTTCCGCACCACAAACTCCGGAGATATTCGCCGGACGTGAGTCAGCTTCCGACGAGCGGCACGCGACGTATTCCGCCGTCGCGGGCATCGGCAGCCTCCACCTCGTCGCGGGTCACGCCGAGGATGAACAGGACGGCGTCCAGGTAGGGGTGCGAGAGAGCCGCATCGGCAACCTCGCGCAACGCGGGCTTCGCGTTGAAGGCGACACCGAGCCCGGCCGCATTGAGCATGTCGATGTCGTTGGCACCGTCGCCGACCGCCACGGTCTGCTCCATCGGCACCCCCGCCTCCGCGGCGAACTTGCGCAGCGCGGTGGCCTTGAAGGCACGGTCGACGATTTCCCCGACCACCCGGCCGGTCAGCTTGCCATCCACGACCTCGAGCGTATTCGCCTGCACGAAGTCCAATTCCAGTTCGTGCGCGAGCGGTTCGATCACCTGACGGAAGCCGCCCGACACCACACCGCAGCGGAATCCGATGCGGCGCAAGGTCCGAATGGTGGTACGTGCACCCGGGGTCAGCTCGATCCGGTCGGCGACCTCCTCGATCACAGATTCGTCCAGCCCCTCGAGCGTCGCGACCCGCTGGCGCAGCGATTCGGCGAAGTCGATTTCGCCGCGCATGGCCGCCTCGGTGACCTCGCGGACCTGATCCTCCACCCCGGCGTGCGCGGCGAGCATCTCGATCACCTCGCCCTGGATCAGGGTGGAATCGACATCGAAGACGATGAGCCGCTTGCCTCGGCGGGCCAATCCGGCCCGCTCCACCGCGACGTCCACCTGTTCGGCGACCGCGACCTCGGCCAGCGCCGTGCGCAGCCGGGCATCGGAATCGGGTCCGGTATCGGTCGCGGTGACCAGGAGTTCCATGCCGGTCACCGGATAGTCGGCAATGCCGCGGATGGTGTCGATATTGGCGCCGAGCGCGGCGAGCTGGCGGGAGACCGAACTGAATGCGCGCGCGGTCACCGGTGCGCCGAGGATGACCACCGCGTGCGTGGACATCGGCTGTCTGCCGATCTGGGCGTCGACCTCGACGTCGACATGCATGCCGACGGTATTCATCGCCTCTTCGAGCTCGTCCTGCAGCGCCTCAGGATCGCTCGGGCAGGTGACCAGCACACCGAGGGTCAGTCGGCCACGGATGACGACCTGCTCCACATCCAGCAGGCTCACGTGATGCCGCGACATCGCCGCGAGCAGCACGGAGGTCACACCGGGCCGGTCGGGTCCGGTGACGGTGACGAGGACGGTGGTGTCGGCCAACTGAGGTGCTCCAAGTTAGTTGTTTGCCGTAGCTGTGCTGGACCTCGGTGTCGCAACGCTTCGGTCGGTGCTTGTCCCACAAATGAGTGTGCACCCACTGATGATCAGTAGGTGCACACTCATCATGGCGACGCTACTGCATAGCCGGATATCTCTCTGGCAGCCAACATAGTTGCTCACTCGCCTGGAGGGCTCGCGCTATGCGCGCTTGGACGGACGAATGTCCGGCCACCGCCTAATGCTTTGCCAGGGCGCCTTCGTGCACCTCGGTGGCATGTTTGCCCGAACCCCAGCCCACATGCGCCTCGGCCCGCATCCGCTCGACCATGTGCGGGTAGTGCAGCTCGAATGCGGGACGCTCGGAACGGATTCGGGGCAGTTCGTAGAAGTTGTGCCGCGGCGGCGGGCAGGTGGTGGCC
>NZ_JBFANH010000073.1:0-12185 GCF_040674755.1 Nocardia sp. NPDC049737 | reverse complement strand
TCACCATCGGTGACCTCTTTGGACCCCGGCGCAGCCAGCTTCTCCCCAGGCTCCAACCGATCATCACGACGGTCTTTAAGAGCCGGTAATTTGTCCTCGGTTTTGGGGCTTGGGTTACTGTCTGCCGGTTTCGGCGGATCGAACCCATCGACTTTTACATTCGAGATGTTACCACTAGATTTGTCGGATACGTCAGAGTGGCTTACATCGAGATTGTCTCCCTTGTAAGAGTAGAGGTTTCCATCGGCGTCTATGACATTTTTGTCTTTATAATTTATTGCTCGATAATCACCACCGCCCTTGCAATAGTAGGGCTGCAGATTTCCGGCGCCGTCTTCAGCGTAGTAGTACCCCGCCTTCTCCGGTGTACTACCGGTGCCATCGACTAGGACCCACCCTTTATCCTTGGTGTACTGATAGAATGACCCAGCGCTCATTTCACCTCTCAGCCACGCAGATTAGTATCGGACAAACGCTCCGAATCGACTGGCGGTACCGCAGGCACCCGCTCGGAAGCGATGGGCGAACGATCAGCCGCAACCGTGACGTGTGTCCCCGCCACACCCCGAACCTGAGCCCGCTCCGGCGCCGTCACGGCCGCCGGCGCATCCGTGAATGCCGGATGTTGCACAACCTGCTCGTATGCGTAGACCGAGTCCCGCAGTTGTTGCTGGCCGGGTTCACCGTCCAGCAGCAGTATCAGTTCGGTGCAGCGGCGCTGGAAGACGAGGGTCCGCAGAGCATCCGCGCCGGCATCGACACGCAGATCCCCGAGTCCGATGCGGGCGACATCGAGGCTGCGCGCCGACAGAGTGTCAGCGAGCCGATCGTCGGCGTCGCGCAGGTCGTGCCACCATTGCCGCGGAATCTGCTGCCCGGCTTGCAGATTCGTCAGGATTCGGTCGCGCAACTGCGTAACTTCGATCGCTTCGGCCGGAGCGCGCCCGGTGCGGGCGAGACGCATGTGCGCGTCAGCGGCCAGTTCCAGGCAGCGGCCCCACTGCTGCGTATCGGGAACGGTGGCAACGTGTTCCATCGCACCGACGGATCCGGTCAGCCCGAGTCGGTCGGCAGTGTCGGATGTGGGCGCCCGCAGGTCGACGTCATAGGCGGGCTCTACCATCCCCTCGGTGGCCACGTTGTCGAGCTGAGCGCGCAGTCCGGGATCGATCGGACCGGACGCCACCAGCGCCGTGAGCGCTACACCGGCCTTCGGCCCCCACACCCGACCGAACTCCACCAATACCCGGGCCGGATCGGCGATCCCCTCCCATGCTGCGGACGGGCTGCCGGTGCCGTCATCGAGCATGCGATCCCAGAGCCACGGGGTGGACACCGCGCGCGGCAAGTGTATGCCCGCTGGCAGCCACCCGCGGCCCTCGTTGGTGGTGATGAACAGGCCCGCGCCGGACGGGCCGCGCAGCGCCGCCACCGCCCACGCCGCCCCGGCCACCTCCGAGTCCACCGAGCCCAGCACAGAAGCCAACAGAGTGCGGGCGACCAGCAGATCGTCGTATACCGGTTCGCCGACCACGTGAGCAGGGTTGGCGGTGCTTTTCCGCGGCGCAACCATTGCTGCGGCGGGGGGTATTACCGCGCCGGATCGTGGTGCTGCGCCAGTAGCGCCCGACGACATCGGCGCCGAATTCCCGCCAACCGGACCAGACGGACCAGGCCCGTGGCCGGACGGTCCACCGATCGGACCGGGCGGTCCACCACCGGGACCGGATGGCCCACCACCCGGACCAGCCGGTCCCCCACCGGGGCCAGATGGCCCGCCACCCGGTGGTGCCACCGCTGCGGCGGTTGAAATCGGGGCCGGACCAGGTGGGATCGCGCCGGGTGGTGCCGCCGCGGCGGGGAGGGGCGTGGTGGCCGGCCCCGTCACCGGTGGAACTGGGGCACCGGGCCCAGGCAGGCCGGGGTCGGTTATCGGAGCGCTGGGATATGTCCGGTTCCCTCCCGGCGGCCCGCTCGGGCCGGGCGGAGGGGAACTCGGGCCGGGCGAGCTGGGACCGGGCGGAGCTACGACCGGGCCGGGAACCGGGGACGGCCCGTCGGTACCAGGATTACCTCCTACCTGGCGAATCTGCCGACCGCCGTGACCGTCGGCGCGCTCCATCTCGTCGGCGGCCGCACGCAGGTCTCGCGCGGCGCGGTGGTGCTTGTCGGCCATCGCGTTGCCGGCGCGTTCGCGGGCCCCGTAATACCCCTCTATCGCGCTGTGCACCTGCGCAGCGATCGGGCCGTTGCTGGAGCCGAACTTTTTCAGCCAGTCCGACGGCTGCCGTGCCCAATGCCGCGCTCGCTTCTCGGCCTCGTCATGGCCAGCGGCCAGCCTGCGGAGCGCATCGGGATCCAAATCCAAAATGTCCGACATCGGTCAGGCCGCCCTGTCCCGGTGAGGCCAGATCTTCATCGCGCCCCTTTACGCCGGGTCCGTCGCATCGGGACGATCAACGGGGCGAGACGAGGACGGCGGGGCTACCACACCCGCGGGCGGACCGGCGGTCACGCCCGGGGCCGTGACGCCGGGCGCCGAGACCTGTCCGGCGCCCACCGGCCGAGCGACAACCTCGTCCACCGCCGTCGAAACCGCCGCCGGAACCTCGACGAATCGTGGATGTTTCACGATTTGCTCATGTGCGTACACCGCGTCGCGCAACTGCTGACGAGTGGTTTCCTCGGCCAACAACAGGACCAACTCGTTGCACCGCCGCTCGAATACCAACGTGCGCAATCCGCCGTCCGCGTCGTCGACCCGCAGGTCCCCGGGCTCGACCCGGCCGACATCGACCCGGCGCGGCATGATCGAGGCCGCGAGCAGATCGTCGGCGTCGCGCAGTTCGTCCCACCAGGATCTCGGAATATCGCGGCCGGACTGGACCGCGGCCAGAATGCGGTCCCGCACCCCACGTGCGACCGCGCCGTCCGCGGGGAGGTCGCGGATCCGGCCGACCTTCGCGTGCGCGTCCGCCGCCAATTCGACGCAGCGTGCGCGCAGAGCCGAATCCGGCACGGCCGCGATCTGCTCCAGCGCCTCGACGGAGCCTGCGAGTCCGAGCCGATCGGCGGTGTCGGGGGTGGCCACCCGCAGATCGACGTCATAGGACGGTGCGACCATGCCCTCCATCGCGACATCGTTGAACCGTGCCCGCAGGCCGGAATCGATCGATCCGGACGACACCACCGCGGAGAGCGAGGCTCCAGCCTTCGCGCCCCACGCCAGCCCGAATTCCACCAGGACGCGCGCCGGGTCGGATACGCCCTCCCATGGCGATGCCGCCTCCGCGGAACCGGCGCCGAGCATTTCGTCCCACAACCATGGCGTGGACACTTCGCGCGGTAGATACAGCCCTGCGGGGAACCAGCCGCGGCCCTCGTTGGAGGTGATGAATACCCCCACACCACCCGGACCGCGCATCACCGCCACGGCCCAGTGCAGGCCGAGCACCGACGAGTCCACCGCCGCCAGCACGGCGCCGAGGAGGGTGCGCGCAACCACCAGGTCGTTGTTGACGGCATCGCCGACCACGTATGCCGGTGCGGCCTCCTTATCCTTCGCGGCGGCGACGGCCGACGCGAACGGCGTCGCCATCGGTACGGGCGGCAGATCGCCCGCCGCGCTGACACCGGACGAACGGTCCGACGTCCGGTCGTCCGGACCGGGGCCGGAAGGTCCACCGCCGGGTCCCGCGGAGACCGACGACACGACGCCGCCGGGCGGTGTCACCGTCGGACCGGACGGACCGGAAGGTCCGCCACCGGGGCCACCGCCAGGGCCACCAGGCGGCACAGTGCCCGACGTCGGCGTCGACACACCCGTCCCGTCGGGCCCGGTCGGTGCCGCACCGTTCGTCGTCGGGGCGCTGGTGGCGGGCCCGACACCGACCGGAGAGTCGTCCGAAGCGGGAGTCGAACCAGGCTGCTGAGTACCGCCCGGCACGTTATCGGACGGGCTGGTGTTGACGGGCGAGTGACCGTTCGGCGAGGCGCCGTTCGGCAGCGACGGCGAGGTTTGCGGCAGCCCGTGCGAATCGGGGCCGTTCATGATCCGGCGGACACCCGCGCCGCCGTCGAGGTCGGCTTGTTCGAACTCTCGAGCGGCCTTGCGCAAATCGTCAGCGGTCTGCTTGTGCTCGCGCGCCAGCGCGAGACCGGCGCGCTCACGCGCGTCGTAGTACGCTTCCAGGGCTTTATGGACCGGGTGGGCGATCGCGCCGTAGCTGTCCGGAAACGTCTTCAACCACGTATCGGGCTTCTTGGCCCATTCGATCGTATCGTCGTGGACCCGGTCGTGCTGATTCGCCAGGTCGTACAACACCTGAGGGTCGATTTCCATACTGCCGTCCGGCATATGCGATCAGATCCTTTCCCGCCACCCGACGCCCACCATTGTCGATCCTTCCCACGGTTGGGGATGTCGGAGGAGGTCCTAGCACTGGGAAAATTCGGACAATGGACGGCCGAATGGATTCGGATATCTCGCGCGCGAAGCCGTTTGCGCGGGCCCGATCGGCATGAGCACACCTAGGAGATCGACATGGCCGAATCGCTATGGGCCGATCTCGACGCCATGCGCACCTCCTCGGCACATCTCGATGGGGTCGCCGACGAGGTCGCACGGATGGTGGCCGACCTGAAAGCCGATCTCGCCCGTGAAGGCGAGTTCTGGGGTGACGACGATCCCGGAAAGATGATCGCGGAGTCGTATGTGCCCGGCGCGGACCGTGCCATGGAAGGTATGCAGAATCTGGCCGAAGCGGTGCGGGCGATACAGAGCCAACTCGCCAGCGCCGCCGAGACCCTCGCCCAGCAGGACCTCGGCGCCGCCAAGCACGTCGGCAACGCGAATCCGACCACACTCGCCACAGATCTCGACGGATCCGGGACGGGTGGATATCGAACGCCGATTTCGACACCGACCGTCCAGCCGACATCGCAAGGATCGATACCGGTATCGAATCCCGACTCGACCACAACCGATCGTCCAACGGTCGACGCCCCGGCCGCGCAGCACGAGTCCGCGCAGTCCCCATCCGCCCAGGCACCGTCGGCGCAGTCCCCGTCCGAGAATTCCGCGACGCCGCAGTCGGATTCACCGGCCGATAACGACGGGCGTAACGCGGACATGAATGGAGACGGTGGGACCGATGGCTCGCAGGAGCCCGCGAGTGATTCGGAATCCACCGGCACTACCGCCGCGCCAGGCAGCACCAGCGCAGCCCCAGCCACAAATGCTGCCGCCGCGAGCGCCGGCGCGCGAACGAATCCGGTATCGGCCAAGGAGTCCGGCTCGGCCGCGCGCACCGCGGGCACACCCTGGTCGGGAAATCCGACGAACACGCCATGGTCGAAGTCTCCGGCCGCGCCGTCCCCGGCCGCGTCGTCCCCGACCTCTAGCCCGTCGAACGGCGCGCCACCGCGGGTTTCCCCGCCCCGCCCGGGTGGTCGCCCGAGTACCGAGAAGGATGCGGCGAAAAAGGGCAAGCAGAAGCGGACCGCACCACAGCGGGCAGTGGCGCGGCGGGCTGAAACAGATAGCGAGGCGATGCGGATCGCCACTGAGATGGCCGCCCGGCACAATCTCGAGATACGCGGCTTCGAGACAGCGGGAATCCACGAGAAAACGATGCGCGAGATGGCCGCCGCCCTCGACGCGGTGCTGCAGCGATACACCGTGCCGCTGCACGGGATCGAGATCACCGATCTGGCCGGCGCCGCGTCACGTGTCGAGAATCGAAACACAACAGTGGAATCCGATGATCCGGCACCGTGGATCGTGCTGGACCGAGTGACCACCGCGAATTCGCACCTGCCGGGCGTCACGGCACCACGATCGCCGAAAGTCGACCAACCGGAACGACCGATGTACGCGACGATGGTGCGCGCCCTCGGCGGTGTGCTGGATGTCAGCGGCGGATTCCGTGCGCGCGTTGAGGCGCAGCGCACGCTGATCACCGAGTATCTGCGTGTGCACGGTGCCAAAGGCGACACGCTGGCACGTGTGGTCACCGGCTACAAGCTGTGGCGTAGCGCGTTGGGCGATAACAGTTTCCGCAATGGTGTATTCGCGCCTTCCGTAGCGCTCGCAGACGCTTTCACCGCCGTCGAGTTGGATGGCGAGGCGGCGAGCGGACCCGCGAAGACCTTGCATCGGCTGCTGGTGACGATGGCGAAGGCGTCCATCTTCGACGAGTGATGGACCACAACTGGCAGTACCGATGTTCAGATAAGGAGATGGCGTGGACCGATGGAAGCGGGAAGGCCTGCGATCGGCCAATAGCGGATTGCGTAACCAGATCGAGGACCTCCTCGACACCTACGAGCAGCAGCAACCTCGGGTCAGCGAGATGTTCCGGCAACTGGAAGCAGTTCGCGTACAAGCGAACTCACCGGATCAGTCGGTGGAGGTGGTCGTCGATGCCAACGGCGTGCTCACCGATCTCTCTCTGACTCCGGCCGCACTGCGCAAGGCACCTGACCAGCTCGCCCGCACCATCCTTGCGGCGGTCCAGGAGGCAGTCGGTCGGGCCGGTGAACAGCACACGGCGCTGACCGCTCCGGTCGGCACCGAACTCGATAACATGCCGGACCTTTCCGATATTGCCGACGAGGCGCCGAACCTACGCGAGATCCGTGCCTTTTTCCGTGGCGAGGAGAATAGAGCGGAGTGAGGATCGCCGCGCACGGTCGGCGCAGCACTGTCCCCAATTATGGGAACTCACGCCGGAATGGGTCAAAATTAGGCGTGCTGGATCGTTTGCTGGTGGAGAGGGCGGGAGTTTCCTGGCCGTACGGGGTGTGACGGGGTCAGGCCATAGATGACGCTGACTCTTCCGCCGGGGTTGCCTCCACCGGTGATCGACTGTGTCGCCGGACATTTCCCCCGCGGTGATGAAACCGCCACCCGCCGCGCGGCGGACTACTGGTCGGACAAGGCCGAAGAATGTCGCGGCCACGCCGAACACCACGACACCCTGGCCGCACGCATCGCAAACGAGTTGCGCGGCGCCACCGGCACCGCCATCACCCAAAACTTCCGCGACTTGGCCGAGAAGTTCCGCGCCCAGGCCGAGTTCATCGACACTGTGGTCGAACAACTCTACGAGGCCGCCAACAGCATCGAAGAGCAGAAATGGACCGTCATCGGTTTCGCGACGGTCCTGGCGTGGCAACTGTCCCGTGCCGCGCTGATGTTCTCCCCGGCCGGCGCGGCCCTGGAGTTCCGTATCGATTCCATGGCCACCGACACCGCCTGTCAGGTCGCCAAACGCCGGTTCCTGATCTTCCTAGCGGGGCAAACCTCCAAATACGCCACCCAACGCGGCACCATCGTCCTGGCCGGCAAAGCCATGTTCTGGGGCGCCACCCAAGTCGGCGGCATCTCCGCCGCCGTGCAAGCCGGACAAATCGTCGCCGGTAACCGTGAGTCGATGGACTGGAAAACGGTCGGAATCGCCGCCGCCGCCGGCGGTGTCGGTGGTGGCGCCGGAGCCGTCGCCGGATCCTGGGTGGGTGGGCGTTGGATCATCCCCAACACCGTTTCCCGCGCCGAAGCAGCCACCAGCACCGCCGCACGCGTGGGATTCCAACTCACCGGCACCTCCCTCGTCGGCGCCACCGGCGGCCTCGCCGGCGGCATCCTCGGCGCCCTCACCTCCATCCTGCTGTCCGGTCAACCCTTCACCACCAAAGCCCTCACCGAGGGCCTGCTCCCCGCCGTCACCGGCGGATTCCTCGGCGCCGCCGCCCACGGCGCCAGCGAAATCCGCACCGCCACAAAGACTCCGGAGACCGCGGTACCCGAGGTCACCGCGCCCGTCGCCCCCGAGGCCAACACCGGTACCGGTCAACGTCCGCTCACCCAGGCACTAGTCGACGCACTCGCCGAGCACGGCATCCTCACCCGCGACTTCAACCCGGCCGACCCGGCCGGATCCCAGCAACAGCAGCTCAACCAACTCGTCACACGGCTGCGGCAACCGGCGAACGACTTCAACACGGCACCGGCGCCGTTCATCCGCGAGGACTACAACATCAGCATCTGGAAGCCCAAGGATTCGCAGAGTCCGCTTCCCGATGCCGTCAACAACGCCCGTGTCGAGCAAGTCCAGCACCCCGACGCGGTAGTGGTGGCGAACGAGGCACCGCGGCTGCAGACACTGTACGCACCGCACGTTTCTGGTACGCCCCCGATAATTACCCAATCCCAAGGCGCGCCAGGACAACCGGGCAATCCCCAAGCCGGCGACGGCCCGGCGCATCATGGCGCTGACGGCAGCCCGCGCCCGCGCGCCGCCGATCCGGCAGCGACTGATCAGCGGCCGAGTTCGCATCCCGGCGACAAGGAGGCGGTCAACGCCCGGCAACACCCCGACGAGACAGCAGCGGGCGGCCAGCGTCCGCACCCCGCGGACAACGAAGCGCCCCACGCACGCCAACGCCCCGACGAGCCGACCAACGCACGCCAACGCGCTGACGAGCCGACCCCGCAACCGATTCGGCAGCCAGATCCCGCGCCGAAGGAGCCAGTCACCTCGGAGCGGCCCGTCGCGGTCGGCCCCAGCTCAGTGCAGGAACCCGCGCCTGCTCCGGTATCGCACCCCGCCGATGGCCAGCCGGGCGGTGCCCGCACCAACGCGGACGAACCAGCGAGCCCACATCCGGCTCAGCGGGGCGGTCCCACCCCCGATGATGCCGCCGCATCCGGGGGTCAGCACCCTGCCGACACCGATGGGGTCGACGGCGCCCGGCCACATCCCGCCGACGACAAACCGGCCGATGTGCGCACACCTTCCGACGAACCGGAGGCCCTGCCAGACGCTCAGGACGGTCCGGCACCGGATGAATCTTCCGCATCCGGCGGACCCAACCCGGCCGACTCCGAAATGGTCGGCGGTCCACGACCGCATGCCGCCGATTCCGACACCGCTGACGGTCCACGACCGCACCCCGCCGATACCGATAGTGAACAACCGCAACCAGTTGCGACCGCGGCAGCGCCGACCGCCGCTCGCCCCACCGACGCCGCGGCGGCGCCCGCCGCCGCTCGCCCGGCCGATGCGGCGGCCGCGCATCCCGCCGACGGCCGCCCGGCCCGGGCCCGCCAGGACAATCCGGCAGGGCCGCAGCAGCGAGGTCGGGACCGTCAACCCGGTCCGGAAGGGGGCGCACCGCGACGGGGCGGTCGCCGCCGGGTGGTGGCTCCCGAGACCAGCTCCCCACCACCGGATCTGGCCGCACCGGTGCCACAGGACCAGCAGACCCCGGTCCTCGTCAATGCCCTCGGTCCGGACGAGGCCGGCTCGCTGGTACCGCGACCCGCCGATTCGCCGGCGAACAAGCCCGGGGTCACGGCCGAGGCCGACCTCACAGCAACCTCGGTGCACTCCGGCACCACCCACGACCCCACCACCATTTCCGACCACACCGCGACCCCCGAGGTGCGGCCCGACCGCATCGCGACCCCCGAGGTGCGGCCCGACCCCATCGATAGGGCGACGAGTGGGCAGCAGCCGCCCCCTCATCCCGCCGACGACACCCCGGCCAGCGTCCATCTCGACGAACCGGTCGGCGAACAACCGGCTCAACAGTACGATCACGCGCCCGACGATGCGCCCGCATCGATCGGACAGCACCCGGCCGAACCCGGACCAGTCGACGGCGCACGGCCGCACCCCGCTGAAAACGATCCCGCCAACACCCACACCAACACCGACGAACCAGCGGTCCAACACAATCCGCGCCCCGACGAGGCCGGCGCCACAGGCAAACAACCAACGGCATCCGAACCAAGCGACGGCACGCCTGCGCACCCCGCCGACAACGATCCCGTCAACACGCATACCAACACCGACGAACCAGCGGTCCAACACAATCCGCGCCCCGACGAGGCCCACGCCACAGGCAAACAACCAACGGCATCCGAACCAAGCGACGGCACGCCTGCGCACCCCGCCGACAACGATCCCGCCAACACCCACACCAACACCGACGAACCAGCACCCCAACACAATCGGACGCCCGACGAGGATCACACCACCGCACCCGAAGCGACCGATGGCGCACGGCCGCACTCCGCGGCCGCCGACGCGGATAGCGGTTCGACTACACAAAGCACTGCCGAAGCGAATGCGGCCGAACCATCTGCGGGACGACAGACCGCCGAGGACGCCCTACAGGACTACGCGGATCGCTGCTCACCGGATCTGCCGGAAGAACAGCGCTTGGTGAACGCCTCCGAGGAAACCTTGGTGGAGATGTTGCGCAGCGGTGACCAGGCCGAGGTGACGGCCGCATTGATCGAGACCATCCGCCGTGGCGAGAACAAGGTGCTGCGCTGGACCCAGGTCGCCGCCATGCTGGCGATGCGGGATGGCCCGGTGAATATGGACGCCGGTGAGGGCAAGTCGCTGGTCTTCCTGGCACACGCGGCCCGTGATGCCATGGAACACGGTGCGGTGCAGGTGATCACCACTCGCGATAACCTCGCCAACCGCGAATTCGTTCGATACAAAGAGGTTCTGGGCCCGCTCGGTATCGAGGTAGTGCGCATGAACCCGGACACCGCACCACCACCCCCCGAGCCGGGCAAACCGACCATCTACATCGGTACCCAGCAGGATGTCGGTTTCGCCGCGCTGCGCGATAACTGGGTGCCGGGTCGGCGCGCCGCGATCGACGAGATCGACGAGGCGCTCGTGCACGCCGACACCCAGTACATCCTGTCCGACGGCGCGGGCCAACTCGCCGAAACCGAGGTCGCCGCGCAGGTCACCGATGCCCGCGACTTCCTGAGCGAATGCCTGGACCGGGGTGTGCTGACCGAATCCGATTTCGGCCGCACCGCGGACCAACGCGGCGGACCGGCGAATCTGACCGAGACCGGACGCCAGAGCTTGGAACGCCAGCTGGGCCGCGCACTGACCGACGACGAGCTGGGCCGACTGAATATGGCGGCCTCCGCCAAATGGGAATACGTCGAGAACGTGCACTATGTCCGGCACGAAATCGACGGGCAGGAACGGATATTCATCATCGACCAGACCACCCACAAGGTGATGTTCGATCCGGAAACCTCCAGCGAGAGTCGTTGGAACGGCGGTCTGGCCCAGGCGATCGAAGCGAAGCACGAGCTGGCCATCCGCAACGACCCGAACAGCTCGAAATCCATTACGGCACAGAAACTTTTCAGCAGTGAGAACTACGACCAGATAACCGGTGCGTCGGGCACCGCCGAAGGGTCCGCGGGCACCCTCAAAAGCCGGTTCGGCATGGGCGATGTCGTCAAGATCGACCGCTTCACCGACTCCAAGCTGGAGGTCAGGCAGGACACGATCTCGGCGGATGAGACAGCCAAGCTGAAGCAGGTTGCCGCCGATACCCAGGAGATGCAGAAAACCGGGCGCCCACAGCTGATTCTGTGTGATCGCAATGACCTCGTCGGAGCGCTGGCGAACGTCATGAAGACCGATCACCCCGACGTGGAATTCATCGCGGTGGACGCCAAGTGGTTCCTCGAGCACGGCACCAGCGCCGAGGACAATCTGCAGCTGATCTTCGATGCGGCGGGTCAAGAGGGCAAGGTCCTGATCATCAATATGCAGGGCGCCCGCGGAGTCGACATCCCGATCAGCGGGGCAGCCCGCGACCTCGGCGGCCTGCATGTCGCGGTCACCGGCCGGTCCGCACTGTCTCGCGATATCGATATCCAGGCCGAGAATCGCGCCGCCCGCAACGGCGAACCGGGCAGTGTCCAGTACTACACCGCACCCACCGACGGCCTCTACGCCCCCACTAACAACCCGATGGTCAAGCAGGTCGTTGTCAAGTACGTCAACGAGTACCACCAAGCCGCCGCCGAACATCAGGCGGCGCCGACCGCCGAGACGCAGGCGCGGCTCACCAAAGCCGAGAAGAATCTGCGTGACTTGGCCACGCCGCTGCAAGAGCTGGCGGGCGCGCAACACCAACTGGCTCGCGGCGGCAGCCATACCCCCGGCCCGTCGGCACACGCGCCCCCGACAACCCAGTCGGAGGACCCGAACCGAAGACACTTCATCAATCAAATGCCACAGGAATTGTCCGGTGGCACACTCAACGCTGCCACAGCAGGGCAAGAGTCGCTGCTCGACGACAAAATCAGCAAGTCCGGCAGGCCGTTGCTGGCCGATACAGCCGAG
>NZ_JBFANH010000072.1:0-12238 GCF_040674755.1 Nocardia sp. NPDC049737 | reverse complement strand
ATGCTCGTCAAGAACATCTCCAACTCCCCCACCGCCAAATTACGGATCTGCTTCGTCCGACTCGCCGGAACCGCCACATCATTACGAGCCCACAAAGCAGCGAAAGTCTCACTCTCAGCACACAACTCAGAGATGAAACCCTCCCAACCCGGATCACCGAGGTTCTTCGCATACGAACCCCGCAGGTAACCGACCATGCGCCGCAAGTCATCCCAATTATGGTGATAGGTGTTGCAGCACTCCGGGGTCAGAAACACCCGACGCGCCACATTACGCTCGCCCTTGACGAAACCCGGACACAGCGCCTCATACGACTTATTGTGCGCAAGCACGTCATAACGCGGGCTCAACACCGCACCCGGCAACGGCTCCAAATGATCCAAAATCACCTGAAGCTCCTCCGGCAGAGCAGTTCCCGCGTGCGCAGTCGGCACCGTCGGCACATCCGCCAACCGATACAAATGCGCCTTCTCCGCAGCATCCAACGACAACGTCCGCGCAACCGCATCCAAAACCTGGACACTGACATTGATCTGGCGACCTTGCTCTAGCCAGGTGTACCACGGAAAGAGAGATCGATGGACAACTCGCTGCAGGAGCGTAGAGACGCAGCTCAGACCCCAGTTTCCACGGCATAACCCTTCCAAGTCCGATTGGCCGATCCCCGACCGACACGAGCCTGGCAGAACACGAGTCCTCTGCCGACAGCACCGACAGCGACCGCTGCGGCAGACCACGTCAACATCTGGGTGGCACAAACGCGATCGAGGCCCCCGATGGGTCCTACTTGGGCGGCGACCAGTCCACCTCTGTGCTGGCATGGCTCCCGGGATCGGACGTTAGCCGCCTACCTTACGGAAGGCTGCCTCCCATCACCCATGGCGGCAGTATCACCGCGCCCATTCGTCGCGGTTTATCGCCATCATGGAAGCGATAGCTGCGAACTGAGCGCAGCCGGTCGAGAATACAACGATGACGTCAGGGCCATCCAAGTCGTTTCCGCCGGGCGAAGATGCACTGAAGATTCTGCTCGGCTGGTACGCCTCGGAGCGTTCGGACGGTGCCTCGCTGATGACCGCCGGCTTCACGCAAGTCACAGGGATGCTCGCCTACGTCGGGGTCGTCACCACGCTCATCGGAAAGTCACCAGTACCAACGCCATTGGTGATAGTCGCCGCACCCTTGCCCGCGCTACTCCTCCTAGTCTTCTATACGGTCCACAGCTTCAATCAGGGGCTGCGTGCCACTTCTGTCCGCACCCTGGAGCAGCTGATCTATCCCGGCTTGGACGACTACGTGTCCAGTCAGCCGCTCCCGGCTTCGCATAAGGCTCTGCAGGCCAGCAAGTTTCATCGAAATATGGACGTCGATCTTCGCAAAGTGGCAATCGGACTCCACGCAACGGAGCTTTTCTACAACGCTGGGCATGCGAATCGCTGGCACGCCTCTTTACTCAATCTCTACTACGCTCTTGCCGCTCTACTGGTCTTGGGATTCACTGGAATTGTCGATGCAGTAGGTATCTATGCCGCCTTCGGACAATCAGTCGCCCACGATTGGAGATACATCCAGTGGGCACTCCTTTGGACGGAATTCGGTCTAGGAATCGCAATGTTCGTGTTCTTCTTGTGTTTCTGTGCTTCGGGTATGCGGCATCGCAACCGCGCCGAGGACGCGGCCAGAGAGGTCATCGCGAAGGCAGGAAAGACTCCGCCCGAACAGGACCCGGCTACGCCGGCCTCAGAGCCGGTACTGCCGCCCGCAATACAGCAAATCCCCGAAACCAGTCCGGTGCGACGGTCGAATCGACGAGCACGATGGAGAATTCTCACCTTGCGACTTCGAAACCTCTTGTCATCGATGAATAGTTTGCAAACAAAAGGGTTAACCGAGGTGGCAAGATCGACGTATAGCCCGGATCACCCGAAATAATGTAGTCCACCGGGCTATCAGGCAGCAGCACATCAGAAAGCTCCCGATCCCGCCAGCTGTGGCCCCTGTTGGGATGACATGCATTGTGGCAGTGAATAACTCAGACACATCGATGTCCACGACACGGGTGTCGCCGCGTATCCGTTCGCACCATTTGCCTTGACGACCTGATACATGGCCTCGATCGCGTCGTGACACCCCGAACCCGACCGAAACCCGTTACGCCGGCGTTCGAACCTAGCCTCCTACTCGGGCTCGAGCGCATGACGCACTCAGCCTGCCGAGCGCGATCGGCAATCACGGGGATGCAAGTGGCCGGTACTTCCCGTTCACTTCCGGGATGAACGCCCGTCTCGCCGGCTGCGCTGGAGTAATTGTCAAAATCTGTGGATGGGGATGGCGCCTTGCCGCGCGCCCGCCCGAAAGCGGAGCTTCTTCACTCCGCTCACCGGACTGCTCAGGAGAAGTCCGCGGCGGTGATGCCGTCGGGGTGTCGAGGCGGCCACTGCACCAACTCGATCCGGTAGCCATCCGGGTCGGTGAGCCACGACGTCTTCGGGCCGTGAGGCCCGCCCGGGTACTGAACAGGTCCGGGCTCGAGGCCGGCGTCGGTCAGCCGCTGCAGGGTGGCGGCAAGAGCGTCCACCTGGATCGCGAGGTGGTCGAAACCGCTACCCACGTCGACGCGTCCGCCGGCGGGGCGGTGGACCAGTTCCAGTGAGGCCGCCGGTTCGCCGGGGAACGCGAGGATCACGAGGTGACTGCCATCGCCGGGGTCGACCCGGCCCAGCTCGGCGTAGCCCAGGGCGGTGTAGAAATCGAGTGAGCGGTCCAGGTCGGTGACGCGGTAGGAGACGAACAGCGTCTTCACGCGGGCTCCCCGGTCCGGCGCACCTGGTAGCGCAGGTGGGTGACGTCTCGATCCTCGAGCCGTCGGACGAGTTCGAGTTCGATGTGATCGCCACCGAGGTGGTCGAACAGTCGTCGACCCTGCCCGAGGAGGACCGGAACCAGGTGGATCTCCATCTCGTCGATCTGCCCGGCCCGCAGGAGCGCTTGGGCCGCGCCTGCCCCGTGGACCATGACCGGTCGGTCCCCGGCGGCCGTGCGAGCCTGACGGGCGCAGTCCTCGACGTCGGTGACGAATCGCGCGTGGCCGAGTGGCACGTCCCCGTCATCCAGATGGTGGGTGAGGACGAAAATCGGCACACCGTCGTGATGGTCGCCGTGCCAACGCTTGGCGAGTTCGAAGGTCCGACGGCCGGCGATCAGCGCGCCGGTCGCCAGCGCCTCGCGATAGACCTGTCCGCTGGGACCGTCGGATTCCCGGTCGTCGAGCCAGTTGAAAAGGCGTCCACCGGCACGTCCGAGTTCCTGGCCCGGTCGATCGTCCGGGCCGGCGATGTAGCCGTCGAGCGACATCGACATGTACAGCCGAATCGGATTGCTCATTCTGTCCTCCATAATGTGGCGTCGATGAGGAAGACTCCCGACAGCAGGCAAACTCATCGGCTTGGCGAGGGGTAAATTCAGAGCAGTCGATCAGTGGCGGTGATTCGGGCTGCGTGAGCCTCGGGCGTTCGGCGAGCCGACCGCGTTCGAAGCAAGCGCCGGCCCGCAGGAGGGCAACCAGGCGGGGCCGCGTGCACGGCCTGCCAGCAGGTATGGGCGGGCTCGACCAGCCTGAACACATAGCCAAGGCTGCCGCGCGGGAGCCAGCGCCCTTGGTGACCTTGGTTCACAGCCGGACGGTGACGAAGGTCGGAGGAATTGTCTCAGGCGACCTCTGTTGCGGTGTCGGCCGGGCCGATCGATGTCGGGGTGATGTCACGGGGGCGTTCGAGCAGTTTGCCCTTGTGGAACAGCGCACCGTTGCGGACGAGCGCGACGAGTTCGCGGGCGTTGACCTTGCGCCAGCGGGCCTGTGCGGACTCGATCAGCTTTGTAGGCCATGGCGATTCCCGCCGCGCGGGAGCCCGGCCCCTTGGTGACCTTGGTCGGCAACCGTACCGACGCGAAGGTCGATGCGACCTGATCGCCGACGACGAAGCCAAGCACGACCCCGCGTTCTTCGACAAGCTGCTGCGGTTGGAGAACGCTGTGGCCGACCGCCGCCCGTACCTGGAGGGCGCCCGGTTCTTCCATCTGATCGCCACCAAACCCCAGGCGCCAACCGCCACCGCAGCCGAGATGCGGCGGCGACGCGTCCCGATGGACATCGCCGGCTACGAGACACGGGTGCGCACCGAAGGGTGTTTCATCTGCGAGTTCCTCGCCGGGACACCTGGTTTCGAGCATGAGACCGTCTATGACGACGGCGAACACGTGGGTTTCCTGAACACATATCCGACGCTGCCCGGATATGTGTTGGTGGTGCCGCGCCGACACGTCGAAGATGTCGTGCGCGACCTGACGCCACAGAAATATCTGCGACTGCAATCAGCTGTCCACACAGTGGCCAGAGGTGTCGCCGAAGCGATGAATCCTGAACGCCTGTACCTGTTCTCGATGGGGTCCAACGACGGCAACGCGCACATTCACTGGCTTCTCTGAACTATCTGATCGCTCGAATCCGTGCATTGACAAGAGGCTTGGGGCTCACTGCCCTGGTGGTGAATCAGTGTCTGATTGGCGGTAGCTGTGAGCTGTGAGCCTGAGGAAGTCGATGAGGGCGAGTGTCACGGCGATCTGTTCAGCGCCTTTTCCCCCTCGCTGCCATGCTGACTGCTACAAGAAACTCTCCGGACGAGGCAGGCCGCGTGCCGGATGTGGCGGCGGCTCAGCCGAGGTTGTTGATGCCGAGGGAGAAGTCGAAGTTCCCGACGCCGTTGCGGGCCAAGCCCATCGTCAACACGCCCGCTCCCTCTACCCAGTGGGCCATGCTCAGGTCGCCGGTGTCCCGTGGGCGCAGTCCGAGGCTCTCGACGAACGCTGACACGCTCGCCTTGGCTTGCGCATCGTCGCCGGCCATGAACACGTCCGCCGGGTCGCCTTTGGCCAGGACGTGGAGGAAAAGGGTGTTGAACGCCTTCACGACATGTGCGCTCGTGGGCGCGGCCTCGGCCACCCTTTGCGCGATGGAGGTGTCGTGCGGGACGGCCAGCCCGGTGCCGGTGGCGTTGAAGGGGTTGGTGATGTCGACGATGATCTTCCCGGCCAGCGCGTCCCCGAACTCGTGGACGGCCGGCACGGCGCTGTCGAACAGCACCGCGAGGATGACGATGTCGCCGGCCGGGGCGGCACCGAATGTTCCGGCTGTGGCGCCGCCGCCGAGTGTTTTGGCCAGGGCCGCGGATTTGGCCGCGTCGCGGCCGATCACCTCGACGGTGTTGCCGCCCTTGATTGCCAGGGTGCCGATGGCGCCGGCCATGTTCCCCGAGCCGATGATGCTGATGCTGCTCATGATGTGTCCTTTCTCAGGCCCAGTGCGTCGGCCGTTGTCTCGCGGTCAGATCGCCGTGGTGCCGCCGTCGGCAACCAGCTCCAGCCCATTCACATAGCTCGAGTCGTCCGAGGCGAGGAACAGCGCGATCGCCGCGATCTCTTCGGGGCGGCCCATCTTTCGCCGCGGGATCAGCGACTCGAACGCCGCCTTGGTCTCCTCGTCGAACAGTTCCTCCTGCTTCGCAGTGGCGACCTGGCCGGGGGTCAGTACGTTCACCCGGATCCGCCTGTCCTTCAACTCGTTTAGCCACACGCGGGCCCAGGCCTGCTGCACCGCCTTGCTCCCCGCGTACAGGCTCCACCCGGGGAAGGCCCCGAGCGAAGCGTTCGACCCGGTCATGAAGATCGAGCCCTCGTCGTTGATCAGCGGCAGCGCCTTCTGCACCGTGAACAGCGTCCCGCGCGCGTTCAACCAGAAGGCGGCATGGAACTGCTCCTCGGTGATCTCGCCGAGCTTGCCCGGCTCGCCCATTCCGGCGCTTGCCCACAGGACGTCGATGGAGCCCTTTTCCTTCTTGACCGTGTCGTACAAACGGTCGAGGTCGTTCAGGTCGGCCGCATCGCCCTGCACGGCGGTCACGTTCCGGCCGATCTGCTCGACGGCGTCGTCCAGCGCGTCCTGCCGCCGGCCCATGATGAAGACATGAGCTCCTTCGTCTACGAACAACTCGGCGCCGGCCAGCGCCATGCCGGTTGATCCGCCGGTGATCACCGCTACCTTGCCATCGAGCTTTCCCACGATCACTCCCTTGAATTTATGAATACCCGGAACAGCCGGATGTTGAGGACGCTCAGAAGAGCGAAGCCTTGTCGTTTGCCGGACCCGCCGCGATCGGGGTCCGTGCCGTCAGTTGGCGGAGAAGTAGTGGCCGTTGTCCAGATCGGCGAGCAGGCTGGGCTGCACGGGTTCCCAGCCGAGGGTTCGGCGAGTGACGAGGTTGGAGGCCGGGTAGCTCTGTGTGACGATGTTCGCGAGGAACCCGAAGTACCCCGGCACCATCAGCTCGTCCATGGGAACGCTCACGACGGGCAGGCCCAGACGGCTGCCAATGGCCTCGGCGATCTCGCGGAGCGGGATGGCCCCGTCCCCGACCGCGTGCCAGTACCTGCCGGCCGGACCCTTCTCCAGCGCCAGCCGGAACACGGTGGCGCCGTCGCGGACGTGCACGGCGTTCCACAGGTTCGCGCCGTCTCCGGGGTAGCCGGCGAAGCCCTTCTCCTTCGCGAGCGCGATCAGCTGCGCGAGGAAGCCGGAATGATCGGTGGTGCTGTGTGCGATGTTGGCAAGCCGCACGATCGATGCCCGCACTCCCCGCTCGGCGAGGCCGACCACGGCGGTCTCCACGACGTTACGGGCCCGCAGGGTGCCCCTGTGCTCGTCGCCGACAGGAAGGGCCGGGTCGTCCTCGGTGGCCGGCCGGCCCAAGTTCCCCGGCGAGCCGATGCTCCCCGCTGCGACCAGCGGCTTCCCGGTGCCCGCCAATGCCTCGCCGTACGCGAGCATGATCGGGAGCTCCGCGGCGGCCACGGCGTCGATCCCGCCGGAGGGAAGCAGGTCCTGCCTGTGCGCGACGTGGATGACGCCGTCGGAGTCCGCGGCCGCCTCCTTCAGCCCGTCGAGGTCCTGAAGGTCGCCGAGATGTACCTTCGCGCCGAGCGTGGACACTGCCGCCGCGGCGGTGTCCGACCGAGCCAGGGCAGTGACCTCGTGCCCGGCGGCGACGAGCTCGGGAATGATGTACGAACCGGAATGGCCGGTCCCACCAGCGACGAAAACGCGCACGCTGTGTCCTTGTGTGGGTAGGTGATGTGGGTGAGCTCAATCGAGAACGTCGACGCCGAGGGCGATGTCGAAGGTCCCCGCGCCGTGGCGGGCCAGGCCCATCAGCAGCGGCCCGACACCTTCCAGCCAGCGGGCCATCTCCAGGCCGCCGACGTCGAGCGGACGCAGCCCGAGGCTCTCGATGAACGTCGCCACGCCGACCTTGGCCCGCGCGTCGTCTCCGGCGAAGAGCACGTCCAGCCGACGGTCCTGGGCCAGGACGTGGCCGAAGACGGTGTTGAACGCCTTCACGACGTGCGCGCTCGCCGGGGCGGCCTTGGCGATCTCCTGCGCTCCGGACGTGCCGTCAGGCGTGACGAGCCCGGTGGCGTCGGCGTCGAAGGTGTTGGAGATGTCGATGATGACCTTGCCGGCCAGCGCATCCCCGTACTTGGTGACGACCGCGACGGCGCTGGTGTATGGCACGGCGAGGACGACGATGTCGCCGGCAGGGACGGCGCCGAACGTCCCCACCGTGGCTCCGCCGCCGAGCTCGGCAGCCAGACCCTTGGCCTTGCCCGTGTCGCGGCCGACGAGCTCGACGGAGTTGCCGCCCGCGACCGCGCGAGCCGCTATGGCGTCGGCCATTCCGCCCAGGCCGATGAAACTGACGCTGCTCATGATGTGCCTGCTTTCTGAAAGCTGGACAGGACGGCGTTCTCGCCTCGTCCTTGTAGAAATCCGATCCGGAATTCTTCGACCGAATTCGCTTGCGCCCCTTTGACGATGTCACCGGTCAGAGTGCGTGTCCAAGACCTCTTTCAGCTGTGGTGATACCTTGGGGGCATTGCCGGACCGGGAGGTTCCATGGATCTGGACCTGCGCAAGCTGCGCTACTTCGTCGCTGTCGCCGACCGGCTGCATTTCGGCCGCGCCGCCGAGGAGCTGCACATCGCGCAACCGGTACTCAGTCGCCAAATCCGCGCTCTGGAAAAGGATCTCGGTGCCGCGCTGTTCACCAGGGACACTCATGGTGTGGAGCTGACCGACGCGGGCCGACAGCTGCTGGACGACGCCGGCCCGCTGCTCGCCTCAGTGCGCGCGGTCCGGCGCCGGGTGTCCGTGGCCGGCCGCGGGAGCCAGCGGTTGGTCGTCGGCTTCCGGACCGGCATCCCGGTCATCCCGGCGGCGCGGGCGTTCGAGGCCCAGAACCCGGACGTGGTCGTGGACGTGCAGCGGATGGAATGGGACGACCAGGCTCTGATGCTGCTGGATGGCCGTGTCGACGTCGGCTACGTGCGGCTGCCGGTCGACGAGACCGGGCTACACCTGACCCCGCTCTACACCGAGCCACTCATGGTGGCGCTGCCCGCCGACCACCGGTTGGCCGGCAAGGAGGAACTCGCCGAGGCCGACCTGGACGGTGAGCCGGTGATCTGGGATGCCGACCCGAGTACGCAGCCCACCAGGCGCCCGCACCCCGGCTCCGGACTCAGGGCGCGCGGGGTGGAGGAGAAGCTCGAGCACGTCGCGGCAGGCCGGGGCATCTCGTTCGTCGGGCGGTCGGAGACCGTGTTCTACTCACGTCCCGACATCAGCTATGTGCCGATCCCGGAACTGGCGCCTGAACAGGTGTGCCTCGCGGTGGCGGAATCGCGCACCTCGCGACTGGTCGACGACTTCTTCGCCGCGGCGCAGGAAACGGCCGAGATCACCGCGGAATGTGGAAACTACACAATGTGGCAGGCCGCGAATTAGGCGACGGGGAGGTCTCGGCTTCGGAGGAATTCGTCGAGCAGTGCGGGCAGCCCGGAGAGGTCGTCGCCGACCCCGGGCGGCGCGCCAAGTGGCGCTCACCGTCTCGTCCTGAGCCGCGGCGGAGTTCTGAGATGGCTCATCAACACATACACTGAGCTCTCGTCGGTCCACCCGGCATTCAAGAACCTCCCCTTCACGGCCACATGACTACCGAAGATTGTTCGCGACCGAACTCGCTAACAGCGGGCTCCCGATCTATATCGGCGCGGCGCTACTTGGTCATTTGGAGTTGGAGACCTTCCGCGGCTACGTCGCAGTATTCGACGAAGACGTTATTCAGCACTATCGGGCACGCCAAGCGGCGTCAGATGCGCCCATCCGACGAATACCGTGATGTGACAACCGAAGAGTGGGCAGAATTCGAGGAGCACTTCGATAAGCGCAAGGTCGAACTCGGCGGCTGCGCCCGACCATATGGCACTGGCTGCCAGCATGGGCACGCGTGCATCCGGTGCCCGATGCTCAACATCAACCCGAAGATGCTTTCGCGACTGGCCGAGATCGAAGACGACCTGCTCGGCCGCCGAGAGCGAGCCGAGCGAGAGGCTTGGCTCAGTGAGATCGACGGCATCGATCTCACATTGTCCTTCCTCCGGCAAAAGCGTTCGGAGACAGAACGATTAGCGCGCCTGGCCCCCGCCGGACCCACGATGATCACCTTGGAACCACCACCGCCCCGCGCAAGCTGAACGACGATGCGTGCATGGGACAAGTCAGAGAATGACCTGTCCCATGCAGGGTGTCGATGCGCAGATTTCGTGGTTCAGCCCAGCGGGACCAGCCACGGAACCGCGTTGTCCTTGAAGCTTTGCCGCTCAGGAATGAGGCCGCTGTGATCGTCGAGGCTGACCAGCGTGACCCCGACCAAGCCGGCCTCATCACCTTTGGATGCCACGCTCGATCCGCAGACTGGGCAGAACCCGCGGCATATCTGCGGGAACGTCTCGAACCAGGTCGGTTCCCCGCCCGGGCCGGTCCACTCGAATCCTTCCTCGGGAAAAGATACCCATGACATGACCGGGGCACCCGAAAGCCGCTGGCAGTGCTCACACGAGCACAGGTGCGGGAAATCGGGGTCTCCGGCCGCAGAGAACCGGATATTGCCACAGAGACAGCCGCCGTTCACTTGACTCCTCGTCGTTACGCACAAGGCGTGAATGAGTAGGGGTGCTCATGCTCGTATGCGCGAACCACGACGCTGCCCTCAACCTCGAACAGCCTCCGCGCGGAGCAGGCACCAACCACTCTGCCACGCTGCCGTTCGCCGCCGTGGAAGACCGCGAGGTCGCCAGTCGTGGAATCTCCGATGGCCGGACAGGAGTGGACGCCCTTCTGATTGGCGGATACCGCGTTCCGGAACGCCCGCCCTGCGGCATGTGCGGACATGTCGAAGCAGGACCAGTAGCTCCTCTCACCACGATCTCGGCCCGCACGCATGCCGAACTTGTCGGAGGCTATTCGTAGCGTTCATGGAATGAACTGGAGACCGTGGCTGGAGCTGTGGAGCGAGGAACGGATCACCGCCAGTGATCCCGGTGACCTGGAGCCCGAGGTGGTGCAGCAGCGCTGGCTCGGCTACGCCCCAGCCGCCGAGGCCGACGTCGCAGCGGCCGAGGAGCGCCTCGGCCTGAGATTGCCGCCCTCGTATCGCAGCTTCCTGCTAACCACCGATGGATGGCGCCATGCCGGGGAATTCGTGCGGAAGATGCGTGACACCACCAATCTGGGATGGCTGCGTGACCTCGAACCGGCCTGGGAGTCGTGGGCCGACCTGGTCACCGAGGCTCCGGTCGACGCGCCGGGTAACCCGTTCAGTCGCGGGCTACTGATCTCGCTTCACGCCGACGCCGGGGTCCTGTTCCTCGACCCGGCCGACCGTGACGAGAACGGCGAGTGGGCCGCCTACAGCGTGTTTTCCTGGGCTGAATTTCCGCGGCGATATCCGTCGTTCACTGCCCTCATGGAATCGCTATACCTAGGCTTTCATCAAATACGTCAGCCGGCGGGCAAGACTCGAGACAGCTGGGATCTGGCGGTGGAACAGGCTCGGAGCGAGGCACTTTCCGGAGACATCGACACAGCCATGGTGGCCCTGGAAAAAGCCCAACATTTCGGCCGGCCACGCGCCACAGTCTTACGAGTCCAGCTCCAGATGTTCCTCGCCAACTCCTCCCCGTACGAGGCCTCCCGGCTTCTTTCACATCTGCTACCTCCGGCGCCCGTCCCGGACGGATTCTTCACCGGTTCACTGTTCACCGAAGAGTTCCTGCCGTGCATGTTCCTGCAACACGCACATAAAGAACCCTGGTATGGCTCCGCGCTCGAAAATGCCCAGTACCTGGCAGACCGCGCACGTACCGGGCACCGCGTAGCACTCGAACGCGCCCAGCAACACGCCGACAATGAGCACTCGCAGTACTCCGCACTCGAAGTTGCCCAGATCCTCGAAATCACACAAAACGACCCCGGACTCGAGATCGGACGTGCCATCGACGAGCACCGAGCGCGGATACAGCAGCCCGGCTACCGGCTCACCTACGGAAACCAGGCATTCGACACCGCGGTGCGAAACGCGCTCGCGCAACACCACTCCGCCCCAACGGCACTGTGGCATGCGCTCGAGACCGCGATGACGCAATGGCAGCCCCGCACTCCAGATCACATCGCCCCGATCGCGCTGCTCGCCGACCCTGTTCTGGCGTGCAGCCTCACCCCAGAACGCGGCCGCGCGTTGTTGAGTAAACCGCGGAATGGCCGCTGACCCCGCGAGCAAACCGCCCCGACATCGCGCAGCATCGGAAACGGTAGCCGGTAGTGTCGGCATCCCGAGCAGACCGAATCGGTTCTGTCACCGGTTCGACGATTTCGCCATCCGCCGGGGACGAATCTACGGCACGATCACTGTCGATACATCCAGAGGTCCGGGTCGTCTGCCGGACCGCGGCGGTCCCTACGCCGACGGCGCCAGCCGCGGTGCCCCCGCCGCGATCCAGGTCGCGGACCGTTGGCATCTGCTTCACAACCTCACTACAGCGGTTGACCGCGTCGTCCGTGCACATCGTAAATGCCTTGTCTAGCAAGAGGATACATCGGTTCGTAGCCAACAGCCGAAGACTATGATGCTGTCCGTAACGGCCTCACGCTGGAATGGAGTAGCGGTGCTGTCGAAGGCAACGTGAACCGCGCAATTCTGTGGAATCTGAAAAGTCAAGCCGGTGACCGTTGTCCGTGGCGGACGCCAACGATCGGCAGCTGGATGCCGATCGCGGTGCCGGCCCGGGG
>NZ_JBFANH010000071.1:0-13161 GCF_040674755.1 Nocardia sp. NPDC049737 | reverse complement strand
GACGCTCCGCATCTACCTCGACGCCGGACACGGCGGCATCTTCCAATACCACGACAGGTTCGTCGCAGAGGCACTCGAATTCCTGGCTTCCTGAGCCTCGGGCGCATCGGTTTCGCACTCGGTTCGCCAGGCCGAAAGGGGATTGGCGCAGGGGCCTGCATCAATCCTCTTGGTCTTTCTGCACAACACATATCGCGGGAATGGCCCCTCGAAGTCTCGCGCCTCACGCCACGAACGCATACGTAAGCACACCGATTGGTTTACATCGCGGCGCTGGACGGCGTACCGTCACACAAAGAAGTAAACCAATCGGTACACATCAGCGATCGATGGTGCATCGATCATCGGCCCGAGCAGCCTGACCAGTCGACGTTCGACGACGAGAGTAGGAAACGCATGCCTTCTGTATTGATTACCGGCGCCAGCAGGGGGATCGGTCTGGCGATCACCGAACACATGAGCGGACGAGGTTGGGAGGTGTATGCCACGGCTCGATCCGATGCCGCCCTCGAAAGTCTCGATCGCTTACCCAATGTGCACGCGATCGGTCTCGACATCACCGACAGGTCCGCCATCGCTACGCTTCCCGATCGACTCCCCGCTGAACTGAATGGCGTTGTCAACAATGCCGGCATCATCGTGAACGGACCGGTGGAGGGGTTGGCCCTCGATGAGTTGTCACGGCAACTCGAGGTCAACGTGACAGCCCAGATCGGTGTGACGCAGGCGGTGCTGCCGAAAATACGTGAGGCACGTGGACGGGTGGTGTTCATGTCATCGGTCAGTGGGTTGATCACCACGCCGGGTACCGGCGCCTACAGCGCATCGAAGTATGCAGTCGAGTCCTTGGCTGATGCACTCCGAATCGAGCTGCGCCCGTGGCGGATCCCCGTCTCGCTGATCGAGCCCGGGCCCACCCGTACCGACATGTGGGGTGGCATGCTCGACGAGCACGACCGCATGACCGCGCAACTGACCGACGAGCATCGCGAACTGTACGCATCACACCTTGCTGGGAGTCGGAAGCTGTTGGGCCGCATGCAAAAATTCGCGGGCGATCCCCAGAAGGTCGTGAAGGCCGTCGACCACGCGCTGACATCGAAACGCCCGAAGCGTCGATACCTGTGCGACAACGCCAGTCGGGCGCAGAAGTTCGTTGTCTCGATAACTCCTACAGCCGTCAACGACGCGGTCCTGTCAGCGGCCACCACGTCGAAGTGAATCCTTGCCGGTTGCCCGGAACCGGCCCGAGCCACCCGGGCAACCAACTCGCCGCGCTCGAAGAAGGCGCATCGGGCCGGCTGCAGTGGACGACTCCTAATCCGCGGCACCGATCTCGGCGGCCATACCGGCAATAGATTCGCGGCGCCGACGGGGCCGCCGCGTTGATATCAGCGCTGCTCGAGGACGAGCACGGGGATTTCGCGGTCAGTCCAGCTCTGGCGCGAGTCGAGGTCGGCGTAGGCCGCAACAAGTCGTGGCCACTGCCGCGCTCGCTCCCGCTTCGATCGCGCTCACCGCGCGGCGAGCGCCGCTGATCTCGATATGGGTGTCAGGATGTGCCGGCAGGTTGTAGTTACCACTGCGGGTTCTCGGGCGATCCAGCGGCCGACGCGACAATGATGATGTTGGGACCGTCGGTGATGTAGACGCGTCGCCCTCTACTCAGGCGTCGAGCAGACGCTTGTGCCGCAAGATTTCGAAGCTCAATGGCGAATCGGGCGGCCCACCGCTCCGCGACGGGCGGCGAGCTCACCATCAGGCGCGCGATCGGCGATCTCCTCAGTCGACGGCACCGACGGCGCAGGTTGACCCACTTTGATAACTTCGTTATTCTAAGTCCATCGTCCATGCCGAGGCGCGCCGATTGCAGGTCGCAATCATGTTGTGGACACACTTCCGCGCAATTCCATAAGTGGCCGAGCACATGCTCCGGGGCCACCAAACCGCGCATTACCCGAGAGAAGAGAAGGTAGGTGACATGAAGGCGTTCATTGTCGAGTCCTACGGCAAGGACGGACTACGGGCCGCAGACGTGCCCGAGCCCAGCGTGGGCCGTCGTGACGTTCTGGTCCAGGTCCGCGCGGCCAGCATCAACCCGCTGGACAAGATGGTTCGCAACGGCGAGTTCAAGCAGCTGCTGAAGTACAAGCGCCCGTTCATTCTTGGCCACGACGTCTCCGGTGTCGTGTCGGAGGTCGGCTCGGACGTCCATGCCTTCAAGGTCGGCGATGAGGTGTATGCCAGGCCGCGAGACCACCGGATCGGCACCTTCGCCGAGTTCATCGCGATCGACGAGGACGATGTAGCACTCAAGCCTCGCTCCTTGTCGTTCGACGAGGCCGCTGCCGTGCCGCTGGTCGCGCTGGCCGCCTGGCAGGCACTCGTCGACCTCGCCGAGGTCAAGCCTGGCCAGAAGGTCCTCATCCACGCCGGTGCGGGCGGACTCGGCTCGACCGCCATCCAGGTCGCCAAGCATCTGGGCGCCTACGTCGCCACCACAGCCCGCACCACTGACGTCGACAAGGTCCGCGCCTTGGGCGCCGACGAAGTCATCGACTTCACCAAGCGGGACTTCTCCGAGGTACTCACCGGATACGACGTCGTACTGGACTCGCTCGGGGGCACCAACCTGGAGAAGTCCCTGACCGTACTCAAGCCGGGCGGACTTGCCATCAGCGTAGTCGGCCCGCCGGACCCCTCCTTCGCCGCGCAAGTCGGTCAACCGCTCCTCGCACCCGTCATGGCGCTGTTGAGCCGCAAGGTCCGCAAGCAGGCGAAGAAGCGGGGAGTGCGGTACTCATTCTTCTTCATGAAGGCCAACGGCGCCCAACTCAACGAACTGGCCACGCTATACGACAACGGCACGCTGCGGACGGTGCTCGACCGCACCTTTCCTTTCGATCAAACACTCGAGGCCATGGCGTACGTCGAACAGGGCCGCGCCAACGGCAAGATCGTCGTCACGCGATGAGTGAATGCCTGAGATAGCTCGATGTCGAGGCATGGTCCAGCGGATCCTCGGTGCTCTCGCTGACGATGACGAGTCCATGGCCCGGCTGTGGGAGACGCTGCGGAGATTGCTCGATACGCCCGGTAGTTCCACCGACGACCCCCTTTCGCACCGAACCTTCGCTGGCGAAGCGAGATCACGGCCAGTTCCCGCGCCAACCTGTTGCACTGGGCTGCCTCCTTACTGCGGGCTCCGCGGGAACCGGTCACGGCGAACCTGAGCGCGGAAGTGGTCGGCATAGCCCGTGACGCATTCCGCCGAGGGGTCGAACAGATTCTGGTCACGGCGTATCACTCGGGACACAACGCACTCTTGAGGCATTGGATGCGGCTCGCGTTCACGGTCTCATCCGATCCGGTCGCACTCCAGGAAGCCCTCGACGTGGCTGCTCGCTCCCTGGTCGACTTCGTCGATGTCACGCTCGCCGCGCTGGCTGAGCAGCTCGAATCCGAACGTGCCGAACTCACCCGAGACAGCCACGCGCAGCGGTTCGAGTTGGTGAGCCTCGTCCTCGAAGGGGCACCGATGGCCGACGATCGCGCCAGCGACCGCCTCGGCTACCGATTCGACTGCCGCCACACCGCGGTCGTTTTGTGGACGGACCCCGGTGCGCCTGATCGACCCCGGCTTGCAGCGCGCGGCGGAGGCTCTGGGGACAGCCACTCACGCGCAGCAGACGTTGCATGTCATTGCCAGTTCCACCTCGCTGTGGACCTGGCTGGCAAACGTGACGGTCGACGACGCGCAAGCCCTCGCCGCGGCGACGTCACATATCGAGGGCGTCCGCATAGCCATGGGGCCACCCGACACCGGGGTAGAGGGCTTTCGGCGCAGCCACCTGGATGCGGTCGAGACACAGCGATTGATGCAACGGTTGCCGGACTTGCGTTTCGCCAGGTTCGCCGACGTCCAGCTCGTGACGCTCGCAACCTATAACGAGCAGCGGGCCCACGAGTTCGTCGCCCGCACGCTGGGGAAGGTGGCGAGCGCGGATCCCGAGCTCCGTGAGACCTTGCGGGTCTATATCCGTGAGCAGTTCAGCACGTCCCGTGCCGCACGAACACTCTTCGCGCATCGCAACACTGTCCTCAACCGCATCCAGCGCGCTGAGGAACTCCTGCCGATCCCTCTCGATCACAATGGTCTCGAGATCGGGGGGTCGCCTTGGAGATCGCGCACTGGCTGGGTCATCAGCCGGCCAACGGCGACAATCCGCAGAGCTGAGGAACGAGGTTCACCCGACGGGCGCCAGCTGATGGCCAACGCCCGGCGGGATGTCGCTGGAACTATGAGCCGCGGATCAGCTCGGCTGCTTTCTCACCGATCAGCACGCTCGGGGCGTGGGTGTGTCCGCGAATGATGCTCGGCATCACCGAGGCGTCCGCGACGCGCAGACCTTCGACACCACGAACCCGCAATTCCGGTGTTACTACGCTGGTTTCGTCGCTCCCCATCCGGCAGGTGCCCACTGGGTGATACAGCGTGTGCGAACAGGTAGTGAGCGCCAGTTCGAGCGTTTCCGGACCGGTATCCGCCGCGCCTGCGGGCCGAGCGACCTTGCCGAGCAGGGCTTTCAAAGCGGGTGCTTCGGCGATCTCCGCGCACATGCGCAGGCCCGTCAGGATGGCCGCGCGGTCCACTCCGCCACTGTCGGACAGGTAGCGGGGATCGATGATCGGCTTTGCCAGCGGATCGGCGGAGCGCAGCGAGATCCGGCCTCTGCTCTCGGGTTTGAGCAGAATAGATCCCATTACCACCGCGTGGCCGTACGGTTCCCCGATTCCCTCGTCGAAAAACGGTGCGGGTCCGAAGATGAGCTCGAGGTCGGGCAGATCCAGGTCCGGGCGGCTACGCACGAATCCGTATGCCTCCCCGACATTGGAGGTGAGCATGCCGCGGTGTCTGGCAACGTAATTGATGAGTTCCAGTGGCTTTTCCGCGGCGAACAAGCTGTCGTTGTCGACGTCGAAGCCGAGCATCGCGACCAGATGGTCCATCAGGTTCTCGCCCACCTCCGGTGCGTGGTGCACAGTGGCGATTCCGTGCTCGGCGAGATGTTCGCGATCGCCGATGCCCGACAGCATCAGCAGCTGCGGACTGTTGATCGCGCCGCCGCACAGCACCACCTCACGGCGGGCGTGCACCACCGCACGCTTCCCGCCCGACTCGAATTCGACTGCCACAGCACGCGTGCCATCGAAGATGATGCGCGTCGCGACGGCCTCGGTGCGCAACGTCAAATTCTTTCGGCCGAGCGCCGGCCGCAGGTAGGCGTCCGCCGTGCTCCAGCGTGCGCCGCGCTTCTGCGTCACGACGGTCTCGCAGAACCCCTTCGGCTCGGGCAGATTCGGGCGCTCCACCGTATGCCCGGCTTCGACCGCTGCCGCCAGCCATGCCGCGGTGAACCGGCGTGGACTGCGCTGCCGCGCAATATGTAGCGGACCGGCGACACCCTCGTCGGCTTCGCGTGCTCCCTCGACTACTTCGATCTTGCGGAAGTACCTTACGACCTCGGCGAAGGACCATTCGCTTCCAGCCCGCGCGGCCCACTCGTCGTAGTCCGCGGCGAATCCGCGCACCCACATCATCGCGTTGAGGGAGGACGAGCCGCCCAGCGTTTTGCCTCGGGGCCAATAGATTTCGCGGCCGCCGAGTCCGGGCTGCGGTTCGGTGCGGTAATCCCAATCCACCTCGCTGCGAAACAATTTCGAGAATGCGGCGGGGATATGGATGAACTTGTTTGTGTCCTCCGGCCCGGCCTCCAGCACGATGACGCTGGTGGCGGGGTCGGTACTGAGTCGGTTGGCGACCACAGCGCCCGCCGATCCGGTACCGATAACGACGTAATCGGCGTAGGTGTCCACGTGTGCTCCTGGGTCAGCCGCGCAGCGCGGATGCGAAGATTCCCGGCAGTTTTCCCCACCCGGGTGCTCCGGCGAACGCGGCGAGCCGCCGACCGGTTGTCGCTGCGGTCGTATTGTTCACAAACCACGGCGGCTTCGGTGTCAGGGACCACTCGCCGCGCAACACCGAGCGCGGCGCAGGGCGGAACGGCCCGCGCACGACTGTCCGTTCGGGCCGGTCGATCAGGAACGCGTTGTGCACCACACCGATTCCGCTCTGTACGTCGTCGATCGTATGGCCCGGGTAAGCGCCCCAGGTCGCCGCGGCGGTGAGGAACCCGGCGCCGGTCCACGCATTGATCGCGATTGTGCCGTAATGCAACTGCTCGACCAGTTCGTCGAATGCTGCGCCCAACGTACGGATGGTCGCCGGATGTGCGATGACGTTCACCCCGAGCGTGCCGACGAATTCATCGTTGGCCGTAGCCGCCGCCGCGCGCGCGAAATCGGCTCCGAGGCCCGACAATTCGACAACTCCGAGGACGGGTGCGAAATATTCGGTCCGCAACAGTGTTTCGCTGCGGTCGCCGCGCAGGCCGGACAGCAGCAAGCGACCGCCGAAATGTTCGGCACTCGGATAGGTCGATTCGGCTGACGCGACGCGATCGTCGCTGCCCGGGTAGTACGCGGGCCGGCTCGGTGCGGCATCGTAGGCGGTGCGCAGCTCTCGAAGGAAGTCGTCCTTCTGATCCCAGTCGGACGAAATCACAACAGCCTGTGTCGCGACACAGTTGTATCCGCCGTTGTGCAAGCGCTGAGTGGCGATGTGTTCGGCCTGGAATCGCAGATCGGCCTTGCTCCACCGGCCGGGTAGCACGATGGTCGGAGAGACGCCGCCGAGTTCGCTGGTGATCGGCTTGTCGAGTCGAGGTCGACCGGTGGCCTTGCGTGCCGCGGCATCCTCGCCGCGGCCCCAGACGATCGCGTCGTGTGTCGCTGCGCTGCCCGTCATATGCACGTGTGCGACGTCCGGATGCTGTACCAGGTATTCGCCGACATCGGCTGCGCCGGTGAGGATCCGGACCGCGCCGATCGCAATGAACGGCTCCAGCACCTCGGTCAAGGGCTTCAATAGCGGATCGGTGATCGGATTCAGTTTCAAGGCGACGACGCGGTTGTGCGCGATCAGTTCATAGAGCACGTCCAACGGGGCGATCGAGGTGATGTTGCCCGCGCCGAGCACCACGCCTATCCCCTGGGTGCGAACCGGGTCGAGCTGTGCCAGCCCCGCCGCTCGGATGGCTTCGGCCCGGCCGATGCCCGGCTGGAGCCACACGTCGGCGCTGAATCCGCTCAACAGCAACGAGTCGAAGACCGATGTGGGCAGCACGCGGACTGTCGTGCGTCCGCCGGTTGTACCGAAGTGTGCTTTCTCGAGCGGGCTACGCCCGTCGGCAAGGGTGAGCAGGCTGCGCTCCAGTGCCCCGGCCCCGGCTGCCATCGCATAGGGCCCGGATATCCATTCCTCGCCGACCAGCGCCGTCCGCGGATCCAGCCGCTTGTAGCTGATCGCCGCATCGACCCACTCTCGGGCGTATTTCGCGGTGAGTTCCCGCACGCGTCCGAGCAGCTCGGCGCGTGCGGCCAGGGAGATCGTGGCCCAAGCCTTTTCGCCCTCGACAAGGTCCGACAGCGCGGCGTCGACGGCGCCCCGCACGTCGGTCGGCGAATCGTTGATGGTCATAGCCCGAATTGTCCGCACCAACGCCGTCGCGCACTATGGGCGACGGTCGCGGGAGTGGGTGATCGACTTTGTGCGGCGGCACAATCGAGGTGTGGCGTGGCGCACACTCCTGAGTGGTACGCTGCGCTGGTGGCCAGGCCGTTGCATTCGATCGCGGCCACCGAACTCGCGAGGCAATTGCTGGAATCGGTGGATTCGCTGGCCGACGAGCTCGCCGACCGGATCGTCGCATCCGAACGTTCGTACTTGGACTCCCGACTACTGACCCGTGCGCAACTGCGCGGGGCCTGCCTGGACAACCTGACCGCAATGCTCGGCTACCTCGCGGGCCGCGATCCGGTCCGTCTGGAATCCGCGCGTGCGGCAGGCAGATTGAAGGCCGAGCAGGGCTTGCCGATAGCCGCGATGCTGCACGCGTATCGGCTCGGTGGTCGGCTGATCTGGGAAGAGTTGCTGGTCCGCGCGGGCGGTGTCGCCGACGGCGAACTGCTGAAGATTCCGGCCGAGTTGTGGGCCATCGTCGACCGGTGCTCCGATGCCGCGGCCGAGACCTACCGTGAGACCGCAACCCTGCTCGCCCTGGCCGATATCGAGTCGCGAGCCCGGGTGATTCGGACCCTGTTCGACGACCATGCGGAGAATCCCGCCGTGGTATTGGACGCGGCGCGCACTCTCGGCCTACCGGAGACCGGGATATTCGTGGTAGTCGCCGCCGAAGCCGGTCCGACCCGGACGACGATGTCGGCCGCGATCACGAAGCTCAACGACCGAGGCATCGTCTCGATCTGGGATAGCTACGCCGATACCCAGAACGGGGTGATCTGCGCGCACTCGGCCACCGAAATCGACACTGCCATAGCCTTACTCGGTGAAGTGATCGAAGCTCGTGCCGGTGTCAGCCGCACATTCACCGGTCCCCAAGGCATCGCTGCCGGGCTCGATGAGGCGCGACTCGCACTGAAGTGCACACCGAGCGGCGCGACCGCGATTACCCGCTACGAAGCGGCCCCCTTGGCACTACTGCTGGTCCGGCTACCTGATGCGGCGCACAGTGCGGCCGCACAAATCCTCGGACCGGTCATACATCTGCCGGAGACGGAGCGGACGGCTTTGTTGCAGACCCTCAACGCGTGGTTCGAATGCAAAGGGTCGACCGTGGCTGCCGCGCAACAGATGCACTACCACCGCAATACGGTGCTCTACCGGCTGCGCAAGATTCGCGATCTCACCGGCCGCGACTGCGATGACCCGGCGCAAGCAGCCGAACTTTACGTTGCGCTGCAGGCGATCCGGCTGCTGCGCCCGATGTAATGCGCGGCGGCTGCCCGAGTTCTACTGCGCGCCGCATCGCGACGAACCGTTGCGAACACGAGAGCTTCATCCCAGGTCGCGTGTTTCTGGATGAGCCCTCGGATATTGGCCGCGATGGACTCGCAAATTCCGAGCCCGGTGCATTTCGTGTAGTCGACGGTCACCTTCATGTGAATCACCTATCGGGGGAGTGTGCGACCTGGTGGCCGGTGTTTTCTGGCTCGCGCTGCGGAGGCGTTGTTTCGCGAGGGCTGCGGCCGCAGCGGACCTCGGGCGTCGAGGTCCTCAGAGTCCGCCGCGGTTGGCCGCCGGCAGTTTCGGAAAGGCCGGAGCGTCGATCCCCAGGTGTCCGGTGCTTGCCAGTGGCCGTATTCGTAGGAAGCACCCGACCTTGTGCGTGTTGGTCTTCAGGGCATGCTCGAAAGCCTTGGCGTGTCCGCCCGGTGAATATGCGTAGTCCTGGGCCAGGGCGAGTGTCTTCCACAGGCTGATCGAGGTGTGTTCGAACGGCAATTTCGACGACACGTCGACACTGCCGCGGTGGCCGGGGTGATGGGCGGCGCGACTGGCGGCGTGCAGGTTGTTGTGAATGAAGTTCGTCAGCTCGCGAGGGCGCACGATGCCGTGCACGATCGCTACCATCGGCTCGTCGTTGGCGAGCCTAAAACGGACACAGTGTCATCACAAGCAGTCACTCATTTCTGGCTGAGTTGGGCGCCCGCGATAGCCTGTGTCGGTGGCCGTCCTCGACAAACGCACCCGCGACGATCCGCGTCGGCGTGCTACCGAACTCGCTTTCCTGAACGCCACCGAGGCGCTGCTCGAGGAGGGCGCTTCGTATGCGGATCTCAACGTCAGTCGCATCGCGGAACGTGCAGGCCGCACTCGGACGGCGTTCTACGCGCACTTCGAAGATCGTCGCGAGTTGTTGCTGGCCCTCGTCGAAAAGGGCGGCGACGAGGTGCTGGTAGCTATCGCACCGTTCCTAGCGGTCGATGGCCCTATCACGCGCGATCAGGTCATGACATCGGTGCAGGGCACACTCGCGACCTTCCATGAACGCGCCACCCTGTTGCGGGCCGTGATCGAGGCGGCCGGTTACGACGAGGGCATCGCCGCCTACTGGGACGGAATTCTCGGCCGGTTCGTCGATATCGCACGGGAGCGACTCCGGGCCGAGGGGTTCGGCGAGGCCGAAGCCGCGGCAACCGCCACCTCGCTGATCTGGATGACCGAGCGCATGTGCTATCAGCAGGCCGTCCGCGGTACAACGGGCCTTGACGACCCGTCGGCCATCGCCGGAATCACCGAGGTGTGGTGGAGCGTGCTGCGAACCGCACATTGACGGCGGGATGGCGGTGTGGCAATCGAGCCGCCATCACGTGTGCCGAGGAATAGCCAGTGTGCGTCGCGTCATGACGCGAGGGGTGTCGCGCGGTCAGAGAGTCAGTATACATTTCGTATACTTGCCTGTAGCGTGCGTCACATGCAACCGTCATCGACGTATCGTCGTCATGCATCGCTCGCGGATCGAGTCCGGATTTATGGTGCACTGCACCAGACCGTGGCCCGATACGGAAAATGCTGCGCAGCAACATCTTTGGTTGCTCCCCTGGCGATGCTGTCCCCTTCGTCGCAACTCGTCGAGGAGTGGTGACATGACACGTTATTCGCTTTCCGACAAGGTCGTCCTGATTACCGGAGCCGGTCGCGGGTTGGGTGCGGCCACCGCCGCAGCCCTGGTTGGGCGTGGAGCGCGGGTGTTGCTGGCGGATATTGATCTGGCTGCAGCGCAACAAGTTGCGGCCACACTGCCCAGCGGGCAAGTGTTGGCGCTGAAATGCGATGTCACCCAACTCGATTCCGTTCAGGAAGCTGTGCGGCGAGCGCATGAGGTGTTCGGGCGTATCGACGTCGTGATCGCCAATGCCGGCGTTCTGGGGCGTGGTGCCACCTTCCGCGCACTGACACCGCGACAAGTGGGAAATGTTCTGTCGGTCAACGTCGATGGAGTTGTCAACACGGTGTCGGCCACGCTGGAATCGGTGATCGAGAACCGGGGACAGATCGTCCTGGTGAGTTCGGTATTCGCCTACATCAACGGCGCGGGCGCTATCCCTTACGCGATGAGCAAGGCCGCCGTCGAGCAACTGGGCCGGGGCCTCGGTGTCGAGTTGGCCAGGCATGGCGCGTCTGCCATGACGGCCTATTTCTCACTTATCCAGACCGACATGATCCGACAGGGCGTGGACGCGGATCCCCATGTACTCGCCCTGCTTGCCGCGATGCCCAAGTTCATCCTCAAACGAATTCAGCCGCAAACCGCGGCCGCCGCGATCGCCGACGGACTGGAACGTCGGCAACGCGCCATCACTATCCCTGGACGCTGGCGGCCAGTCGCAGCCCTTCGTGGTCTGGCCGGACCGATCGTCGACGGAAAACTTGCGCGCGATGTCACCGTGCAGCGAGCCCTTGCCCAACTCGAGAATCTTGCCGCTGTCGACGAACTCCCTCGGAGGAACCATGTCGGATGATCTTGCCTTCGCACCCGCCCACGAGCTACTGGCACATCTGCGCAGCGGTGAGGTTTCCAGTCGCGAACTCGTCGACCTCTACTTGCAGCGAATCGAGAAGCACGACCGTCGCCTGAACTCGGTGATCACGTTGGATGTCGAGCGTGCGCGCGCCGAGGCCGCCAAGGCGGACCAGGAGCGGGTCAGCGGCAATGAGTCGTTGGGACCGCTGCACGGATTGCCCATCACCGCGAAAGACAGTTACGAGACGGCAGGCATGAGGTCCGCGTGCGGTCGGCGCGACCTCGTCAACCATGTGCCGACCCGGGACGCGGAGCCGATTGCGCGGCTTCGCCGAGCCGGGGCAATCATCATGGGCAAGACGAATATGCCGCCCGGAAATCAGGACGTGCAGGCGGACAATCCTGTTTTCGGTCCGACGAACAATCCGTGGGACCTCTCACGCACATCGGGTGGTTCTGCTGGGGGAGGGGCGGTGGCGACCGCCGCCGGGCTCACCGCTTTCGACTTCGGCTCGGAAATCGGTGGCTCGACTCGGATCCCGTCGCATTTTGTCGGCTTGTACGGGCACAAAGCGACTTGGCGGTCGATCCCGCTGGTGGGCCACCTCCCACCAGGTCCTGGGACCGGCCGGTGGGCTGAGCCCGACCTTGCCTGCGCCGGCGCTCAGGTACGCGACGCGCGTGACCTGATTCCCGTCCTGGAGGCGACCACCGGCGCGTTGGCGCGTGACGGCGGCTTTACGTATCGGCTTGCGGGCCCCCGAGCCACCACTCTGAGCGACTTCCGCGTCGCGGTCTGGTTCGACGATCCGGACTGCCCAATAGACTCCGAGGTCAACGCCGCCATGATCAACGCGATCGACGTCTTGGAGCAGGCGGGCGCGAAGGTCCAGATCCAGCCTGCCGCGCTGCCGGTCAGTATCGGCGAGTCGCATAGAGTCTTCGAGCCACTGGTGTACGGACAGTTGTCGGGCGATCGCACCGGCATCACCCCGGCCTCTGGTGCCGCGATGGCGGTGCGTATCGCGCAGAACCCACGAGGAGCGGCCACGCGCGCTTTTCGAGGCACGTTCCAGTCGCACTATGCCTGGATGCAGGCGGACGCCAAGCGTCAGGAAATACGGGAGGGGTGGTACGAGTTCTTCAGCGAGTTCGACATCGTGCTCATGCCGGTTACTCCCACAGCGGCACCTGTGCACCACAACAAGTTGATCGACCGGTTCGGTCGGCGATTCGAGGTCGACGGCAAGGCCCGCTCCTACTGGGACCAGGTCAAATGGTGTGCCATCGCCAATATCGCCGGAGCGCCTGCCACGACGATTCCCACTGGTCTCGGCAGATCCGGGCTGCCGGTGGGCCTGCAAGCGATGGGACCCGCCGGCGGCGATCTGACCACGATCGAGTTCGCGGCACTTTTGGGCGAGCGACTCGGCGGGTATCTCCGCCCTGATGGCTATGGTGCGTGACTGTGACGGCACCGGCCCAAGCGCCACGGCGGTGCCTAGCCGACTCCTGGCCGTCCCTACACTCAGTCATGTGGAGACGGGTCGCCTGTACGGACAAGGGTGTCCGCTCGCGAGCGCTTTGGACGTGCTCGGCGAACGATGGACCTTGCTGATCATTCGGGAGTTGCTCCTCGGACCCAAGCGCTTCAACGAACTCGGTGCGAAGCTGCCGGCCGCCGGACCGAACCGCCTGACGAGCCGGCTTCGTC
>NZ_JBFANH010000070.1:0-13542 GCF_040674755.1 Nocardia sp. NPDC049737 | reverse complement strand
GGGGCAGAAGAACGATCAAGCGGGAAAACCGTTCGGTCACAGTGGCTTCCACACCTACAACCGCTCACGACACCGCGCCAGTTCCCGACCCAACCCACTCAGGTGAGTGGGTGGCCGCGTCGCCGGTAGTGCGACAGACGGGCTTGGTGTTGTCGGCGTCGTCGCCAGCGTGACCAGGCCCAGATGTGGTCGGCGGCGTGTAGTGGGGTGAGCACGAACGCGATGAGTAAGCGGCGGATCTCCGGTAGCGTGAGAGCGATCATGCCTTCTTCGCTGGCGGCGAGTCCCCCTTTGCAGCAAGGGTTTTCGTGGCGGCGAGCCAGGCCAGGGCGAGCATCGACAGGGTGATGTGGGCATACCAGGCGCGCCATTTGCGGGCCTGGTAGTGATCCAGCCCGGCCTCGCCTTTGGCCTGCTGAAACGCTTCTTCCACGTGCCAGCGTGACCCGGCGGTCCAGGCCAGATCGACCAGCCGCGCGGTGGCCGGGCCATAGCAGATGTAGTAGGCGATCTCGGTGGGGTCGCTGATCGAGCGGCGCGCCAGCAGCCAGTGCCCGCGTCCGGTCTTCCATGTGCCGTCGATCTGGCGGCGTGCCCAGTCGTATTCGCGGGGGCCGTGCGCGCCGGCACCGACCGACAACCGTTGCCAGGTGCGGTCGCCGAACTCCGTGACCAGCTCGTCGGCGCGGGCGATGCGGTCGGCGCGTGTGGTCAACTGGTGGTCGCAGCGGGTGGCCATCACGTAGAACACGTCGTGGTCTTCGCACCAAGCCCGCAGGTAGCCGGCCTGACCGTAGGCTTCGTCGGCGGTGAACCACGCGAACGGTACCTTCGCCGCCAGCGCGCGCTCCAGCATGGCGATCATCTGCCGCGGCTTTGTCGCGAACTCGACCTCGTCGGGAATCCCAGCGTCACGGCACCGCTCACGATCGCAGGTCCACGACTGCGGGACGTAGAGCTCCCGGTCGATCAGGGCGTGCCCGCGGGAGGACGCATACGCCAGAAACACACCGATCTGACAATTCTCCGTACGCCCGGCCGTTCCGGAGTACTGCCGTTGCACACCAGCGGATCTGGTGCCCTTCTTCAGGAAACCGGTCTCATCACCGGCCAGCACGGCGGCTGGGTCGCCGAGGTGTTCGACCACGTAGTCGCGCACGTCGGCACGCACCCCGTCGACATCCCAGTCGGCGGCGCGCAGCAGCCGCTGCATCCCATCCGGAGTGCTCTCACCAGCGCGTTCCGCCAACGTCCACCCGTTCTTGCGTTCCAGGCCCGCGACCAGCCCCGACACATACTCACCCGCCCGCCCCCGCGGCTCAGCGCGGGTGAACCGTTCCCCGATCCTCGCCATCAACGAATCCAGTTCGGCCACAGCACGATCCAACACCACGCAACAGGTCTACCAGGAACGAACCACGCGAGTGCAGTTGCAGTACTAAGCGACGTCTCGTTCTGCTCCGACGAGGCACGGCCGCGAGGGTGGCCGGGCGATCACTCCTGTTGCGCCAGGCGTGGCGGCCCGCTCCCTGAACGACGACGTCGTGCTGCTCGAGCAGGAGCTCCTGATCGTCGTCGAGGACGAGGCGGGATCTGGAGTGTCCTGGACGGAGGTTTTGGAGCAGGCTCAGGCGGAGGCGGATGCCGCGCGGTAGCGGGCCGAGCGGGCTCGGGTGGGGCGTGAGGAGTTGGCGTTGCCGTCTGGTACCGGGAGGACGGAGATCTGTCGGAGAAATCAGGTGGCCTGGCAGTACGGCGAGTTCACAGTGCGTCTGGTGGGAGTCGAAGCCGCGCTTGGCTCAGGGTGCGCACCTCGGCTCTTCGCGAGGCACTACTGCGCGGCTATCGAGCGCCGTCGTGCGATGGTGTACTGGGAACCCACAAGCCCACCTGCACGTCAGGTGACGTCCGGCACTGACCGTGTCAGGTGGTGTTGACACCCCAGGTGTGGGCGAGTGCAGCGGCCTCCCCTCGCGTGTCCACTCCCAGCTTGTCGAGGATGTTCGCCACGTGGAACTTCACGGTGGACTCACTGATGTGCAACTCTTCGGCGATGTGCCGGTTGCGTCTGCCGCGCGCGAGGTGTCCGAGGACTTCGAGTTCTCGGTCCCCCAGTACGGTGAGCGGGTCGTTGCGCGGCCCCTGCGGCGGCTCCAGTGGGACCGTGGCGGTGACTGTCGTTCCCCAGCCGGGGACGGCGTCCACTTCCAGCCGCCCGTCCAGGGCTGCCAGTCGTTCGACGACCCGGCGGTTCTGCAATGCGGCGCGTGACAGGACACCGGAACCGTCGTCCCGTACGGTCGCCCGCAGCTCGTTCTCTGCGATTTTCCAGCTGATGTGTACTCGGCTGATCGAATCCGATCCTGGGCCCTGTTCGTTCAGCAGGGCGGACACTACGGATCGCACGGCCGCCCGCGCGGCATGGGCGACGTCGGCGGGCAGGTGCCGGTCGGCGCCTTCCTCCGTGCCGGGAGGGCCCAGATCCAGCCGCACGCCCCGCCCGAGAAACATCGGTTGTAGCGAGTCGGCGAGCCGGGCGAAGCCGTCGCCGGCGGCTTCCTCGGCGAGCGCTCTGTCCTGGTCGGCGCCGGCCCGCAACTCCGCCAGCGCGGAGAGGGCCAGATCGATGGCCCGCTCCCTGGCCCTGTGATCGTCGAGGTCGCGGCGTCGCAGTACGCCGAGCAGCCCGGACAGGACGCCACCGTGGGTGTCCACGAGTTCGGTGATGGCTGCGGCCCGGGCACCGGCTGCCACCCGCGAGAGCGCCAGCGGCCCGGGTACTGCTTCGGAGACGATGCGTGCGCTGTATGCGGTCACCAGATCCCACAGGGTCTGGACGGCGGTGAGGTCGGGGCCCGCGATTGCTGCCTCGTCGGAGCGCAGGAGGACGAGGAGAGCGCCGCGCTCGGCCGCGTCGCTGGCAACGGCGAGCACCGGATTCTCGGTTCCGGCGACCAGGGCTTGTCCCTGCCACGGCTGACCCGGCCGCGCCTGCTTGGTGAGGGCGGCCAGTTCGGCGGTGGTTACCGCCCATGTGCCGCCTGCTCCGACGGTGTGGATCTTGACGGGTGAGTGCGCACAACTGCCGGACAGCTGCGCGAGCGCCCGGTGCGGGACGGTATCGGCCAAGGCTGCGGACAACCGTGGCAGGATCTCGCGCAGAGGTGCCCGAATGATGTCGGCCGCTGCCGTGAGGTTCATACCATCAGCGTAAACGGCTGCCCGGAACCACCTCCCCCTCCGTTCGGATAGGCGGAACCAGCCGAAAGGCCGGCTGCGATTCGGGGAGCGCCGCGCGACTGTGCCCCAGCCGCAGCTCAGGACCTGTCGCTAGCGAAGCCACTCCCAGGCAATCCGCTCGTCGCTGCCGGCGGCCGGACGAGTGAGCACCGCTGCCGTTACCGTCACTGTCCGGCTGGCTAGGAGAAACTGTCCGAGAGGCCAGGCTCTTGGCGCGGTCAACCGCGCGATCCTGGTTAAGACGGGCCGGGCCGACAGCCCCCGGCGACCTTCGTCGACGGAGCCTGAGCGGTTGCTCGGGCCAGTTCGGACAACGATCAGCACCTGGAGGTGGGCTATGAAAGCCGTGAAGTTCGATGGGCACGGAGACCTTGACGTCCTGGAGGTCCGCAAGGTCGATGACCCCATCGCCGAGCCGGGAGGCGTCGTGGTCCGAGTCGAGGCTGCGGCGATCAACCCGGGCGATATCAAGGTCATCGCAGGAAAGTCGAAGCATTGGGGTGAGCTGACGTTCCCTTCCGGGGTGGGGGCGAGCTTCGCCGGCACGATCGACGCTGTGGGTGTCGGCGTGACCGACTGGGCGGTCGGCGATGGGGTGTACGGCTGGAGTGCCCGCAAGGAGGCCCTGGCCGAGCTTGTGTCCGTGCCCGCCGAGCACTTGGTGGCCAAGCCGGCCGACCTGTCCTGGGAGGTCGCCGGCACGCTGTTCGGCGCGCCGTCGGCCGCCTGGTCCGCCGTCCAAGCCGTGGGCGCGGCCCCAGGGGACACGATCGTCGTCTCCGCTGCTGCCGGGGGCGCTGGCGGCTTCGCCGCTCAGTTTGCGCGCACCAAGGGCGCGACGGTGATCGGGCTCGCGAGCGAGCACAACCACGAGTGGCTGCGTTCGCGCGGGGTCGTTCCGGTGCAGTACGGCCAGGGGCAGCTCGAGCGCATTCGTGATGCCGCACCCGGCGGTGTCGACGCGTTCGTAGACACCTTCGGCGGCGGCTACATCGACCTGGCGGTCGAGCTGGGGGTCGACGTCGACCGGATCAACACGATCGTTGACTTCGCCGGCGCCGCACGACTGGGCGTCAAGACCAAGGGCAGCGGCTCGCCTGCGGATCCGCGGGGAGCCCTCGCCGAGATCGCAGCGGCCATCGCGGACGGCTCCATCGAACTCCCGATCGCGCGCACCTACCCACTCGAGCAGGTCCGCGAAGCGTACGAGGAGCTGGGCAAGCGCCACACGCGTGGCAAGATCGTCCTCCACCCCTGAGCCGGGCATCTTCCCGAGCAGCAGCTAACCACCGACGCACTATTACCCCCAAGCCAGTGCCGGGTTGTGAGGCCGGCCCCGGGTGGCGTCTCGGCGACTGCCTTGCCGAAAACCGTCAAGGAGTTCCAGGCAGGCAAACCTCGTTCTCAGCCGCCGCGGTCCGACCCTGATCATCCGGCCCGGACCGGCTCGATCCGTCCCGTGTGACCGTTTCGACGCCGCGGCCGGTCTTCTCTCAGCGTCCCGGCTGCCCGCCCACTGAAGACCCTCTGCCACAGAACCACCCTTGGGGTGCGGGCCAAAAGGGTCATCCCGTTATGTCCAGCCGAGCAGGCTTCCGACAGGTAGCCGATTGAGTCATTACATGAAAGGCACTTCATGAGCACGCACGGTCCTGCCGTTTTCCTTCACGGTGGCCCAGAGGTCTCGGCCGTCTGGGGTCTCCTGCTCGAGCACCTGGAGCGAGACGACGTCTTCCTCCTGTCACCTCCCGGGTTCGGCACGCCCCTACCGGACGGCTTCGACGCGACCTTGGACGGCTACCTCGCCTGGCTGACCGCCCGCCTGGAAGCATTCGGACAGCCCGTCGACCTCGTGGGCCACGACTGGGGCGGAGTACACACCTTCAACCTCGCCATGAACCGCCCCGATCTGATCCGCAGCTGGGTCTGTGACGTGGTCGGCATCTTCCACCCCGACTACGAGTGGCACCACATCGCCCAGACCGTCCAGACCCCGGAACTCGGCGAGCTCTGGGCGGACGAGCTGGCCAACGCACCGATGGAGAAGCGTCTGGAGAGATGGCATGAGTGGGGAGCTTCCGATCCTCTGGCCACGCGGCTGGCCGCCGGACAGGACGCACACATGGGGCAGGCGATCCTCTCCCTCTACCGCTCTTGCGCACAGCCCGTGCTGGCAAAGACCGGGCGGAACGCCTCGGCCGCCTCGGCCGCCTCGGCCCGCCCCGGCCTGGCCATCTCCGTGACGGAGATCTGGCCACCGGCACTTACGAGACGCGGCGTGAAGTGGCCACTGAAGCCGGCGCCTCGATCGCCGTCCTGGACGGGCCCGGCCACTTCTGGATGACTCAGGAACCCGCCGCGGGTGCACGCATCCTGAACGACTTCTGGGCAGGACTGCCGTAGCGGGATTAGCACTCACGTCAGCCGCAGATAGCTTCGTCGAGTATCGCTGTCGTCGGAGTTGTACGCCTCCACCAGAATCTCGATGATCTGCCGACGATTCTCCTTACTGAACTGAGCTGCGAGCCAACGATTCAACGGCCCAGCGACATGCGATTCTCTGAGGTTCACAGTCTTCGGATGATCGGCTAGCGCCTCGCTTCCGGGCGCAAGAGTGCGCGCGATGCACCGATAGTAGACATTGCCGTGCGGCATCGCGGGCTGCATCTTCCGACCACAGCCCGTGCAGCGGATTCTGCCCCGCGGTGGCTTGACTGTGGGAGTGTGGTTACCGGTGAGCTTTCCAGGTGTCTGAGCTGTGCCCGTGCCGACTGTGGAGCAGTTGCTGCTGATGCTGGCGGAGCGGGATCGGGTGATCGAGGAGTTGGTGCCGAGGTCGCGGAGTTGAAGCGGCAGCTGGGGCAGAACTCGGGGAATTCGTCCCGACCGCTATCGGGAGATCGGTTGCAGCGCAGTCCTTCTCGTGTGGAGCGGGGTAAGGCTGGCCGGAAGCCGGGCAAGCAGCCTGGCGGTGAGGGTTTCGCGTTGTGGCGCGAGGCGATTGCTGACCGCATCGAAGAGTATCGGCCGTCGGCGTGTGGTGGGTGTGGCGGTGATCTCGCCGGTGGTCGGACGGTGAAAATCGTTGCCTGGCAGGTGTGTGACCTGCCCGAGGTCATCGCTGCGGAGTTCATCGAGCACAGGGTGCATTCGGTTCGGTGCGGATGCGGGCATGTCACCGCTGCCGCAGCGCCGGCCGGGGTGGGTGCGCCGGTGTCCTATGGGCCCCGGCTGCGGGCACTGGCGTCGGATCTCGTTTTGTCGTTGCAGCAGAACAGATTTCAACAGGCCGCGAGTTTCGGGAGCACGACCTCGGCGGCCTTGCGGCCGGGGACGGTGACCGTCTGTTCGGGCAGGGCGGCCCAGATTTCCTCGGCCAAGCGTGCGCCCATGCGAGGTGCGTGCTTGACGGCGAGGGCGGTGAGCTTGCGTTTCCCGGTGGCGCGGATGCCTTCGGGGCCGCCGCAGCGGGACAGGATTTCCAGCACGGCCGGATGCGCGACGCGGGGGCCGAGGACTCGTTCGAGGGCAGGATGGATGCTGGTGAGCAGGCCGCGGATGCGGTTGCTGGTGCGGGTGGCTTCCACGCTTCGTCGCCGACATCGACCCGGCGCAGCGTGTGCGGCATGGCGCGGGCAGTGTCGGCGATGATGAACGCATCCAGGGCATCGGTTTCGCCTGTCCCGGATAGAGATCGGCGATGCGGCACATCGACAGGCCGGGCAGATAGGCCACGTCGTGGCCGCAGGCACGGGCGACGGTGACCGGCAGTACGCCGATTCCGCGCGTCCAGCGGCATGGGTACATGCACAACGGCGAGACTTCCCATGCTCAATGCGGTGTCCAGAAGCCCCCGGGCTCCGACCGGATTATCCTGCGGCGAGTCCGGACAGATCCCCCTGGTCACGGGCGAGCATGGTCAGCGCGGCCGCATGCGTCTCGCGCCGGTGGTGTGCCAGGAGGCGCAGGCACAGACCTCGGTCCTGGGCGGCGAGCGCGTCGATGAGCTGCTCGTGTTGCTCGATGGCGACCGTGGCGTCGGTGGTGGCAACATGCAGGAGGCGGTAGGGCTCCGACAGTGTCCAGAACTTCTCGGCCTCGGTGAGGTAGATGCCCAGCGACGAGAGGCGGAAGATCTGTGTGTGAAGCTGGCGATTGAGGGTGTTGACCGCCGAGACGTCGGCGTCGTGCGCCGCTTTCACGATCTTCCGGTTGATCGCGTGTAACTGCGCGAGCTCGTCCTCATTGGGCCAGCGGACCGTCCGGAGCAACTCGGTCTCGAGGAATTCGAGCAAGTTCCCGATCTGTTCGAGTTCCTCGGCACTCAGTCTCGTGATGAAGTAGCCCTGGTGTGGCCGGTGCGTCAACAGCCCTTCCGTTGTGAGCACACGGAGCGCTTCGCGCAGCGGCACGCGGCTGATGCCGAGGACGCGCGCCATTTCCTCCTGGCGGATCTGCTGTCCGGGAAGGAGGCGACGATTGATGATCATGTCGCGCAGTTGGTTGATCACGCTCGCGACGCTTCGGCTTCGTATCGCGGACGTGACCAGCTCCGTTGGCCTCACCGGCCGTTGTTCGTCGTCCGCCACCGCTCCGAATATAGCAGCGGGCTGTGTGTCGCCCGCCTGGTCGCGGATCACGGCAGCTGGTAGATCGCGAGGGTGGTCTCGCCGGCTCGCAAGCGCCGGATATGGTCGGCCTCATCCTGTTCTCGCCGATCGGCCTTGTCTCGGACGTCGTCGGCGACAGCCGCGGGAACGCACACCACCCCGTCGGCATCGCCGACGACGAGGTCCCCGAGGCGTACCGTGACGTCGCCCAGCCGGACCGGCTCGCCCAGATCACCGTCGCCGTTCGGGTCCTTGGCGGTGCCCCGAACGCAGAGACGTTCGGCGAAAACCGGCCAGCCGAGTTCGACGAGCCGCCGCGAATCGCGAACGCCGCCGTGGATCACGAGGCCGACGAGGCCGCGGGCGATCGCGGCTTCGGCGAGGATCTCACCCCAGTAGCCGTACTCGAAGCCGCCGCCCGTCTCGACCACGAGCACCTCGCCACGGCTGGCGGCGTACACGGCGCGGTGCAGCCAGAGGTTGTCGCCGGATGGCACCCGGACCGGGAAGGCCGGACCCGCAATGTGCATCTCGGGGGAGAGCGGCTTGATCTGCGCGGGCAATGCGCCGATCCGGCCGGCCGCCTCGTGCACAGTGGCCGAGCTAAGCCGCATGCCGGTCGCCGTCATGACGTCCTCCCCGATCGGGTCTGCAGGTCGTGGTAGCCGACGGCGCGGCGTGCCTCGAGTAGGGTGGCGCCGTTCTCAATGGCCGCCCGGATGGCGTCCTCGGCGCGCTCGATCTCCTCGGCGGCCGTCAGGACGTCGTCGGCCCGGGAAGCGGGAAGGACGACCAGGCCGTCGCCGTCACCGAGGAGCAGATCGCCCGGTTCGACGCGAATCCCGCCGATGGACACCGGAACCTGCGTGGCCTCGACGCGGACCCGGTCCTTGCCGGTACGCATCCAATTGCCGCGGGAGAAGATCGGGTAGCGGAGGGTGAGGCTGCGGTCGACGTCTCGGCAGACGCCGTCGATGACCGTCCCGGCGACGCCGCGGTGGTGGGCGGTGGTGGTGAGCAGGTCGCCCCACACCGTGGCGTCGAGACGTCCTTGGTTGTCGAGTACGACGACGTCGTTGGGGCCGAGGTCGTCGATGTAGTCGCCGACACTGCCCCGGTCCTGTCCGACCGGTCCGTAGCGCAGCGTCCAGGCTCGGCCTACGAGGCGGAAATTTCGGTCGAGTGGGGCGATACCCAGAGCTTGTCCGGCGATTCCGAGGCGGTCGAGCGCGTCGGAGACCGCAGAGGTGGAAAGCGCCGCCACCCGGGCTTGATATGTCTGCTCAGTGGTGACCATAGGTCAGCTCCTCGTAGGTCTTGCCCATGACTTCGGATACCGGCGTGCCGGCCTCGATCGCGGTTGCCATGGCCGCCTCGGTCGCGGCGATCCGTTCGGCGGTGGCCAGCACTTCGTCCGCATGCGCCGCCGGAATGACGACGACCCCGCCTGAATCGCCGAGGACGAGGTCGCCGGGAATGACGGTCACCCCGCCGAGTTCGACCGGCTGGCCCCAGGAGTGTTCGGTCGTCCGCCCGCGCGCGGTGACCGGCGTTGCGGCACGGGCCATCACGGGCAGTCCGGCCTCGGCCGCCTCGGCCAGGTCCCGGGCGGCGCCGTCGACCACCACGCCTTCGACACCACGGCCCGCGGCGGCCCGCGACAGCAGACCACCCCACCCGGCGCAGTCGGTCCGGCCCTGGTGGGCGACGGCGATGACGTCGCCCGGCCCGGCGGACTCGACAGCCGCGGTGCCGAGATGCCGCTTCGTGGGCGCGGCCGACTGGCCGGATGGCGGGCCGAGTAACACCGTGACGGCGCGACCGGCGAGCGGCCGCTGAGCCGCGAGCGGGCGGAGCCCGTCGACAACGCCGGTGAGACCGTGCCGGTCAAGGGCATCAGACACCGCGCAGGTGTCGAGCGCCCGTAACCGTTTCACGAGATCGCTCACTAGGGCACCATCCTTTCTGCAGCCGGGGAAACACGAGACGTGCGTTGTCCTCGAACACTGCGTGCCGGTCGGTGTCCGAAAGGAACCCGAAGCCTTCGATGACGGGTTTGAGGTCGTCGAAGTCGCGGCCGGTGTCCGGGTTGGGGGCGCTGCCGCTGCCCGGTTTCTTGGTGCCGAACAGCACCCGGTCCGCGCCCACGGTGCGCAGCAGGAGTTCCAGCGACGGCGGATGGTGCAGCACGGTGTCGAACCAGAACCTGCGCAACGAGGTCTCGAACCGCTCCGTCGCGGGGCCGCCGCCGAGCGCCGGGTGCAGGACTTCGGCCTGCCAGCGGCCGATCTGGTAGGGCACGGAGCCGCCGCCGTGCGAGATCAACACGCGAAGCGTGGAGAAGTCGGTGAACATCGGGCTGCGCAGCATCGACAGGATCGCGATGGATTCCTCGGTGATGAAATGCTCGCTGTAGGTCTCGCGCTCGCTGTAGCAGCCCGCGGAGTGGACGTGCATCGGCAGGTCGTAGTCGACCAGTTTCTCATACAGCGGGTACCAGTACCGGTCGCCGAGCGGGGGAGTGGCGCCCCGGCCCTCGTGCAAGTCGGGGTTGACCAGCACACCGACGAAGCCGAGGTCCACGATGCGGTCGAGTTCGGCGAAGGCCACCTCGACGGGCTGGTCGGGCACCAGCGGCAGCGCGCCGACCCCGGCGAACCGGTCCGGGTGCAGCGCGACGGTTCGGGCGATGGTGTCGTTGTTCGCGCGGATCCACGGTGCCACCAGCCTGGCGGGGCTCATGGAGGTGCCCAGGTGGAATGGGCGCGGGGACAACAGCTGCAGATCGGTCCCCACCGAGTCCATGATGGACACGTTGCCCGCGGCGGCCTGTGCCAGCGCGTCATCGGGAACCTTGGGTTTGCCCGCGTGATAGCCGCCGTCGGCGATCAGCGCGGCACGGTAGGCGTAGAGCCCGTCCGGCGCGACGACGTGGGCATGTGAGTCAATGATCATGAATGGTCAGCCTTCTCCCAGCACGGCGATGATTTCGAGTTGGATCTGCAGCGGATCGGCCAGGTCGATGCGCAGCGTGTGCCGCGCCGGTCTGCTGGCCTCGTCGGGAAACGTCTCGGTCCAGTACTTGTCGATCACCGGGCGGATCGCCTTGTCCCGCACGAAGACCGTGCACTTGGCCACATCTTCGGGTCGGCCACCGGCTGCCTCCAGCACCCGCCGCAGGTTCGCGAACACCAGTTCCACTTGTTCCTCGGTGCCTTCCGGCACGGAACCGGTGGCCGGGTCGAGCGGGGAGATCCCGCTGGAGGTCAGCAGGTTGCCCACCACGCACGCCTGCGGGATCGGCAGACCGCCGTGATGCAGACCGGGCACTTCGATCGAACGTCGAGCCATGATGTTGTCCTTCCTCCCTAACGCCAGCTGAGAAAGCCCATGCCGCACCCGGTTCCGGCGGCGGACCGCACGATGGGCACGTACTCGGACCAGTCGACCGGCCTGCCCTCCATCGCGCCGGCGGCGGTGATCCAGTTCCGGATCTCCGACGATCCGCTGTTGAGCAGGGCGGCCGGCAGGGCGCACAGGGCTTCGGCGTCCTTGCTCACGATCGCGCTGAGCACCTGCCGGTCCAGTGCCTCGTCGACGACGAAATGGCTCAGTCCCCCGGACGCGAGGACGGCGATGCGGGCATCGATGGGCGAGGCGGCGGCTGCCGCGCGCAGGGCACGCCCGAGCTCGAAGCAGCGGCGCGGACTCGGCTGGTTGGGCGGGTAGTAGGTGTTGAGCATGAACGGGATGACCGCGACCGGATCAGGTTGCAGGAACTTGTGAATCGGGAAGCCATAAGCGTGCCCGAACCCGGTCCCGGGCGGCGCGGCGTTCATCCAGGCGATGTCGAAGCCCTCGTTCGTCAGGCCACGAGCCAGGTCATCGGCGAGCGCCGCGTGCCCGGCGAAGGCGAACTCGTCGTCCATCAGGTAACTGCGCGCCGCATCCTTGAGGAACTCCGAATCGTGGTCGTCGAGCAAACCTGTCGACATCGCCGGGGCCGCCGAGATGGCCATCGCCGGCTGGTTGTTCTCGCTGAACAGCTCGCGTTGGTCGTCGCCGACGATCAGCACGACGTCCGGGGCGACGCGCCGGAAGTCCTCGCGCAACCTCGTCAGCGCCGCCTGACAACGCCGCCAGTCGTCCTCCCAGACTTCGGGCGTGCAGCGTTCGTCGAACCGACTCCCTGCCGCTTCCGCGAGCTCGTCGAAGCTGCGGATCACCCCTGTGCTGTCGTAGAGCTCAGGATTGGCGCGGTCGTGCTCGGCTCGTTCGGCCCACCAGTGCGGCGGCGCGGCCAGCAGCACACTGTGCGAGGTCGCCGCCCCGAAAACGATCTCTGCCATGGCAATACCCTTCCGTTAGAGTCTGTTTCGACGTGGCTTGCGTGTCACTCGACCACGGTGAACAGCTGCGGATCGCGTGTCGGGGTCGTTCGCAGGGCCTCGCCGGCATCGGTGATCCCTCCGAGATCACCGCCGGCCCCCGACGGCGCCGGCCCGGAATGCAGCAGATGACGCAGGACCTCGGTCAGCTCGGCGCCCAGGGCGGCGGCGGCGCGCCACGCGACATGACGGTCGGGCCGCACGAGCAGCGCACCATCGCTGCCGGTGCCGCGTACGGACGCCCACTCGCCCGACAGGTCGGCTAGCTCGCCGCCGACCTCGACAACGGTGAGCCGGACATCTGTGACGGTCTCGGCCGCGCGCCGCCAGACCGGCCCGCCCGCCGCATCCACGAACAATGTCATGCCCAACGGCGCAACCAGGTCCGATGTGGACACTCGCTGACCGCCGCGGTCCAGCCAGACGTGCGGGATGTGGTGCCCGGGCCGGGCAGTCGGGTGGAATTCGGTGGCGGAGTTGTGTCCGGGCGGTGGTGAGCTGCCGTCAGGGATGACGGCGCCGACTTCGTATGCGAAGCCGGCCTCGATGTTGAGCTGGCTGTAGTCCTCGGCGTTGTGCGCCACCGCGACTGCTGCGGCGTCCCGTCGCCGTGTGCCCTCGGGGGTGTCACTCGCCCATACCGAGATCTGCGCCCAACCGTCCTGTTCGGACTGCCCGTTCTCGAGGCCGAGCGCGGCGGCGACCGGCGCGTGCCGGCCCGCGTTGCGCAGCGAGTGCTCCACGTTGCGCGCGGCGACCGGCATGCGCTCGGACTCGTAGCTGTCCAGCAACGCATCGGAGGCCTCACCGGCGAGGACGGCCGCGATCTTCCAAGCCGGGTTCGCCACATCGCCGATTGCCGTGTTCAGCCCGAGGCCGCCGGTCGGTGGGTGGCGGTGCGCGGCATCGCCGACCAGGAACCGCACTTGTGCCACCGATCCTCCGAAGGGGATTCCCGGTAGATCTGTTCAGCCACTCCGATGTCGTGGAAGGTCTCCATGGTGCGGACGTTGAGCAGATGCGCCCGTGGGAAGTGGGTGGTGAACGCCCGCCGCTCGACCAGTAGGCCACCGACGCCACGCCGCGCTAGCTCCAGAGCGGCAGTCAGCCCGGCCGGGCCCCCGCCGACGATCAGAACCGGGACGTCCACATCGGCGTCGCCGTGCGGCGCGGATCCGCTCATGCGTGAGCTCCACTCAATGACTCTGCCTAGCACGACAGTTGTATTTCGTTGTGTGACAGTCGTTGTCGATGGTATTTGGTTTGTCGGACGCGGGTTTGGTGGCGTCGGCGCCATCGGGAGG
>NZ_JBFANH010000069.1:0-13788 GCF_040674755.1 Nocardia sp. NPDC049737 | reverse complement strand
AGAAGACCGTAAAGAACTATGTCTCCCGGCTGTTGACCAAGCTCGGCGTCGAACGACGCACCCAAGCCGCTGTACTGGCCACGAAGCTCAACCCAGCGCATATGGAGGAATGAACAGGCGCATTCGCACCGGCCCGCGCAGCATCTCGACACCCGGAATCTAGCACTGCCCTGCAAGAACTCTGTGCGAGGACCATCGCCCCGCTGGACACCACCTTTGGACCCTTGGGCTCTCGCCGCGCGCACCTCAGGCTGAGCAGTATGCCGCCCCCGATTCACCCGGTGCCAGCCCCGAGGAGGACATCATGCCCCACCTCGACGACCCCTTCACACCCGCTGTATACAAAGCCCAGGGGTGGTCGCGCGTCATCACCGACAGCCTCGACGCCGACGACACCAGCTATGAGGTGGGGGTCCACAACGGCCGCGTGGAACCCCGGTGACGTCGTGGCGATCATCGTGATCAACAGCCGCACAACCGATGTCCGCCAGGCCGTCGCCGTGCTGACCGACGGCTTGTGTGCCGACGCGGCGATGACGCTCGGCTCGGCCGGCCAAGCGGTCCTGCCCGCCGCCGACATCCCCGTCATCAACGCCCGACCGCACTGATCCCTATGAACAGACCAGTTTCGCCATCAGTGGACAGTGCTACTGCGGTCGCCGCCGAGCAGGCCGACGTAACATCCGGAATGCTGCTCGATCCGACGGAGCGGATAGAGCTGCTACTTCGCGATCTGCACAGCTCTCGATCCGGGCTGACCGGCCGTGAGGCGCAGCGTCGGCTGATCCACGTCGGCCCCAACGCACTGCGTCGACGGGGCGCACGGACCTGGCCGCGCGAGCTACTGGCGCAGTTCACCCATCCGCTGGCACTGCTGCTCTGGGCAGCTGCGGGCCTGGCCTGGCTGGTCGGCATCGAACCAGTGGCCATCGCCGTGGTCGTCGTCATCGTGATCAACGCGGGATTCGCGTTTATCCAAGAGCGGCATGCCGAGCGAGCAGTGGAGTTACTCGCGGCGTACCTACCAGCGCGAGCGACGCTGATGCGGGACAGGGAGATCACCCAGATCGATGCCGTCGATGTGGTGCCCGGCGATGTGCTGGTGATCCAGGAAGGCGACCGGATCTCGGCCGACGCCCGCCTGCTCGAGGGCGGTGTCGAGGTCGATCTATCCGAACTGACGGGAGAATCGCTGCCGGTGTTCCGTTCGGCCGAAGCCCCGGACACCGGTGTGCCGCTCGCCCAGGCACAGGACATCGTCTTCAGCGGGACGGCATGCACCGGCGGTGACGCGCACGCAGTCGTCTTCGCCACCGGCATGCATACCGAGCTCGGCCGCATCGCGGCCCTGTCGGAACGGGTCGGGCGTGAGGAGAGCCCGCTCGAACATCAAGTGCGCCGCGTCGCCTGGCTGATCGCCTTGGTTTCGCTGCTGCTCGGAGCGGCATTCGTACCGCTCGCCACCATAGGCGCCGGGCTGTCGCTGCTCAACGCGGTGGTCTTCGCGGTCGGGCTCCTGGTGGGCAATGTCCCGGAGGGCCTGCTGCCGACGATCACCTTGGCGTTGGCGATCGGCGTCCGCGACCTGGCGCGACGCGGTGCGGTCGTGAAACGGCTCAGCGCAGTGGAGACCCTCGGGTCGACCGATGTGATCTGCACCGACAAGACCGGCACGCTCACCGAGAACCGGATGCAGGTCACCGTGATCCATACGTCGACCGGGCCGCACGAGCTCCGACCGCACGCACCGCCCACTGCCGACTCGACGCTCACTCGACTGGCCGCCGCGATGATCGCCTGCAACAACGCCCGCTTCGATCAGACCGGAAGGGCGCTGGGTGATCCGACCGAAACCGCCATCCTCATCGCCGGTGCAGCACTGGGTGCGCATACGGACCCTGACGACCGGCAACGTCTGCGGCAGAAGCAGTTTCACTTCGAGCCAGCGTGGAAACGTATGTCGACGATCGACAGCTCGAGTGACGGCATCTGGGTGCACACGAAGGGCGCACCCGAAACAGTGCTGCCGCTGTGCACCGCCGAACTCGATGGCGACGGCCACCCGCGACCGATGCATCCCGCCCGGCGCGCAACGCTTGTTGAGCTGGTGGATACGCAAGCACGGCAAGGACTTCGGGTGCTCGCGGTCGCCGAACGCCGCCTGCCGACCGATACCGTGCCCACGGTGCGCGAACACGCCGAACAGCAACTGGTGTTGCTCGGACTTGTCGCGATGACGGACCCGCCCCGCGCCGAGGTCGCCGATGCCGTCACAACGTGCCACAGCGCAGGAATCCGCATCATCGTCATCACCGGCGACCACGGCCTGACCGCAGCGACCATCGCCGCCCAGGTAGGGATCATCCGCGGCGAACCGGTCGTGGTGACCGGCGAGCAGCTCGACCGGATGAGCGAAGCCGACCTGGACGCACTGCTTTCCACGACGCCCGAGCTGATCTTCGCGCGATCCTCGCCCGAGGCGAAACTCCGTGTCGCGGACGCACTTCGCGATACCGGCCATGTGGTGGCGATGACCGGTGACGGCGTCAACGACGCGCCCGCCCTGCGTCGCGCCGATATCGGTATCGCGATGGGCCGCTCCGGCACGGATGTGGCCCGCGAGGCCTCCACCATGGTCCTCACCGACGACAACTTCGCCACCATCGCCGCGGCGATCGAGGCCGGGCGGCGGGTCTACGACAACATTCGCAAGTTCATCTTCTACATCTTCGCTCACGCGACGCCCGAGGTGACCCCGTTCATCGTGTTCGCGCTCTCAGGTGGTGCGATCCCCTTGCCGCTGACCGTTTTACAGCTGCTGGCCATCGATGTCGGCACCGAAACCCTGCCCGCGCTCGCACTGGGTCGCGAACCGGCCGAGCCCGGTCTCATGCGCCGACCGCCTCGGCGGCGCACCGAATCGATCATCCGAATTCCGATGGTGCTGCGCGCCTGGCTGTTTCTCGGTGCGATCGCTGCGGCACTGGGCATGGCGGGTTTCTTCTATGTCCTGCTGGGCGCGGGATGGCATCCGGGCGATCCCACCGGCCCCGGTACGCCACTGCACCACGCCTACCTGCAGGCCACCACGATGACCTTCTTCGGCCTCGTCGCCGGTCAGATCGGCACCGCGTTCGCGGCCCGCACCGAACGGGCCTCGCTGCGCTCGATCGGCGTGCTGTCCAACCCACTTCTGTTGTGGGGTATCGCGTTCGAACTCGCGCTCGCGGCCGTGATCATCTATTTTCCGCCGGTTCAACACCTACTCGGCACGGCAGCGCTCACCCCGGACATGCTCGCCTTCGTCGCACCCTTCCCGGTGATCATATGGGGTGCGGACGAAATCCGGCGCTGGCTGTTACGTCGCAGAGACACCACACTCCCGTAGACGTCATCCGCTGAATCGACTGATTATCTACCCGAACGAGGCGGATGACACCTCAGTATGAATCGATCAACCCCCGGGTAATTCTTGCCCAGCGATAGTGCAGTGAACCCGACAGCCTGGAAGAACTCGAGACCGTCGTGATCGGTCTCCGCGATGATCTTTGTCGCCGTCGGTAACGGACAGCAGGACCACAGCCGGACTTTCGCTGTAGTTCTCGACGGCCGAGGCCAGCCGGGACCGGGGACCACCCACCGCTACGTGCAGCAATCGCACCACCGTGCGGTCGGCAGTATCTGCCGACTGCACGAGAAGAGCCATGTGGCGACCGTACCCGCTACGAAGCCGACGAGGCACGCTCCTCGCCATGTGTGAGTGGGGCCCGCAAATCTCTTGCGGGGCAAGGTTTTGACTAGATCGAACGACCGGGCGGTATGTGTTGACGTTTGATCTGGTCCGTGACTATCGGCCCGGTCTACTGGGACGTGCGGCCAACAGACGATGCAATTCTCATTGCTCCAGGTCGGCTATGCGTCTACGCAGGAGGCGGCGTTCCGGCTCGGTGGTGAGGAGTTCGAGTGCTCGCCGGTAGGCGGCGATGGCCTCCTCGGGATGACCGAGCCGACGCAGTAGTTCGGCACGTGTCGAATGCAGGTACGGGTAATTGTCCAGACCCAACGCCTCGGTGATGCGCAATGCTGCCTGTGGTGCGCCTGCCTGTGCGACCGCGACCGCACGATTGAGCTCGGCCACCGGTGAACCCGTGAGCCGGACCAATTCGAGGTAGAGGGCGGCCACCTGCGCCCAATCGGTTTCGGGTTCGGTGTGCAGGACAGCAATCGCGGCTTGTACGACGTAGGGACCGCGGGACCGCGCGATGGCCCGATCGAGCAGAGCTCGACCTTCCGCGATCAGCGCACTGTCCCACTCGGTACGGTCCTGCTGGTCCAGCAGAACGATCTCGCCCTCGCGGTGACGTGCGGAGCGCCGGGCGTGGTGGCACACCATGAGCGCAAGCAACCCGAGCACTTCCGGCTCGTCGGGCATCAGCGTGGCCAGCATCCTGCCTAATCGCACGGCCTCATCGGCCAGTTCGTCCCGTCCGCCGTATCCTTCGTTGAAGATCAGGTAGATCACCTTCAGCACCGCGCCGACGCGCTCGGGCAGTGCATGATCCGGTGGCACCCGGAACGGAATTCCCGCCAGCTTGATCTTGGCCTTGGCCCGGGTCAATCGCCGTTTCATGGCGCTCGGTGCGACCAGGAATGCCTGGGCGATCTCCTCGGTGGACAGGCCACCCAGTGCCCGCAGTGTCAGTGCCACCTGCGCATCGACCGCGAGCGCAGGGTGGCAGCACATGAACACCAGCTCGAGCCGTTCGTCGCCGATCGCAGTCTCGACCATGTCGGCCTCCTCGGCCTCGGGCGCGGCGAACAGGGTCGCCTTGGCCACGAAGGCACGGTCGCGGCGTAGCCGGTCGATTGCCCGGCGGCGGGCGGTCGTGGTCAACCACGCGCCCGGATTGTCCGGCACGCCATCGACCGGCCATTTCTCCGCAGCAATCGCGAAAGCCTCCTGAGTGGCTTCCTCGGCGAGATCGACATCGCCGAGGAAGCCACTCAGGTAGGCGAATACACGCCCCCACTCGGCGCGGAATACCTCGTCGATCACGCCTTCACGATCGGCCGGATCTCCACCGATCCACCGAGCCGCGCAGCCGGGATCTTCGTGGCGACCTCGATCGCGGCGTCCAGATCATCGGCCTCGACCAGGAAATACCCACCGAACACCTCCTTGGTGTCGGCGAACGGCCCGTCGGTCACCAGCGCATCACCCTCCTTCACCCGCACTGTCGACGCGGTGTGTGCGGGCGCGAGATGAGCACCGTCCACCACCCGCGGGTCCGACCTGATCGCGATGTACTCGGCGGACACCGACTCCTGCTCGGCGGCACCTAGGGCCTCGAACACACCGGGCAACTCGTTGATCAGCAATGCGTACCGCATGACTCTCCTCCAAGCTCGAATTTCACCGACACCTACCCGACGAACACGACTGGCCGGAGGGGACACGCCACCGCGAAACCATTTCACGCCGAGAACCACCCACAAGCAGTCGGTCCTGCACCGCGAGCCTGGCACCACTCGCGCCCACCGGCCCACAACCCGGTGGAAGGCGATCCGCATAGCGATAACGACGCGCACCCCACACCGGCAGGCCCCCGCTCCGGTCACCGCGAGGTGACCCGAGTCCCGGCGGCGCCGCAACCTAATCGGCATGAGCGAGCGTTCCGCAAGTTTACTTGTCGCCCAACGCCTATGACGCGCCGATCGACCGGAATGCGGAGCCAGCAGACAGCCACGAGCCCAGCCGGAAGCTGTACACGACATGCCGCTCAGCTTCAGGCCGTGCACGCTACAGCACGGAAATGGTTCGGATAACTACACACACCTGACAAAACCGCAGGCCATTGACCTGCGGCCTCATCAACGCGCGGCCCCTCGGAACCCCGTACGCCCATTGTGGTCCCCGGCCCTCTAGGCCCTCGTGCTGGTCATGAAATACCGATCCGTATCTCGCCCCACGTCAGGCCGATTTGCTGTCAACCAATGGACTCAACTCAGCCTGACACGCAGGGAGGCCGCAACCTGCGCCCCTGGCAGTCGCTACGGAACTCGAAGTCAGCGTCCCGAAGGATCCCCCCGACCTCACGCCGGCCGCTGCTCGAGCCCTGCTGCACCTCATCCAAGAAACCGCGGCACGGCCGCAATAACCGCCGACGTCGGAGCATCGAGCGCAAACACACAGCCGGACAATGCATTCCATGCAGCGACATGGATTCACTGCGCCGGCGTCGCCATCACAGGCTGCGCCCGCCGTCGAACCTGGCGAAGTCGTAGACGAAGTTCGTCGGTGGGGTCGGCGGCTTTCAGTATTTCCATCAGGCCGCCGAGTGAGCTCACGAGTTGGTGTACCTCCTCACGGTTCATGTGGTGATCAACGCGTATTTGGATCGTGTGACCGCCCGACTCCGGGGTGATCGTCGTGCCCGAGTTCGTGGACGAGGGTGATGAGTGGCCCTCCAAGATGGCCCCGGCGCGTCCGCGTGACCAGTGGGCGGTATCGATGTTGAGTGCTTTCGGCGCGGGGGCCTACGAACCGACTGACCGTGTAGTCACCCGGTCGAACCGTCGGCGTCGATGCGGGACCAGCGACCGAGCCACCTCGCACCGGCGATCGAGGCGAGTGCTGAGCAGTTGCCATTCCCTGATGCGAGCCTCGATGCCGCGGTGACGATCTTTAGTGGGATCAATCGATAGATCTGAAGGCCGGTCCGAGTGAGATACGCCGCGCCATGTGAGGTCCGGTCGCGATCCTGACGTGCGATCCGACGCTCCTGCAACGCTTTTGGCTCAACGGCTACGCACTGGAAGTGAATTGATACCCAAGCCCGGCGCTATCCTGCGATCGAGGCCATGCGAGCCGGTCTGGGTGGAACGGATGACAGTGATGTCGGTTCCGATACCACTCGACTGCATCGACGGATTCAACGAGGTGTCTACGCCTGAGTCCGACTGCCCCCGGCCTGGACCCTCGCGGCACGTCTCACGGGTCAGAAGCGAGGGGACGCATGAGTGCACCTCCCTCGACAGCCGCGTGAACCGGGTAGCAAGATTCGAATGCTATTCGGTGGATATGAGTTTCCGTTGTTTTAGGCCGCAGGGGTAGTGGCCGGTTCCCGCCTCCGGCGTTGCCTGGTCACGGCTGCGTCGGTGAGCCCGGTTCCACTAATGTGCGCAGTGTCATGGTGGCGATGTGGTCTTCGAGGCGTTGCCGGTCGGGCATGACGGTGCTGCGGAAGCGATGGGCGGCCAGGAAGGACAGGATCAGCCAGGCGGCCGCGTCCGGGTCGAGGTCGGAACGGAGTTCGCCTGCCCGCTGCCCTTGGATCACGACTTCGGCGAGGGCGTCGGCGAGTTCGCTCATGTGCTGGCGGACGGCTTGTTCGACGGCGGGTTCGGCGGTCAGGGTCATCGCGTCGGCGAAGATCACCCCGAGTGAACCAGGGGCGTGCAGTTCGTCGATGTGCTCGGGACTGAGCAGGTGCGCCAAAAGACCTGCGATCGAATCCGTTTCAGCGGCAAAGGCGCGCATCATTGCCGACATCTGTCCGGAGGCGTGTGCCACGACGGCGGCGTAGAGCCCTGTTTTGGAGCCGAAGTTCTGAAACAGCACAGGCTCGGTGACGCCGAGCCGCGCCGCGATCTGAGCCATGGTGCTGCGCTGGAACCCCGATTCGGCGAACACCACAGTGGCGGCGTCGATGATCGACGCGCGCCGGTCGGCGGCACTGAGGCGGGTGCGCCGCGGATCTGCCGGAGTTGAGGATGCGCGAGCCATGACCTCATCGTATCGACTCTTGCGCTTTAACTTAGTGACAACTAAGTTAGAACCATCTTAGTCGTCACTAAGTTAAGGAGTGGGCCATGGGCCTGGACATCTGATGCATCACAATTCCAACCCCGGTACCACCGGACTCACCATCGATCACGGACGCGCCTATGACGTTTTCGGTGCGGTGTTCTTCGGCGGACGTCGTGGCCGCGTCTACCGCCGCCTCGCCGAGCTGAGCGGCGCCGGTCCCGGCGATCGGGTCCTCGATATCGGTTGCGGCACCGGCTATTTGACCCGTCGGCTAGCTTCGGTCGCCGCAACAGTGGTCGGCCTGGATCCATCCGCGGCGGTCCTCGAGCGGGCCCGCCGGATCACCGCTGAACCGAACTGCACCTACACCGTCGGCGTCGCCGAATCGCTGACCGCCGAGGACGATTCGTTCGACGTGGTAGCGAACTGCCTGATGCTGCACCACCTGCCCGAGGATCTGCGGGCGACGGCTTTGACAGAGATGCGACGGGTGCTGCGCCCGGGCGGACGGCTGCTGATCGGCGAATTCCGGCCACCGGCGAATCCGATCGGCAGGCATCTCGTCGGCGCGCTGACCGGCCCGGCCATGGAACACAATCCGATCCATCTGCTCGAAGCGATGATCGCCGACGCGGGCTTCGGGCAGATCACCTCGGGAGATCTGCACCCGTGGATCCGCTATGTCACTGCCATCAAGCCGGACGTGGCCGGATGAGGCACCCAACCGGTTGGACCATCGGCGTGGTGCGGGTCCTCGCACTACCACTGATCATCCTCGGCATCGCCGCGCACCTGTGGCTGGGCAGCATGGTCGGACTGGCCGCCGCAGGCATCGGCCTGGCCGCCCACCTGGCCATCGCCGTATTCGGCGGCCGATGGCTGCTGCACCGCACCAGATTCAGATAGTCCAGGCACGACCGGTATCGGTGCGGTCCGGGCCCATCGGAGCCGTTGTCGTGGGATCGGCCGTCACCGGCCAGGACCGCCATCGATCCGTCCAACCCTGCGTCAAATTGATTCGCACCCATGAATACCGACTCCGCTACCGCATGAGCAAGGTCCGAACCTGAACGCTTGGCGGACGGTTGGCGGCAGTGGACAATCGGCTCCGGACAAGGAGCCATATGGAACCCATTGCTTCCATTGTCTGTGGCAAGGTCCGCAGGCCCAGCAGGGACGGCTTGACCGAGTTCCCCGGAATCCCTTATGCGGCCGCGCCTGTCGGATCTGCACGCTTCCAACTACCCCAGCCGGGTCCGCGGTGGTCGGGAATACGCGATGCGCTCACACGCGGGCCCGCGTGCGTGCAGGCGCCGTACCCGCCACCGGTCCACGCATTGATCGGCGGCGACCGGATCCCCGGAGACGAGTGTCTGAACCTCAATGTTTTTGACGCCGGAGCAGGCGAGGCTGCTCTGCCCGTCCTGGCGAAGCGGACTGCGCGATCGAGCCCGCGAGGTGGCCTCGGGAGGGCCGGGGTCGGTGTGGCGGCGCGTTTGACGCAGGTGTGCCAGGGCCTGGCGGCCGAGTCCGATCCCCCACCGGAGCCGCGACCGCTGAAAGCGCACAAGGCGATGGGGCGGTAATGGCGGCGCTACAGTTGCGGCGGACGGTGGGGCCGGTCATATGTCCAGGTGAGGTGTTCATGGTGGCCGACATCAGCGCATGCCGCGCATCCCGTGTTCCAGCAAGGCGAAGATCGCATCCAGAGCGGCTCGGGGATCGGGCTCGCCGGCGACGAATTGAGGAATTTCGAGGACGTAGCGTGCGATAGCGCGGGCGGTGATGTCCTCGGGTGGCCTGCCCAACTCGGCGGCGATCGCAGCGGCCAAGGGCGTCTCGCACCGGATCCACAATCGGCGCGAGTATTCGCGCAATGCGGGGGTGCTCATGATCAGGTCGGTGCGACGGCGGATCTCCGGGCTCGGATCGATGAGGAACAGCCCCCGCCCCAGCAGGAACTCGCGCAGCGCTGCCATTAGTGACTGTCCGGCCGGGCGCTGGGTGACCGCGGTCAGCAGGCTCTCGAGACGTTCGGCACCGTCGTCGAACATTATGGCCTCTTTGCCGTCGGGAACGTGGCGAAACATCGTCGGCACCGAGATGTCGACCGCGTCGGCGATCTCCTTCACGCTGACCTGGTCGTAGCCCTTCTCCAGAAACAGCTGCTCGGCGGCGTCCGCGAGGGCGCGGCGAGTCTGGGAGTTCTTGCGCGCGCGGCGTCCGAGTGCTTCAGGAGGCATGCACCCACGCTACCAGAGAAAGCAAGTGAGTTAAAAACGTAAGTGGCTTGCCTTTGTTAGTCGATTGTGTTTTTCTGGAGCGGATATACCAGCGAGACCTCGGAAGGCATGATCGAAATGAGCGTCAACGAACTCGAACAGATACCGGTCCTCATCGTCGGCGGAAGCCTCGTCGGACTGTCCGCAGCGGTTTTCCTGTCCTGGCAGGGCGTGCCCGTCGTGGTGGTCGACAAGCACTACGGCAGCTCGCCGCACCCCCGGGCGATCGGTTTCACTACCCGCACCATCGAGCACTTCCGTCAGACCGGCGTCGAGGTGCCCACGTCACTGCAAGGCATGAAACCGCCGCGGCGCGCCCGGGTGGAGAGCCTCAGCGGCACCTGGTTGGAGGAATATCCATGGAGCCCCGGCGGCAAGGGCTCCTACGGTGCCGACCATTCACCTGTCCACGCGATCGCGATCACCCAGGACAAACTCGAACCGCTACTGCGTGAGCGAGCCCGCGAGTACGGTGCCGACTTGCGCCTGGGCACCGAACTGGTGCACCTGGCCCAGGACAACGACGGCGTCACCGCGACGCTGCGCCGCCGTGACGACGGCCACCAGTACGCCCTGCGCGCCCGCTATGTGGTGGCCGCCGACGGCGCGGACAGCCCGGTGCGCACCAACCTGGGGATCGAGCGTCACGGCGTCGGCCCACTGTCGGTGCAGCGCAGCATCTTGTTCCGCGCCCCCCTCGAGGACTACCTGCAGCACGGCGTGGTCCAGTTCGAGATCGAGCAGCCCGACTTCACGGCGTTCTTGACCACCTACTCCGATGGCCGGTGGGTGCTGATGCTCTCCGATGACGTCGAACGCACCCCCGCCCAGCAGATCGAACTGGTGCAGCGCGCGATCGGCCGTACCGATATCCCCATCGAACTCATCACCACCGGCCGGTGGAAGCTGGCCGGTCTGATCGCCGACCGATTCTCGCAGGGACGAATCTTCCTCGCCGGTGACGCAGCGCACCAACTGCCGCCCAACCGCGGCGGGTACGGCGCCAACACTGGCATCGACGATGTGCACAACCTGGCCTGGAAACTGGCCGCGGTGCTCTCGGGCGAGTCGGACCCGCGGCTGCTGAACACCTACGACGCCGAGCGCCGCCCGACCGCAGACCTGCGTCACGATCAACTGTTCGCTCGCGCCGACTACAAGGTCTTCTTGAAAGTCGATACCCCTGATACCCCCGTGCTCGACGATTCGGCCATCGAGTTGGGGCAGCTGTACCGCTCGGCTGCGGTGCTGGGTGCGGACGCGTCCTTGCCGACCGCGCAACTCCCCGAGCAGTGGGCGGGTCAGCCCGGTACCCGCGCCCCGCACCAGTGGGTGCGCATCGGCGACGACAAGCGCTCAACGCTCGATCTGATCGAACGCGACTGGGTCCTGCTCTCAGCCGATGAGCGTTGGGCCGCCGCAGCCGCCCAGGCGACCGCGCAGTTGGGCATCGGAGTCGATTTCCAGCAGGCAGGAACCGACGTCGAGTTCGACGACCACGAGGCGTTCGAGCACGCCTACGGCATCGAGTCCACCGGCACCACACTGATCCGGCCCGACGGCTACATCGCTTGGCGGACCCGCGTCGCGCCACACGATCCCGCCCGGGAACTGACCCAGGTCCTGGCTTCCGTCGCCGCGGCCACCCGCGCCGACTCCACCGAAAATTGAGGTGATAGCTATGAATGCCACACTGCAACAGCGAATTCAGCGACTGGAAGATCTCGAAGCGATCCGCGATCTGACCGCGCGCTACGCCGACGCCATCAACAAGGGCTGGAACGGCAAGACTGTCGATCTCGACGCCGTCGCCCAAGTTTTCGCCACCGACGCGAGATGGGAGAGCCATGAAGGCGAGGTGACCGTCGGTATCGACGCGATCCTCGCCGCGTTGCCCGCCGCTACCTCGGTCGTGGAGTTCTCGATGCACGCCTTCGTGAACCCGATCATCGTCCTCGACGGCGACACCGCGACAGCACACTGGCTGATGTGGGTGACCTCGGTGATGGCCGGCGATCCGCGCGCGGTCTACATGAGCACCGACATCACCTACCTGCGGACCAGCGACAGCTGGCGCATCCACACCGTCAAGGTTGACTTTGGCACCAAACTGTCCACCAGCTGACCCGGATGGCGAGACGGCGAGGCGAAGCAGGTCGAACGAACGTGGTGGCAGCTGCGATCAGAACAGAGTGTTACGGATGCGCAGCGGCCGGTACCCGGTCGGGCCGAGCTGGGCCAGCTCGGCATCGATGTCGACCTCGATCGCGCCGAAGTAATTGATGTTCTGTCCGTGGACAGGCGTTGCGGGGGCTGGGTGACCAGCCGGAACACCTGCTCACGCGATAACTCGATCCCGCGCTCGGCCAGCAGCGGCACCACGCCGAGTCACCCGTGATGCGGTGGCGACCGCTAACGAGATCCTCATCCTCGCCGAGCCTGAAACCATCACCGACGTGGCAAAACTATTCAGCTGCACCATCATCTCGAGCCCCAAGGTCTCACCCCAGCCCAACCAGCTGTACACCAGGCTCGGCCGGCATTGGTTCAACAGACCTGTGCGACCGAGCGAGGACGGCTGAGCCCCCAGCCGACTCAGGCGATGAGCTGCGGCTGCAGCCCGGGGGCCCGGACTGGTGGAGTCGCGTATTCGACCGTCTCCGATTGTGGTGCATTGCGGGGGCTTCGGGAGGTCCGGTTGAGGCCAGCGGACGTTTCGTCCCAGGTCGGCGCCGTCCCTCGGCCAGGTCCTGGTGGGTCGCATCCGATGCGATAATCTCGCATCGGATGCGACTGCCGCGAAACCGCAGGTAACTGAGCTGAATCCGTCCATCGAAATATCTGTCGGCATACTCTCTCAACCCTCGCTGTGTCGCCGGATTCCGTTGGTCGCGAGTACTTTTGCGCCCGAAGTGCGGCTGACGGACACACAGTCGCGAATTTGCATCCGCTGCAATTGGCGGCAGTCGTAGTAATCGCACGAAAAACAAAGACAATGGCTTGACCAGCACCGACGACCTGTTGCCGGTTCGGGTTGCCCTCGCGGGTAGCAAGTTATCCAGGGCCGAAAGCCGAAGGGCCGGAACGGATCTTGGGGTCGCTACCCTACCCCGTACTGCATCCGGACGAAGTTCGCCGCCACCGCGGCCCGGGCAGCGGCCCTGCGCTGGTCGGGCCGCGGTGGTGTCGGCCGCGAGGCGTTCGCAGATCTCCCGCATCGCCAGTGCCAGGCCGATCATCTGTTCCATGCATCCGGGCAAAGTGGTTGTCAGATAGACGCTCTGGGACGCAGACCTCTAACAGCCCGCCAGCACATCGTGGTCCGGTGATCACGCGCGCAGCAGGACAGTGAAAAGCCGAGCGCCGTAAGCTTTTTGATCCGAAGCAGCCGAACCGGGTGGGTCACCCCGTAGCGTTTGTAGCCGTTGTCCGCCCGTTCGGGCTCGGCAAGTAGTCGGCGTCGTGGCAGTGCCGCACCGTCCGCTGGCTGGTGCTGGCGAGTTCGGCGAGTTCACGAGTGCTCCATGCCATATCCGTCAGCGACCTGGTCGCCTCGGCGCCGCGTGAGGCTCACCGATCTGTATCGGCGTGTACATGCGATCGCAGCCCCTGCAAGCCGAACAGGATGAGCAGCTCGACCGTGCCGCCGTCGGCGCTGCCCAGCCAGTGCGGTAGGGAGGTGTCGAATTCCGCGGC
>NZ_JBFANH010000068.1:0-14683 GCF_040674755.1 Nocardia sp. NPDC049737 | reverse complement strand
GAAACATCCTCGGCCACAACATCATCAAGCACGCGCGACAAACTACAGCAGGATCAACTATCTTGCAGCACAACGAAATACAACTGTCGTGCTAGCACGACAGTTGTATTTCGTTGTTTCATAATCGGTTTCGTTGATGTCGGAGGTTGCGGACGTAGGTCTGGTGGCGTCGGCGCCATCGGCAGACAGCGAGTGCGTGGGTGAGGGTGCGGGCTGGGTGAAGGACTATCGCCAGGAGACGGCGGATTTCGGCGACTGTGATCGGGCCCAGTCCGCGTGGGCTTTTGGGTCGGTGGCGGCGGTGACGGCGAGGAAGGCGTGGGCGAGCATGGCCAGGGTGATGTGGCGGTACCAGGGGTCCCATCGGCGTACCTGGTAGTGGTCGAGGCCGCATTGGTCCTTGGCGGCTTGGAAGCATTCTTCGATCGCCCACCTGGCTCCGGCGACGGCCACGACTTGCTCACGGGTGACGGTGGCGGGGTGAAAACACAGGTAGTAGGTGATATCGGTGGGGTCCTCGAGGCTGCGACGGGCCAGCAGGGTCCGCGCGAATCCGGCGGGTAGATCACCGAAGGACGGCAGGGTGGCCCACGCTCAGTCGTATACGCGTTCACCCCGCTCACCGAGCCCGGCCGACACCCTGTGCCATGCTTCGGCGGGTGCGCGGCCGACGAGGGTGTCGACGCGGCGGCGGCCGTCCAGATCGTCCACCGTCTGCCGGATTGGAACTTCCAGGACGTAGGACAGTCGGCGGGTTTCGCAGAAGGCCCGGAACTTCCCGTCGCGCCCGTAGGCCGCATCGGCGGCGACCCATCCGGCGGCCACACCGGCGTCCAGGGTGCGGGCGATCATTGCCTCTGCCAGTCGCGGTTTCGTCAAAACCCCTTGATTGCAACGGGTTTCGGGTATTCCAGCTTCTCGACATCGATCCGGATCACCGATCCACGCCTCGGGGAGATAAAGCTCTCGATCGATCAGGGCACGCCCGGACTTGCCGGCGTAAGCCAGGAACACACCGAGCTGAGAATTTTCCACACGTCCCGCTGTGCCGGAGTATTGCCGCTGGACACCGGCCGATTTCACACCCTTCTTGAGGAATCCCGTCTCGTCCGGCACCAGGACGCCATCCGGGCAGGCCAGCGCCTCGGCCACATACGAGCGCAGACGATCACGCAACTCGTCGGCCTCCCACCGGGCACGGTTCAGCAAATGCTGCAGCCCGTCCGGCCCCACCGCGCCCGCAGCATCGGCCAGCTGCCAGGAGTTCTTGCGCTCCACCGGCGCTAGCAAACCGGTCAGATACGACCGCGCCCACCGCCGCGGCTCGGACCGGAAGAACACTCCCGCCACCCGCGCGAACAGCTCGTCGAACGCCGCCCGCCACGCCGAAACATCCTCGGCTACAACATCATCCAGCACAGACCGACAAACTACCGCAGGATCGAACATCCTGCATCACAACGAAATACAACTGTCGTGCTAGGACTATTGGTAGCCAATATGCCTCTTCTGCGAGGGGTGCGCAAGGGTGAAGTTCCGATCTACCTTGGACAGAAGCTCTTGACAACCGCGGATTGGATACCAATCATGGCTTCCATACTTGCGTTTTGAGATCTCGCCCACATTTGAGAGGAGATTCGATGGCAGTGTCGCCATCCGACCACGATCCGCGCCGTGTGGCCGTACCGAGTTATGCAGGCGATCTGACATGGTCGACGCGATTTCTCTTCCTGGGAGAGGAAAGGACTTCCCGATGACTCCCACTGCCCATGCGACGGAACGTTCCGCGTCGGCCAAGGCGCGGGCACCCGGCGCGCTCGCCCCGCTGGTGCGCGAGGCGTGGTACGTCCTGGCTGCGCGAAACGAGTTCGACCGGTCCCTCAAGCAGCGCTGGATACTGGGTGAGCCGGTCTGCTTCTTCGAGGCCACCGACGGGCAGCTTGTCGTGCTCGACGATCGCTGTGCGCATCGGCGCTTCCCGCTGTCGCGTAGCCATTTGGAAGGCGACGTGATCCGGTGCGGCTATCACGGTTTCGCCTACGGTCCGGACGGGCGATGCCGGTCCGTTCCCGGCGCCGACCCAGGGTCGATCAGCGTGCGCCGCTACCCGACGCTCCAGCGTGGTCCGTGGTCCGTGGGTCTGGATCTGGACCGGTGGCGATCCCGATGCGGCCGACCCCGGCCTGATCCCGTGGCCAGAGCGGGAACTCGACGGCGGCGACTTCGTCACCGGGTACATCCTGAACGCGGCCAACTATGCGATGGTTCACGAGAATCTGCTCGATCTGACGCACCTGGAACACCTGCATGGGATCGGTGAGTCGGAGTTCACCGAGACGGTGCCGGAGCTGTTGCCTGCCGACGAGTTCCCAGCGAGGTTCGCGGACCTGTCCGTGGGGTACTGCAAGGACCTCGAGACCACGCTCAACGCGTTCGCCGCGCCCGCTGGGTGCAACCCCTTGGTGCCGATCCGGCGATCCGGCCGCATGATGTCGGTCACCCCCGCGCTGGACTACGCCATCGAGCGGCTCGAGCCATACGATCCGGCCGCCGCCGACATCCGCAAGGTCGTGATCGCCCACTGTGTCACGCCGGCGGATGAGTCCTCGGCACAACCAGTTCTGGATGTGGTGGCAGGATGTGCCCTTCGCCATCGAGCATGCCGAGATGATCGCGTACGTCCAGCGAGTGTTCGACGAAGACGTCGAGGCTCTGGAATGGATTCAGCAGTACGTGGAGCGCGACGCCAGGCCGGGTGTCGTCGAGCAGAGCGTTCCGGCCGACGTGCCCGGGCTGCGGTTTCGCCGCCTACTTCACCGGCTGGCGACGGCCGAGCAGCGCTGAGCGCAAATCCCAGGCGACAAGGAGCCCCTGATGTCATTGCCCGCCGAGTTCCCGCGTGAGTCCTGGTACGTCGCCGCCCACTCGGAGGAGATCGGGCCGCACCTGCTTGCCCGGACCGTCATGGACGAGCCGATCGTCTTCTACCGCACCGCGAACGGCGAGGTCACGGCGCTGGCCGACCGGTGCGTGCACCGCCGGTACCCGCTCAGCAAGGGCACGCTGTCCGGCGACAGCATTGTCTGCGGCTACCACGGGTTCACCTACGACCCGGCCGGCCGGTGCACAGCCGTCCCGGCGCAGCAGCGGATTCCCCGGACGGCTCGGGTACCGCGATACCCACTCGTGGAACAGGACATGCTGGTCTGGGTGTGGATCGGCGATCCGGAACGAGCGGATCCCGCCGACATTCCGCGGGCGCCCTGGCTCGGTGCCCCCGGGTGGGCTGTCGTGCGCGGGATGGCCCCGCTCGCGGCGCGCGCGGGCCTGTTGCTGGACAACCTGATGGACCTGTCACACGAGACGTACCTGCACGCCGACTACATCGGTAGTGCCGAGGTCGCCGAGACCCCGATCCTGACGACCGTCGACGAGGGCACCGGCGTCGTCCGGGTCGGCCGCCACATGGACGATGCCGAATGTCCGCCCGCCTACCGAGCGACAACGGGGCTACCCGACCGCATTACGCGCTGGCAAGACATCGAGTACCACGCCCCCGGCCTGTACCTGCTGCACTCCCGCGTTGCGCCCATCGGCACCAGCCCGGAACCCGACGGCACGGACCCGGCCGGGTTCCACAACGAGATCGTCTACGCGATCACGCCTGAGACCCGGCGCAGTGCACACGACTTCTGGGCGGTGGCGCGGGATTTTGCGGTCGACAACGACGAGCTGTCGCGCAAGATCGCCGCCGCGCAGACGGCTGTCGTGCAGCAGGATGTGGACGCGCTCGAACTCCTGGAACAGGTAATCAGCGACGAGGCAGCGGGCTACCGGGAACTCAGTGTCAACCTCGACACCGGTGGTCTGGCCGCGCGCCGCCGGCTGGCCCAGCTGACGGTGGGTCGCGAGCGAGGAGCGCCCCGGTGAGTGGGCGCACCTGCCGCGTCCGGTGGGTTCCGGGGACCGACACCCTGCTCGGCACATGTCACTGCTCGGCCCAGCACATCACCGAAGACCCGGTCGACCTGTGGCAGTGGATGGACAACCATCACCACAATCCCCCCGGCCCGCCACAGGGCGCCGAACCCACCGGCTGGGATCAAGACCTACTCCTTGCAACGAACGGACTCCCGACATGACCGCACTACGGCCCACCCTCATTTTCGTACACGGCGCCTGGCACGGCCCCTGGGCCTGGGACAGGCTCCGCACCGAACTCGGCGACTTCACCACGACCGGCGTCTCCCTCCCCTCCTCCGGACCCGATCCGAGCGCACTCGGCAGCTTCTCCGACGACGTCGCCGCGGTCCGGGCGGCCGTCTCGGCAGTGAACGGTCCCGCGGTCGTGATCGCCCACTCCTACGGTGGAGTACCCGCAACCGAGGCCGCCTGCGGTCTGGAGAACGTCGCCGGAGTGATCTACGTGGCCGCGTTCGTCCTGGACGTCGGCCAGCCCGCGGCTGCGGTGGCGGCCGGCGGGGGCGTCCCGGAGTGGTGGGACGTGCATCCCGACGAGGGGTATGTCGATGCCCGGCGGGCAGAGGAGATCTTCTACGGTGATCTCCCCGCGCCCAGCGCCACGGAATATGCCGCGCGGCTCACGCACCAGAGCCTCGCCTCAGGAGCCCAGCCCCTGACCGACGCGGCCTGGAAGTACGTCCCGACGAGCTACGTCGTGTGCGACCTCGACGCCAGCCTGCCGCCCGCGGCCCAGGACGAGATGGCGCAGCGGACCGGGCGCGTGCACCACCTCGCGGCCGGGCACTCGCCGTTCCTGTCCCGACCCGCTGAACTCGCCGAACTGATCCGCGCGGACGTGGCGGACTTCGCGGACTCCCCCATCGTCAACTCATGACCCGCGCCGACAGGAAGGATATCCCGATGACCAGCGACGCCATCGCCCGGGCCCGCCAGCACTCCGTGGGCGATCTCTTGCGCCGCACCGCTTCGCGCTATCCGAGCAAGGTCGCCGTCATCGCCGGGGAACGGCGCGTGACGTACGCGGAGTTCGACGCGAGCGTGAACCGGTGCGCGCACGCATTGGCCGACCGCGGGCTGGGCAAGGGCGACCGGTTGGCGTTGCTGTCGCACAGGGTGGCTCCGGTTCAGCTGCGGCGCTTCTCGGCCACCTCGGTCATGCCGTGCATGAGCTTCTCCAATAGGCCGATGAAGATCGTCTGCTCGGGTTTGGTCAGGGTTCCGGCCCAGGCGCTTTCGCGCCGATTGTGCTCGCGGAAGGCGTCGGTGATGGCGTCGAGGCCGCGATCGGTCAGTGTGATCTGTACCGCCCTCCGATCGTGCTCAGCCTTTTCCCGGGTCACCAGGCCGTCGCGTTCCAGGGTGTTGACCAGCGCCGACACCGTGGCCCGGCTGTTGCCGGAAAGTTCGGCCACGCGCTTGGCCTCGGTGGGACCGGCCAGCCACAGCACGAAGAGGATGCGGAAGCCGGGCCAGCTCCAGCCGCGCGGCCGGTGCACCGAGGATTCCAGGTCGTAGACCAGCGCGCTGGTCACCCGGTGCAGCGTCAGCACCATCCGCATCGCCGTCGGGTCGACCTGGGGGAGTTCCCGATTGGCCTTGTCCACCGCGTAGTCGACGAAGGTCAGGTAGTCGAGGTCGCTGGGGGATTCCGGAGCGGTGGTCATGAGCACAGGGTAATGACGTCTGCCTGGTGCGCGGTGTGACGGGGAGCAGGTCTTGCCATCGGTGTGGTTGGGGCTACACTCGACCCAAATTAATCAAACCATTGACTAATGGAGGGCTGATGACCACGAAGGCTTTCGCCTCGTCGGCGGATCTCGGCGAGAAGGTGCAGACGCTCGAGGTGCTCGCCGACGGTGTGTACGCGCTGACCGCCGAGGGGGATCCGAATATCGGCGCGATCGAGGGTGAGGATTTCGTCGTCTGCTTCGAGGCTCTGGCCACGCCGGTCGCGGCGCGGCAATGGCTGGCGAAGCTGCGTGAGCACACCGACAAGCCGGTCAAATATCTGATCCTGTCGCACTATCACGCGGTGCGAACGCTCGGCGCCAGCGCCTACGACGCGCAAGTGGTCATTGCGCACGACAACACACGCAAGCTCATCGCCGAACGCGGACAACAGGATTGGGATTCCGAATACGGACGCATGCCGCGGCTTATCACCGACGCGCCGGAGGCGACGACCGTGCCTGCCCGGCCGTGTTCTTCGCCCGCGAGCTTCCCCCAAAATGAGATACCCGCTGGTCGATGACCTGGCCGCGGACGGGATTCCCGTCGCGGTGACCTGCCGGGTACTCGGTTTCTCCAAGCAGGCGTACTACAAATGGCGGCAAAACCCTGTGCCCCAACGAGATTGGGATGATGCCCATCTGATCGATGCCGCCCGTGACATCCATGCCGACGATCCGGACTTCGGGTATCGGTTCATCGCTGACGAACTACCCGAACACGGCATCACAGCGGGCGAGAACCGGGTCCAGCGGCTGTGTGCGGTCGCCGGCATGGAGGCGATTCCGAGTTTCGTCGCCTCGAACCCCGAATTGATCTGCCGCCCGATGGCTTCACTACGCGGCATTGCTTGTTCACCACCGAGCTCGTCAATCGGTGCCTGCCGTTCGAGACCTTCGCTGGTGTCGTGTACGTGCTCTTCAAATCCGAGAAGGCCAAATGGGCCGCGTAAACTTACCCGCGACCACCTGATGGTGGCGGGGATGCCGCATCGACCTGCCGTTGTGGGCCCGGCCCGAGCACTACGGGCCGGGCTGGCGGCGCATTGTGGGTCAATGACCCACGACATTGCGGTCCGGTTCCTCCCGCCCGGTCGAGTCGAGCAGTCCATCCGTTGTTCGACGACCGGTGACGGTGTTCCTGATTGATGACCGGGAACCCGGACGGCCACCCCGCGCTGCGATACGCTGGGCGTTGTTGAAAGGTGAGCGCACCTGTTGCCTGTGTCCGAGCCTGTGCTGAGTGGATTGCACACAGCTGATGACCGACGATGATTTGTTCCGGACACGCCGCGACGTCATGACTCCGGTCGCGGCGGAATTGAACCTGGCTGGTTTCGAGGACGCAGAAGAGATCGGTCACGGTGGATTCGGCGTGGTCTATCGCTGCGTGCAGGTGGCCCTCGACCGTACGGTCGCGGTGAAGTTGCTGACCGCCGAGTTGGACGAGGAGAACCAGGCGCGGTTCTTCCGCGAGCAGCGGGCGATGGGCCAGCTGACCGGACATCCGAACATCGTCACCGTGCTCCAAACCGGTCTCACCGCGAGCGGCCGTCCCTATCTCGTCATGCCTTACCACCCATTGGATTCGCTGGATGCTTGGATCCGTCGGCAGGGTCCGCTGCGAGCGGAGGAGGTGTTGCGGATCGGAGTGAAGATCGCCGGCGCGCTCGATAGCGCGCACCGGCTCGGGATCGTGCACCGGGATGTGAAGCCGGGAAATATTCTGATCACCGAATACGGCGAGCCGGCTCTCACCGATTTCGGTATCGCACGCATTGCCAGCGGGTTCCAAACAGCTGGCGACAAGTTGACCGGGTCACCGGCGTTCACGGCCCCGGAAGTGCTCGAGGGCGAGGCCCCGGTCCCGGCCGCGGACGTCTACGGGCTCGGCGCCACCCTGTTCTGTGCACTCACCGGACATGCCGCGTTCGAACGGCGTAGCGGAGAGAACGTGGTGGCCCAGTTCGTGCGAATCACCACGCAGCCGGTTCCGCACCTGCGCGCGAGCGGCATTCCCGACGACCTGTCGGCAGCTGTAGCGACGGCAATGAGCCGGGATCCACGCGAGCGGCCCTCGGCCGCGGCGTTCGGGCAAGCCCTCCAGCAAATACAACTGCGCCACGAGTTCAAGATCGACGAGATGGCGTTGCACCTGAAATCTACCGACGAGCAGCAAGACCACCCATCATCAATCCGGGTATGGGCGCCGCCGTCTACGGCGGGAGATTTCGGTAGCATCGCCGAGCTGCCGCTGGAGCTGACCAGTTTCGTCGACCGCCGCGCCGAGACGGCGGAGGTGAAAAGTCTGTTGTCCACCCATCGACTGGTGACGTTGGCCGGGATCGGTGGCGTCGGCAAGACCCGGCTGGCGCTGCGAGCGGCGGCGAACGCTCGACGCGATTTCGCCGATGGGGTGTCGATGATCGAGCTGGCCGACGTGCGCGACCCGTCGATGCTGGTCGAAATCGTGGCGGCCACCTTGGGCCTGAGAGACGATTCGGACGAGCCGATCCATGCGGTTCTGCTCCAGCACCTGTCCTCGCGGGAAATGCTGCTGGTTCTCGACAACTGCGAACAAGTGGTGGCGGCCTCGGCGGAGTTGGTCGAGAAGCTGTTGCTGGCCTGTCCGAATCTGCGGATTCTCGTCACCAGCCGCGAGCCGCTGGATATCGCCGGGGAAGCGACCGTGCGGGTCTCGCCGCTGACGGTCCCGGATCCCGACCACGAGCCCGCATTTCGGGGACTGCCCAAATACGACGCCGTGACATTGTTCGCCGACCGCGCCGCCGCAGTGGTGCCGGGCTTCGAACTCTCCGAGGACAACAAGACCACCGTGGCTCGGATCTGTTCCCGGCTGGACGGATTGCCGCTGGCGATCGAACTCGCGGCGGCTCGGATGCGCGCCATGTCGCCCGAGCAGATCCTGCAGCGGCTCACCGACCGGTACGCGCTGCTCACCCGCGGTAGCCGCACCGCGCCGCCGCGACAGCAGACGCTGCGGTGGTGCATCGACTGGAGCTACCAGCTGTGCACACCGGTCGAGCAGCGGATATGGGCCCGGTTATCGGTATTCACGAGCGGCTTCGAACTCGATGCCGTCGAGCAGGTGTGCGGTGCCGACCTGGCGCCGGAGAGTCTGCTCGATGCGCTGTCCTCCCTGGTGGACAAGTCGATCGTGATCCGGGAGGAACCCGATGGCGTCGTGCGCTTCCGGATGTTCGAGACCATGCGCGACTACGGTCGGGAGAAGCTGCAGGAGAGCGGCGAGTACCGGGATCTGCGTCGACGCCACCGCGACTGGTACGAGCGATTGGCCCTGGATTCGGAGGCGGGATGGATCGGCGACCGGCAGCTGAGCTGGCTCGCGCGGCTCGACCGTGAACAACCGAATTTCCGGGAAATGCTCGAGTTCTGCCTTGCCGAAGACAGTGCGGAGGCCGCCGAAGCCGGGCTGCGCACGGCCAACGCCCTACACCTGTATTGGGGCTATCTGGGCCAGTACGGCGAAGGGCGACGTTGGCTCGACCGCATCCTGTCCCATCCCGCCGCGCATTCGATACCCGATCGCGTCAAAGCACTCCATGCGAGCGCAATCATGGCGGCGGTCCAGGGGAACCTAGAACGCGCAGGCGCCCTCGTGGAGCAGGCACACGAGTACACCGACCACGATTCCAGTCCAATGGTCAAGGCGCTGGTCGACTATGCCGAGGGTGCCACGGCGTTATATCGAGGTGAACCTGCTCGCGCAGTCTCCTTCCTCGAGGCTGTAGTCGAGGTGGCCGGTTCGAACCCGCGAGAGTATCTGTACTTAGCAGCGTCGATCTCGCTCGCTTGGGCGTACGCACTTCAGGGCGATATAGCGCGTGCAATAGAGCATCACGAGCGAGTACTTTCCATCACCGAAGCGTGCGGCGAATCGCTGTTTCGATCGACCACGCTGTGGGGGATCGGCATTACCAGGTGGCAGCAAAGTCGGCGGTCCGACGCACAAGATTTGCTGCTGGAATCGCTGCGAGTCAGCCGGGGGTTGCACAGCCCTTTCGTTGCGTCGCTCGCCCTTGAGGGGCTGGCCTGGACGGTCGCCGACGATAATGGTGAGCGCGCGGCCATTCTGATGGGCGCTGTGCAAAATCTATCGCGGTCCACCTCAGGCACCAAGCTTTTTGCCAACGAGCTATCCCGCTATCACGAGGCATGCGAGCGCACGGTGCGCCGCGCACTGAGTGACCGAGGATTCGATGCGGCATTCCGGCGCGGCCGGACCATGGGGATGAACGCTGCGGTGTCCTATGCCCTGGGTGAACCGCCAACCGCCACACCACACGATTCGGGAATGGCATTGACCAAGCGCGAACTGGAGGTTGCGCACCTCGTCGCCCAAGGACTCACCAACAAACAGATCGCCGCGAAATTGGTGCTCTCCCAACGTACCGCCCAGCACCACGTCGAACACATCCTGAGCAAACTCGGATTCACGTCCCGCACCCAGATCGCGGCCTGGATCGTGGACGACGCCAGACACGACAATCCTTGATCGTCAGACCCGCAATGCTGTTTCGTGCGCAAGCGATCGACGGATTCGGCACACGGCAGGCCTAACGCGCGCCGCGCCGACGGAATTGACTGCGCTGGAACGGTCCGACGTGTTCACCGAAGCCTCGGTATCAAGAATCGGCGATCGGCGAGCTCGCGAGAAGCCGAGTTAGTGCCGTTCCTGGCGGATCGAGGGGCTTCAGCGGTGGTGTGTGCTGCCGCTCCTGGGTCCGCTGCCTGGCGGCTGGGGCAGAGTTTCGAGTGGTCGAGCACATGCTGCCGCGCGCCAAGCGGTCTTGCTTGGCGCGATAGAGCTGCCGGTCCGCCGCGTCCAGCAGCTGTTCGGGTCCCGAGCCGGCGATGCTTGCCACGACCGTGCCGACACTGGCCGAGACCGCGATCTCGCATCCTTCGACGACGACGGGCGCTGACAGTGCTGTCAGGAGCGCGTCGGCTGCGGTGGCGACGCAGTCTTCGTCGACCGGTGATGGTACGAGCACGACGAACTCGTCGCCGCCGAGGCGGGCGATCGTGCAATCCTGGCGGATCCGGGCACTATGAAGGCGATCGGCAACGATGCGCAAGACCTCGTCGCCGATGCGGTGGCCGTAGTGGTCATTGATTTGTTTGAAGTGATCCAGGTCCGCGAAACACAGGCCGATGAGGTCTGCGCTGGTAGCGGTGTCGGCGAGCGCGTCCATCCGTTCGAGTAGATGGCGACGGTTGGGCAGGCCGGTGAGCGGGTCGTGCCGGGCCTGCTTGTGCAGCTCTTCCTCAAGCAGGTGGCGTTCGGTCACGTCCTCGCCAACAGCCAGCAGATAATCGGCCTGCGTACCGGATCCCCGGACATAGGAGATGGTGAACGCTACCCATTTCGTGCTGCCGTCCGGGTTGAGCGCGCGGCTCTCGATCTTCACCATGCCGCCCCGCGCCCGAACCAGCTTGTCGTACACCAATGTGTTGATCTTGGCGGTATCCAAGGGATGTGCGAAGTGACGTACCGAAATCCCTCTCAGTTTCTCGACGGGGACGCCGATCATCTGCGCCAGGCCACGGTTGGCGTCGATCAGGGTGCCACGAATATCGCCAACGGCAATCGCTACGGCCGTGTTGTCGAGTAGGAGGCGCAGGAAATCGCCGGCACTGTGGCGGTCGCGCCAGACATCGTCGCGCTTCCCTGCGGTCGGCGCCTGCTGGAACCGCTCCTGGAAGCCGCACCCGACAGCGGCGAGCAGGGCAGCTACGCGGGCTACGGCATCGGGCCGTCCGCTGTCGTCGGCCACTTGGCACAGTACCCGCGCGGATGCGACGGGCACGGCCGGATCGAGCAGTCCCGCCGCGGCCAGTGCGTATCCGACTGCCGCGCCGATCCTCTCGTCGAAGGGATCGGCCTCTACCCCCGCTGTGAACACATCGTATAGCTGTCCCAGCAACGTTGCGGCATCCGATGTCGGACCGGGCGCACCGGCGATGTCGAGAGCACGCTGCCATTGCGCGATCAGCGCGGAACGTCGCTGTTCCTGCATGGTGGTTCCTTGCTTGTAGCCGCTGAGGGCATAAACCGCTGGTGAGAGAACCCACGATAAAGGTCGGCGGTGCGCGGAGATGGGATTTCGGTGAGCTTGCAAACCGATGGGTCGGATCGGCACTGGACTTAAGGTCGAGGCGGCGTGGCCCTCTTCGGCCTCGGCGAGCTCGGCCTCGACAAGCGGAATGTTGACGGTCACGTGACTTCGCTTGCAGCAGTGGGCTTTTGCTCGATTCCTTGGTGCGTCGAGGTCGCAAGAACGCAGGCCATGCCGTGCCGACATTGATCGAAGAAGGTGTAGGTGCTGAATCTGACCGAGGTCATATTGCTGCCAAGGTGCGCGCGCTCGGTGATGCACTCACCGCACGCTATGCCACCTCCGAGACCCGGGCAGCCGCGCGCGGCGAGTGCGAAACGCTGGCGCGTGCGATGACCGCGGAGAATTCAGAGCACCGGAAGACCAGGAACGAACCTGAGAGATCCGGAGGTTCCTTAACGAGATCTGGCGATGATCCCGCCCTCGTCACAGCGCACATCGATGTCATGGGCGACTTCATGACCCAGGTCTGTCGGCTTCGCCGACTGTGGCACAGGATTCGGCGGATCCATTCGGATAGCCGCTCGCACTCAGCGCACTCCCCAAGCGATTTGGAGCACATCGAATATCGCTGAATTTCGACGCAAAGCCGGCACATCGAGTATCTGAGACTCACGCTTCGTATGTCATAAGTCGACCGGCGGCATTCTTGAGTATGCAATGCCGGCGTTCGGGGTGTCGGGTGATCTCGTAGGGAACGAACATCTCGAATTCTTAGGGTTCAGGCGCAGCGTGGCCGAGAAAGTGCTCGTCGACGATGTTGCGTTGAAGTTCGGATGTTTCGCCCGCGATCATGCCGAGTTGCGGCCTCCGGATCGGCACCCACGAACGTTGACAGCGCATCACGCTTCGTGGGTTTCGGCGCCGCACTAGGTTGTGTCTCCCAATGAGATGGATCGGTCGGCCCCATGTTCGGGGTCGATCGTGCATCATGTTCGCCGTGGCGACCGCGATCAGTGATCGATGCCGGGTTCTGACCGACAAACAGTGGGAATTGCTGGAGTTGCTGCTGCCGAAATCCGAAGGCCACGTGGGCCGTAACTTCGCCAACAACCGCCTGGTGGTCGAGGGAATGCTGTACCGGCTGCGCACCCGCCTGCCGTGGCGGGACCTGCCCGAGCACTTCGGGCCCTGGCAGACAGTGTGGAAACGACACGGCCGCTATGCCGCCGACGGCACCTGGGACCGGGTGCTGACAGCGCTGGTCGCGTCGGCTGATACCACCGGCGACCTGGACTGGGTGGTGTCGGTCGACTCGACGATCGTGCGGGCGCACCAGCACGCCGCCGGCGCGGCCGCCGACTCGGTGAGCGGGCTATGAACCGACCGACCACGCGATCGGGCGCTCCCGCGGCGGGTTGAGCACCAAAGTGCATCTGGCCACCGACGGCGCTGGTCGCGGCCTGGCCGTGCTGCTCACGCCCGGCCAAACCAACGACTCGCCGTTGCTGCCGCCACTGCTGGACGCGATCGCGGTGCCGCGCCTGCAGGGCGGGCCGCCGCGACACAATCCGGATGTGGTGATCGCCGACCGTGCCTACTCCGCGGCGTCGAACCGAACCCTGCTGCGGCGCACGCGCGTCCAGACCCGTGATACCCGAACGCTGCGATCAGGTCGCCAACCGCAAGCGCAAGGGCCGCAACGGTGGTCGCGCACCGCCCTTCGATGCTGAGATCTACAAGCGGCGCAACGTCATCGAACGCGCCTTCAACAGGGCCAAACACTGGCGCGCGGTCGCCACGCGCTTCGACAAGCTCGCGATCACCTACCGTGCCGGATTCGTCCTAGCCCTCATGGTCGAATGGCTCAAATCATTGGGAGACACAACCTAGCGCGGTGGATACCGGCGGCTCGAAGGACGATGCGGGGCCTGTCGGCTGGAGTGGTGGACCACGATCAAAGCGAACGGCCCGGGGAACACGCTGGGAAGCACTGCTTCCGACGTCATGCCCCGGGCCTACTCGGCGGGTGGCGCGTTACGCGCAGGTCGACCGAATCTTATTGAGGGAACTGAGGATCTGTGGGGCCGCAGACGGCGAGCTAGCCGCCTGAACAGCGCTGATATATGAGTCGAGTGCAGCTTGCCCCTCGGCGGTGACGAGACTGGAGCGCTGCCCCTGCAGCTGCCCGACGTACGAATCCCGGGCAGCTGTTGCTTCGTCCACCGGCAGACTCTGCAGCGGGGTCAGGGTTGTGATGGCGTTGGCGGCTATCGGGGTGAGGACCGCGCAATCCGATGCGAGATCGCCGGTCGGTTCGGCCTGGACGGTTGATGACACGGCACCGGTAAGCGCGATAGCGGTGGCCACTGCCGCCATGAATCCCATGGCGTTTCGTTTTATCATAGCAATCTCCATTGATGGCGTCGCTCGCCTGCCGTGTTGATCCGCTGGAATACGCGGCCGGGAGCGTAAGAAAACGGTTTTGTAGACTATGTCGCCAGGCACGCATATTCGGATCGAGATTCGATCGTGCCTAATAATTGGCCGGGCTGTCCTTCTCTCCGAGCCTTCCTTATGACCGATTACCGACCACCACCCGAGCGCGACCAGTGAATCGTATCGGCTCCAGTTCGGGGCCGTCTACCTTTATCGGTTGTCATGACACACAGGTTGCTACCGATGTTTTTCTGTTATTCCACACCGACCTTCCGGCGCTGCGTTCGACCTCCCTTCATGGCGAACTCTCGATGCCGAGCGGATCGGCGGATGACCTGAGTCGGCCCGCCTGCGGTAAGTGCGGGCGACGAGCGCGGAGTGTAAATACCATTTACCTTTCGAGGACAGCGGGTCCAATCCGGTTAGGGCGGT
>NZ_JBFANH010000067.1:0-16579 GCF_040674755.1 Nocardia sp. NPDC049737 | reverse complement strand
CCATGCACCACCACCCGACACTCGCGCGGGCCGCGCTTCGACGACTCGGACGCGAGACGGGCCGCGAACAGTCGCTCGTAACACCCGCTCCGCGGACATCACCTCGAACAGACAAGTCGACACCCCATGCACCACCACCCGACACTCGCGCGGGCCGCGCTTCGACGACTCGGACGCGAGACGGGCCGCGAACAGTCGCTCGTAACACCCGCTCCGCGGACATCACCTCGAGCGGACAGGTCGACACTCCATGTACCGCCCACCGGCCGACACTCGCGGGGCGCGCTTGGACGACTCGGCTGAGGCTGATCAGGCGCGCTGGCTACTGACCGACACCACTTCGCCGGTGAGGTAGGTGGTGTAGTCACTGGCCAGCATGGCGATGGTGGCGGCGACTTCCCAGGGTTCGGCGGCGCGGCCGAAGGCTTCGCGCTCGGAGAGGCGATCGAGCAGTTCGGTCGAGCTGACCTTGTCCAGGAAGGCGTGCCTGGCGATGCTCGGGGCGACGGCATTGATTCGGACGCCGAGTTCGGCGGCCTCGACGGCGCTGCAGCGGGTCAGGGCCATGACGCCGGCCTTGGCGGCGGCGTAGTGGGCCTGGCCGTATTGCGCCCGCCAGCCGAGCACGCTGGCGTTATTGACGATGACGCCGCCGTGGCCCGCATCCCGGAAGTAGCCGAGCGCGGCGCGGGTGCAGCGGAAGGTGCCGTTGAGGGTGATGTCCAGCACGCGGTCCCACTGCTCGTCGGTCATATCGACGACCGGGGTCTCGCCGCCGAGTCCAGCATTGTTGACCATGATGTCGATGCGACCCAAAGCGGTTGCGGCACCACGAATCAATTCGTTGACCTGTTCGGTGCTCTGCACATCGCACGCGATCGAGGCGACCCGGCGCTCGGGGAATTCGGCCTTCAGCTCGACCTCGGTTTCGGTGAGACGCCGCTCATGCCAGTCGGATACGACGACATCGGCGCCCTCCGCGAGCAACCGGCGCGCGGTGGCGGAGCCGATGCCGGTGCCCGCCGCGGCGGTGATCACGGCATTGCGTCCGGTCAGCAGGCCGTGCCCCGGAATAGGCTGCGGCGCAATAGAAAGCGGTCCGTTCATGGGCGAGCCTCCCGCGGAAGGCCGAGCACGCGCTCGGAGATGATATTGCGCTGCACTTCGTTCGAACCTCCGTAGATCGTGTCGGCGCGGGTGAACAGATACAGCCGCTGCCATTCGTTGAGATCGTGCTCATCGGCCACCAGACCGGCGGGACCGAGCACGGCCATGGCCAATTCGCCGAGGCCCCGATGCCAATTGGCCCACAACAGCTTCGAAACCGAGGCCTGGCCGCCGTCGTCGGCGGTGCTGTCCTGCATGGTGCGCAGCGCGTGGGCGCGCAGGACGCGCAGGCCGACCCATGCCTTATCGATGCGATCGGCGATCAATGGATCGTCGGCCGCGCCGGTGCGACGGGCCAATGCTTCGATGTCGGCCAGTTCGCGGGCGAATCGGATCTGCTGGCCGAGCGTGGAGATACCGCGCTCGAAGGTGAGCGTGCCCATGGCGATGCGCCAACCGTCACCGGGTTCGCCGACGACCAGGTCCGCGGCGGTGCGGGCATTGTCGAAGAAGACCTCGTTGAATTCCGAGGTGCCGGTCAGCTGGATGATCGGACGGACCTCGATACCCGGCTGATGCATCGGAACCAGCAGGTAGGACAGGCCTTTGTGCCGGGTCGAACCCTTTTCGGTGCGTGCGACGACGAAGCACCAGTCGGCCACATGGGCCAGCGAGGTCCAGATCTTCTGGCCGTTGACGGACCATTCATCACCATCGAGCTGGGCGCTGGTGGTGATGGCCGCCAGGTCCGAGCCCGCACCGGGTTCGGAATAGCCCTGGCACCACAGCTCGGTCACATTCCGGACGCCCGGCAGGAACCGTTCCTTCTGCGCCTGGGTGCCGAAGGCCAATACCGTCGGGCCGAGCAATTCCTCACCGACGTGGGAAACCCGGGCCGGCGCATTCGCTTTGGCGTACTCCTCATGGAAGATCACCTGCTGGCGCACCGAGGCCTCGCGCCCGCCCCACTCCTTGGGCCAGCCGAGGCAGGTCCATCCGGCGGCGGCTAGATGCCGGTCCCAGGCGAGGCGTTCCTCGAAGGCCTCGTGTTCGCGGCCGGGCCCGCCGAGTCCGCGTAGCGCACGGAACTCGCCATCGAGGTTCTCGGCCAGCCACTCGCGCACTTCTGCGGAAAACCGCGCGTCCTGTGCGGCAGGATTGTCTGCACCGTCCTGCCCTGCGCTTTTCCCGGCCCCCTGCCCTGCGGGCCCACCCGCCGTGGGCCCGCCCCCCTTGTCGGAATCTGATGCCTGGATCGCAACCACGCCGGTAGGATAACCTACCAAGCACTTGCTTTGTTAGAGCCAAACCGCTTTTATCGAGCAAAGGCAGCAAAAGACCCCGCCAACGGTGAGGACACCCGTGACAACCCCTGCACAAACGACACCCATGGCACTGCACGATGCCGCGCGCACCTTCGGCACCGCGCCCGCCCTCGGCGACGGCGAGGTGCGGCTGGATTGGGCGCAGTTGCTCACGGCGGTGCAGGAGGTGGCGCGGGCGCTCATCGCGCGCGGTGTGCAGTCGGGTGACCGGGTCGCCATGTGGTCACCGAATACCTACCACTGGGTGATCGCGGCACTGGGCGCCCACTACGCGGGCGCGGCACTGGTGCCATTGAATACCCGCTACGTCGCGGATGAGGCCGCCGACGTACTGGAGCGGGTCGAGGCCAAGGCGCTGTTCATTGCCGGAACCTTCCTCGGCCGGGATCGGTTGGCCGAATTGCGTGCCGCCGCACCGGAATTGCATATCGATACGGTGGTGGTCATTCCGGTCGAGTCGGATACCGCCGATCCCAGCGCGCTGAACTGGTCGCAGCTGGCGGGACTAGCCGAATCTGTCCCGCTGGCCGATGCGGTGCAGCGCGCCGAAGGCGTCGACCCCGAGGATATTTCCGACATCCTGTTCACCTCTGGCACCACCGGACGCAGCAAGGGCACGTTGGTCGCGCATCGGCAGGCACTGTCGGTGGTGCGGGCCTGGGCCGAATGCACCACCCTCAACAGCTCCGATCGGTATCTGGTGGTGAGCCCGTTCTTCCACAACTTCGGTTACAAGGCGGGCATTCTCGCGTGCCTGGCGACCGGCGCGGCGATCATTCCGCAGGCGACCTTCGATGTGCCGGTGACCATGCGATTGGTCGGCGAAGAGAAAATCACGGTACTGCCCGGACCGCCGACCATCTACCAGACGATCCTGGACTTCCCGGACCGGGATAACTACGACCTGAGCACATTGCGGGTCGCCGTAACCGGCGCCGCGACCGTACCCGTGGTGCTGGTCGAGCGCATGCGTTCGGAACTCGACTTCGACGTCGTCATCACCGGCTACGGACTGTCCGAGGCCTCCGGATTCGGCACCATGTGCCGCGCGGACGACGATGCCGCGACCATCGCGGGCACCTGCGGCCGCCCGATCGCCGATTTCGAACTGCGGCTGAGCGAGCAGGGCGAGGTGCTGCTGCGCGGCCCGAATGTCATGCTCGGCTACCTCAACGATCCGGAAAGCACCACCGAAACCATCGATACCGACGGCTGGCTGCACACCGGTGATATCGGCACGATCGACGAGCGCGGCTATCTGAAGATCACCGATCGACTCAAGGACATGTACATCTCCGGCGGGTTCAATGTGTATCCGGCGGAGGTGGAACAGGCGCTGGCCCGGCTCGACGGGGTTGCCGAATCGGCAATCGTCGGGGTGCCGGATACCCGAATGGGCGAGGTGGGCAAGGCATTTGTGGTGCGCAAGCCGGGCGCGGCGCTGACCGAGGAGCAGGTGCTCGCACATGCGAGCACGGTGCTGGCGAATTTCAAGGTGCCGCGGTTCATCGAATTCCGGGACCAATTGCCCTATAGCGCGGCCGGGAAAGTGCTGAAACGTGAGCTACGTGAGGAGAAGTCGTAATGTCCGAGATCCCCTATGAGCCGGACGTGGTCACGTATGAACGGCGGGGTCGAGTCGCCATCGTGACGCTCAACCGGCCCGACTACCGCAATGCGCAGAACTCGGTGATGACCTACGCCATCGACGCCGCCTTCGAGCGTGCGGTCGAGGATCCCGAGGTCGGCGTAATCGTCCTGGCGGGCAATGGAAAACACTTCAGCGCCGGGCACGATATCGGCACTCCCGGCCGTGATCACCATGTGCGCTACCAGAACAAGGCCGCACTCTGGTGGGATCACGTCGACAAGGTCGGCGGTGACCAGCGCTTCGCGCGCGAGCTCGAGGTGTACCTCGGCATGTGCCGGCGCTGGCGGGAAATTCCGAAGCCGACCATTGCCATGGTGCAGGGCGCCTGCATCGCGGGCGGGCTCATGCTGGCCTGGGTCTGCGATCTGATCATCGCCTCCGATGACGCCTTCTTCTCCGATCCCGTTGTGCGCATGGGCATTCCGGGCGTGGAGTACTTCGCGCACCCGTGGGTGATGGGCCCGCGCGCGGCGAAGGAGTTCCTGTTCACCGGGGACCGCTTCGATGCGGCGCAGGCCAAGGAATGGGGCATGGTCAATCGCGTCGTAGCGCGCGACCAGCTCGAAACCGAAACCCTCGCACTGGCCGAAAAGATCGCCACCATGCCGCAATTCGGGCTCGCGCTGACCAAGAAGGCGGTCAATCAGGCCGAGGATCTGATGGGGATGCGGGCGGGTATGGATTCGGTATTCGGCCTGCACCACTTCGCGCATGCGCACAATGCCGAGGTCGGCGCGGATTCGCTCGGCGGTATGAACGCAAAGTCGATGAAGGCCGATGCGACGACCGCGGCCTCGACGTCCGAGCAGAACGGGACAACGTAGTGGATCTGGATCTCGATCAGGCGACACAGGAATTCCAGCGCGAAGTTCGCGAATTTCTCGCCGCCAACAAACCCGCGAAACCGCTGCCTTCGATGGATACCGAGGCCGGGTTCGAGGCGCATCGCGAATGGGAGCGCACACTCGCCGAGGCGCGGCTGTCGGTCGTCGCCTGGCCGCAGGAGTACGGCGGACGCGATGCCTCGCTGCTGGAGTGGGTGCTCTTCGAGCAAGAGTATTACGCCGCGGCGGCGCCGGGGCGGGTCAGCCAGAACGGCATATTCCTGCTGGCACCAACGCTTTTCGAACATGGAACGCCGGAGCAGCTGGAACGGATCATGCCGCGGATGGCGCGCGGTGACGATATCTGGGCGCAGGCCTGGTCCGAGCCGGAGGCGGGCAGCGATCTGGCCGGTATCCGCTCGACCGCGCGGCGCACCAGCGGCGGCTGGCTGCTGAGCGGCCAGAAGACCTGGAGTTCGCGAGCATCATTCGCGGATTGGGCATTCGGGCTGTTCCGCAGCGATCCCGACGCGGCGGATGCGGGGCCCTCCATGGTTACGCAGGCTGCCGCCTCCGAGCCTGACCGCAGCCGCCGGGGTCGGCATCGCGGACTCACCTATGTGATGTTCCCGCTGTCCGCGGATGGTATTTCCGTGCGGCCGATTCCGCAGTTGGATGGGGAGCCGGGATTCGCGGAAATCTTCCTCGACGATGTCTTCGTACCGGATCGCGATGTGATCGGCGCACCCGGCGACGGCTGGCGGGTCGCGATGAGCACGTCGAGCAACGAGCGTGGACTGTCGCTGCGGTCCCCTGGACGCTTCAGCGCCACCGCGCAGCGCCTCGTCGATCTCTGGCTCGACACCGGCGACCGAACCAATACCGCACAGCGAGATGCGGTGGTGGACGCCTGGATCGGCAGCGAGGCCTATCGGCTGCACACCTTCGGCACGGTCACCCGGTTGAACGAGGGCGGCAAGCTGGGCGCGGAATCCTCGATCACCAAGGTGTTCTGGTCCGAACTGGATATCGCCATGCACGAGACCGCGCTGGAGGTACTCGGTGGTGCCGCCGAGCGGTCCGGGCCGTGGACCGACGGCTACCTGTTCTCGCTGTCCGGCCCGATCTATGCCGGTACCAATGAGATTCAGCGCAATATCATCGCCGAGCGGCTGCTCGGACTACCGAGAGGGAGCAGCCGATGAGATTCGCGCTCAGCCAGGAACAACTCGACTTCGGCACCAGCCTGCGCAAACTGCTCGATGCCGGACGGACTCCCGCCGCCGTACGCAACTGGGCCGCGGGCGATCCCCGGCCCGGGCGTGGGCTCATCCGGCAGCTGGCCGGTGCGGGTGCGCTCGGTCTCGCCGTCGAGGAGCGGCACGGCGGTGTCGGTGCGGAGCCGATCGATCTGGCCGTCGCATTCCAGGAAATCGGCCGCGCCGCCGCACCCGGTCCGCTGGTCGAGACGGCGGCCGCGATACCCGCTCTGCTGCAAGCCCTTCCGAATACCGAATTGGCCGGACGCTGGCTGCCCGGGTTCACGGAGGGTGCTGTGCTCGGCACGTTGGCATTCACTTCACCCGATCACGGCACGGTCGCATTGGATGCGGATGCCGCCGAGGTGGTGCTGATCGCCGACGGTAATCAGCTCCGCACCGGACATCGCGCGGGGCTGGTGCGATCAGTCGATCCGGCGCGGCGACTGTTCGTCATCGAATCCGATGCTGTTGTCGCCGAGGGTCAGCAGGTGCTCGAGGCCGTTGCGGCCGCCTTCGATACCGGTGCGCTGGCCAATGCGGCGCAGCTGCTCGGTGCTGGACGGGCACTACTGGCTGCGGCGACGGAATATGCCAAGCAGCGCAAGCAGTTCGGTAAGCCGATCGGCGAATTCCAGGCCGTGAAGCAGAAGTTGGCCGATGTGCTGATCGGGCTGGATCTGGCCGAACCGCTGCTCTACCGGGCGGCATTGACAATGGGTGAAGCCACGCGCGGTCGCGATGTTTCGGCTGCCGTGATCGCCTGCGGTGATGCGGCTTATCGGGCGGCTCGGGCTGCCCTGCAGGTGCACGGCGCGATCGGGTACACCGCCGAGTACGACCTGTCGCTGTGGTTGACCAGGGTGACAGCGCTCCGGTCGGCCTGGGGCACAACGGATCTGCATCGTTCCCGAATTGCCCGCGCGCTGCGCGATGAGGCTGTGCGGGACCGGGCTTTGCGAGGTATGAAATGAGCGCATCGCGTAGCGTTTCGATGGGGGGCGGTCGGGCGACGGGTGGGCCCACCACCGAACACCAGGAATTCGTCGCTTCGGTCCGGGCGCTGCTCACCAAGCATGCCGGATCCGCCGCGGTACGCGCGGCAATGGATACCGAACTCGGCTACGACGAGAAGCTGTGGCGGCTGTTGTGCGAGCAGGTCGGCGTGGCGGCGCTTGCGATTCCGGAGGAATACGGCGGGTTCGGTGCCAGCCTGGTCGAATCCCTGCTGGTGGTAACCGAATTGGGGCGCACGCTGGCCGGGGTGCCAATGCTCGGTTCAGCCGTGCTCGGTGCGCAGGCGGTGCTGTTGTCCGGCGACCGTGCGGCGTGTGAGCGGCTGCTGCCCGAAGTTGCCGAAGGTACTCGCACGCTCGCGGTGTGCTGGGCGGGCACCGGTGGTTGGGCCGAGCCGGGTGTGCGTTCCGAAAACGGAACGCTTTCCGGCACAGCACATTACGTGCTCGATGGGTTGCATGCCGACACCCTTCTCGTTGTGACTTCTGACGGCCTGTTCGAGGTCGAGTCGGGTGCCGCGGGCGTGACGCGTCGCGCGGTCGCGACCATGGATCCCACTCGCAAGCTGGCCGAAATCACGTTTGCGACGGTTCCGGCGCGGCGGCTCGGTTCGGCGGATCCGGCGCTCATCGTCCGCCTGCATGAAATCGCTTGGGCCGCAGTGGCTGCTGAACAGGTCGGTGCCGCGGAACGGTGTCTGGAGATGACGGTCGAGTACGCCAAGTCCCGGGTGCAGTTCGGACGGCCGATCGGCAGTTTCCAGGCGCTCAAGCACCGCATGGCGGATATGTATGTGCTGGTGGAATCGGCCAAATCCGCGTCCTATGCGGCAACGGTCGCCGTGGCGGAGCAGAGCTCGTCGGCCGCGGAGGATGTCTGGGCGGCGCGGACGCACTGTTCGGAGACGTTCACGACCATCGTGGCCGAGATGGTGCAGTTGCACGGCGGCATCGCCATTACCTGGGAACATGACGCGCATTTGTTCTTCAAGCGCGCGCACGGTGATGCGCAGTTGTTCGGGCAACCGCACAGGCCGCTGCCACAACCCGCCTGATATCCCCGCTCCGCTACCGACCGCGCACACCCTGGCCATAGATAGTTAGCGTATGTAATAATATTGTGTGCAGCGGGCTCAGGTGGCAACAGCAGATGACATCGTGGTCAACCTCCTCGTCACCGCGGGCCGGCTGACCCGGCTGGCCGGGGTGATCAGCGGCGACGACCTGCCGCGAGCCGTGCTGCGCGCACTTGCGGTGCTCGACGAACACGGCGCGGTGCGCGTCAGCGAATTCGCTCGCATCGATCGATGTTCACAGCCGGCGGCAACGGCGCTGATCGGCAAGCTCGTCGCGGATGGATACGCCTCCCGACGCAAGGATCCGGATGATTCCCGGGCCGTCGTCGTCGAGCTCACCCTGGCCGGACGCACTCGTTTGACACATGCCCGCGGCGCCTTCGGCGAGGCGATGGCGGCGAAGCTCACCGGTTTCGATATCGAACGGTTGGCCCGGATGGAAAGCGATATGAAGGAACTGCTGGAGGCACTGAAGAAGTCAGTGCCGCGGCATCTGTCCACGTCGCGATAGCCGATTCGACTGGTCGGACCGGAGTACGGTCGGAGAGTATGACCGATGAGAAGCGTGGCCGAGTCAAGGTAGCGACCAGCCAGAAGCGAGTCCGGGTCTACCTCGGCGGCCAGTTGGTCGCCGACACCGTCCGTCCGGTCCTGGTCTGGGAGAGTCCGCACTACCCGACCTACTATCTGCCCGTCGCGGATCTGCACGCGAAACTCGAGCCGAACGGCACCAGCGCGAAATCCCCGAGCCGTGGCACCGCGACCGGCTACGACGTGATCGTCGACGGCACCACCGCTGCTGGAGCCGCCGTTCGCTACCACGACTCCCCGTTCACCGAACTGAACGACTTGGTGCGCCTGGACTGGAACGCCATGGACGAATGGTTCGAAGAGGACGAGCCGGTCTACGTCCACCCGCGCGATCCGTACACCCGCGTCGACATCCTCGCCAGCTCCCGCCATATCCGCGTCGAGATCGACGGCACCACCGTCGCCGACTCGCACTCCCCGCGCATCCTCTTCGAAACCGGCCTCCCGGCAAGGTATTACCTCCCCCTGACCGATGTCCGCCAAGACCTACTGAAGCCCTCCGGCACCCACACCAGCTGCCCCTACAAGGGCACCGCCGACTACTGGACCGTCCACATCGACGGCAAGGACTACCCGGACATCGTCTGGGGCTACCGCACCCCACTGCCGGAAAGCCAGAAGATCGCGGGCCTGGCCTGCTTCTACAACGAAAAGGTCGACATCTACCTGGACGGCGAACTCCAAGACCGCCCGAACACCCCGTTCAGCTGACCGCTTGCCGCATCAGATCGCGACAATATCGAGCATGCTCTCGAGCCCACGGAAATCCTTACCGTTGCGCGTGTAGAGCGGCAGCCCGCGGGCCGACGCTATCGCCGCAATCAGCAGGTCCATCCTGCGCGGTTCGGGATCTCGCTTCGCCGCAATGGTCAACGCCACCAAAGTGCCGTACCGCGTAGCTGCGTCCGCGTCGAACGGCAGCGGATCGAAGTCCACCCGTAGCACAACGGCCAGCGTTCGCCAGTCCTGGCGTGCGGCAACCACCGTGGGTGTGAGCAAACTCGGCTGATCAGACCGCGATCAGTGGAGGCTGGTCCTCGGCGCGGCGGTATTGGCCAGGAGCTTGGCCGTATTCGCGTTTGAAGGCCTTGGCGAAGGCGAATTCTGAGGTGTAGCCGACCTTACGGGCGATGGTGCCGAGCGGGCTGTCGGTGTCGCGGAGCAGGCGGGCGGCGGTGAGCATGCGCCAGCGGGTGACGTAGGCCAACGGCGGTTCGCCGACCGTGGCGGTGAAGCGGCGGGCCAGGGTGGCTCGGGAGACGCCCGCGATATCGCTGAGGTCGGGGACCGTCCAGGTGCGAGCCGGCGCCTCGTGCACGGCGCGCAGCGCGGCCGCGACCGCCGGATCGGCGAAGGCGCCCGCCCAACCGGTGGCGGGTTCGCCGACGGCCTGCTCGTCGAACCAGGCGCGCAGCATGAACAGGAGCAGGGTCTCCAGAATGGCGGGCACGGCGGCATCGCTGCCCTGTTTCGGCTCGGCGACCTCTGCGGCGAGCAGGTCGACGGCGGCTCGCAAGGACGGGTGACGACCGGGACGTGCTGGCAGATGGATGAATTCGGGAAGTTCGTCGAGCAGCGGGTGGCTGCGTTGCCTGCCGAGTTCATATGCGCCACAGAGCAGGGCGGTACGCGCACCTGGTCCGGTGATCTCGCGCGGCTCCCCCGGTTGCGCCTTCTCGGTGACCGCACTGTCCAGGCGGTCGAGTAAGTCGTGGTCGGCACCGCGCGGCATGAAAAGAACGTCGCCGACACCGAGCGCGATGGGCTCACCGCCGGTCGGCACCGCCACGCACGAACCCTGCAGCACCACATGGAAACCCGCGCCGGGGACGACCGGATAGGCGCGGCCCCACGGCGCGTGCCGGATGAACAGGCCGGAGGTCGGGTTGCCGGTGCGGATGGCGGCGATGGTTTCGCTGAGGATGTCCACCTGATCACCATACTCTCCGCAGTGAGCGTTTCAGACATCACCCAGCGCGGATCAGCCATTCATTTACGCACATATGATCCATAATGTCGTACTCATGACAACGACGAAGATTGCCGTCTACGGCGCGACCGGCCACACCGGCAGCTACCTGCTCACCGAATTACACCGGCGCGGGATTGACCCGATCCTGGTCGGCCGCAGTGCCTCTCGAATGCGGGCGGCGGCCGAGGCAGCCGGGGTCCCGGACGCCGAGATCCGAGTCGCGACACTCACCGATCACGACGCCCTGGTCGCCGCCTTCACCGGCGCGGACGCCGTCATCAGCAGCCTGTCCGCCTATGTGCACAATGGCGAGCCGGTACTCGCGGCAGCCATCGCGGCCGGGGCGCACTACACCGATCTGTCCGGCGAACAGCTTTTCCTGAAGCGGGTATTCGACGAGTACGGTGCGAAGGCCGAGGCCGCGGGCGTCACGGTGATCCCCGGTGTCACCGATAACAATGTGGCGGGCGACTTGCTCGCCCACCTGACCGCGCGCCGACTGACCGGACCGGTCGAGATCGTGCTCAGCCATCTGAGCAAGAGCGGTGGCAACGGTTCCAAGGGCAGCGCGAAAACGGTCTTCGCCAGCCTCGACTGGTTCCGCGGCGGCGGCTGGCACTTCCAGGACGGCGAACTGCGCACCGGCACCGCCGCCCGGCACGCCGAGATGACATTCCCCGGCCACACCGCGGCCACGACCGTCGCGAAATTCCCGCAGCCGCCGGTGATCACTATCCCCAGACACACCGATGTGTCGTACGTGGAAGGCGTCCTGGACATCGCCATCCACGACCTCCTTGGCTCATTCACCGAGGAAATCATCGAATCGCTCCCTGCCGAGCCGAGCTCCGACCTCCGCTACGACGTGGTCGTGGATGCCTATGACACCAACGGGCATTCGGCCCGTGGTGTCGTCAGCGGCGTCGACTCCTACCGCGATTCAGCTTTGGAAGCGGTAGAAATCGCAGTGCGCCTGGCCGACGGAACAACCAAGCCCGGCACCTTGTCCGTAGCCGAAGCCTTCGATGCCGAAGAACTCCTCGATGCCCTCGTCCGCTTCGACATCACCTGGCGCATCACTGAATAACGCCGCCGTGATTCAAACAAGCGTCCGCACCGAAGACCGACCGGCAGCCCGCGGAAGTCAGCTCGCTCCCCCGCCGGAGGATTCGCCGCGCATCAGCGCCCCGAGTGACTCGCGGTCGGTGACGTCCATCTTGATGCAGGCTCGGTAGAGGTGCCCCTCGACCGTGCGGACGGAAACGGTGAGGCGATCGGCGATTTGACGGTTGGACAGCCCTGCCGCAACAAGATTCGCGATTTCACGTTCACGGGAGGTCAGTGGCAGGGGCTGAGCCGCTTGACGCAGAGCTGGCGTGCTCGCACCACCGCACGCCGCGGCGAGACGGTTTGCGGTGGCGGCGGATTCGAGCAGGCGACGGCGGTCACCGGCGCGTTCATGGGCGGATGCGGCCTGGGCGGCGGCATCGGCGGCCGAGAGCATGGCGCCGATGCGCTCGAATTCGGCTGCGGCCGCGTCCAGTCCGGGTCCGTCGTGCGCGGCGAGTGCCACCGCGTGACGGGCCTGGACCTGCACCAGGCTCCCGTCGACCCGGGCGGCCAGGTCGGCGAGTCGCCCTGCCACGGCATGGTCGCCGAAGCGTGCGGCGGTATGCAGTGCCATGGCCTCGATGGCGTGCTGATGTGCGCGCGCCGCAGCGTCGGCGGCGCCCATGGCCAATCGGATGGCGGGGGTGACGGTGCCCTCCGCGGCGGCCGCGCAGGCGCGCGCGAGTTCCAACTGCGGGTCGTAGACCGCGCTGTGCCTGCCACCGCGAGCGGCCGCCTCGGCAATGGATTCGGCCGCCTCCGCCGGTCGGCCGAGCGCCGAATATGCCTCGGCCAGACGGATTCTCGCCGGAATATGCCAGGCGGCGGCGCCCTCGGCGGTGAGCGCGGCCAGTGCCTGTTCGAGATGTTCGATACCGTCCAGGAAGCGGCCCTGCGCCACGTCGACGCTGCCCTGCAAGATCTTCGACATGCCCCACGCCAGGTACTGGCCCGGTGCCGAATAGCCGAAATACCCTGTGGCACGACGGCGTGCGGCCTCGAGATCACCGGTGCAGATCAGCGCGAGCACCTCGGCATGGGTCGAGATGAACCGGTTGAGTCCATCGATATGCGACTCCACCTGATGCCCGCGGGCCGCGTACTGACGCGCTGCCTCACCCTTACCCATCAGCGCCAGCGCCAGGCCGCCGCCGAAGGCCGCCCACCAAACCGCCCACGGCGGTGCGCCTTCGGTCTCCATCACCGACTCGGCCCCGGAAAACGCGTCCTCGAGCAGATTTTCGTGGACCGCACACGCCGCGGCCAAGCCCTCGAAGGTGGCAATGATCTTCGGATGCTGCACCTTGCCACGCAGCATTGCGAGCACCTCGTCGGCACGCTCGGCATCACCCATGGCCCAGAACAGATTCGAGACCCGGGTGCTGCCCCAGCGGCCCAGTTGGACCTCGTTCATCTGATCCGGGTCGAAGCTGGCGAGGGTGCGCTCGGCCTCGATGCGATGGCCCTGCCACAGCAGCGCCCGAGCCAGCAGATCCGCGGCCTCCACCCCGCCGCGACGTTCCACGGCGGCCCTGGCGAAACGCTCACCGAGCGGCAGATTGGCCAGCCCGATCGCATCGGCGGCGGCCGCCTCGAAGAGTTCGAGATCGGCGGATTTATCACTGTCCAAAGCCAATTCGGCCAACCGGATGCGGTCTGGCGCGGAATTGATCGGCCGTTCCCTGAGCGAGGAGTACAGCCGACCGCGCAGCCGCCGGGCCGAGGCGATGCCGAGCCGGCGCCGGATGACCTCACCGAACAGCGGATGGTTGTAGCGCACGATCAACTGGTGGGTGTTCTCGACAACCCTGATCAGTCCGCGGGTTTCGGCGGCCTCCACGGCCTCCTCGCCCGCCAGTTCGGAGAGCACGTCGAGATCGATTGGCTCGCAGAAGGTGAGCAGTTCGAGCACCCGCAGCACCGGTTCGGGCAGCTGCTCCACCCGATCCTCCAGTAGCGCAGCCAATTCCGAGGTCACCGCAGCCCGGCCGCGTAGCTGCCAGACGCCGTTCACCTGACGCAGCGAGCCCGCCTCCAGCGCGCCCTCCACCAAATGCCGGAGGAACAGAGCGTTTCCGCCGGAGGACTCCCACATCAGGTTGGCGGTGAAGCCCTCCAACTGCCCGCCGAGCATCGACTCGACCAGATCGACGCTCTGCTGCTGGGTGAACGGAGTGAGGTCGATGCGCAGCAGATGGCCGTCTTTCCATAACGAGGTGACCGCATCTGGCACCTGCACCCCGCTGCGCACGGTCGCGACGATATGGGCGGCCTTATCGATGGCCAGCTGCAACAGCAGTGTGGCCGAGAGCTGATCGAGCAGATGCGCATCGTCGACACCGATGATCGCGTGTCCGTCGGCGAGCAGCGCCTCGCGCGCGGCGGACATGAATGTCACCGGATCGTGCGCCGTATAAACGCCGACCATATGGGCGAATACGCCCAATGGGATGCTGCGGGCCGATTCCGTACCCGCCACCCACCGGACATTGCCGCCTACCGCGGCCGTCGCCTGTCTCGCCAGCGTCGTCTTCCCGACTCCGGCGTCGCCCGTCAATACCGCACCGACATATTCAGTTCCGGTGAGTGCCGCGCGGATCGCTTCGAACTCGGTCTCGCGCTCGATAATCGGCCAGTTCCGAGCCATAGCTCTTACTGTAGTTCGTCACGGATCATGATCGAGGACAACGAACCATGAACGGCCGCACCAGCTCAGCTGTTTCGGCCGCTAACCGAGTACGTCGTGGCGGACAATGGTCTGGTCACGCCCCGGTCCGACGCCGATACAGGAGATGCGGGCGCCGGACAACTCCTCCAGGCGCAAGACATAGGCCTGGGCGTTGGCAGGCAATTCCTCGAACGTCTTCACATGTGAAATGTCTTCCCACCAACCGGGCATCTCTTCGTAAATCGGCTTGGCGTGGTGGAATTCGGTCTGTGTGGTCGGCATCTGCTCGACCCGCTTGCCGTCGATTTCGTAGGCGACGCAGATCGGCACCCGCTCCAGACTCGACAAGACGTCCAGTTTGGTGAGGAAGTAGTCGGTGACCCCGTTGACCCGGGTCGCGTAGCGCGCGATGACCGCATCGAACCAGCCGCAGCGGCGGGCCCGGCCGGTGGTCACGCCGACCTCACCACCCTGCTTGGCCAGGAATTCGCCGAAATTGTCGAATAGTTCGGTCGGGAACGGACCCGAACCGACGCGGGTGGTGTAGCACTTCAGGATGCCGAGCACGGTCGTGATCTTGTTCGGTCCGACGCCCGCGCCGACCGCCGCACCGCCCGAGGTCGGGTTGGACGAAGTCACATACGGATAGGTGCCGTGGTCCACATCGAGCAGTGTGCCCTGCGACCCCTCCAGCAGGACGGTCTCGCCGCGCTCCAGCGCCAGATTCAGTTCCAGGCGGGTATCGGCGATGCGGTGCTTGAAACTGTCTGCCTGTCCGAGGACCTCATCCACCACCTGCTGCGGGTCCAACGCGCGCCGGTTGTAGATCTTCACCAGGACCTGGTTCTTGAACTCCAGGGCCGCCTCGACCTTCTGGGTCAGGATCTTCTCGTCGAGCACATCGGCAACGCGCACGCCGACGCGGGCGACCTTGTCCTGATAGCACGGACCGATGCCGCGACCTGTGGTGCCGATTTTCTTATTGCCGAGGAAGCGTTCTGTGACCTTATCGATGGCCACGTGGTACGGCATGATCAAGTGCGCGTCGGCCGAGAGCAGCAGGCCGGAGGTGTCGACGCCGCGCTCCTCCAGTCCGGCCAGCTCTGCGAGCAGGACGCCGGGATCGACCACGACACCATTGCCGATTACGTTCGTCACGCCCGGCGTGAGAATCCCGGACGGGATCAGATGCAGTGCGAACTTGTCCCCATTGGGCAGAACGACCGTGTGGCCGGCGTTATTGCCGCCTTGGTACCGGACCACCCACTGCAACCTGCCACCGAGCAGATCGGTCGCTTTGCCCTTACCCTCGTCGCCCCATTGGGCGCCGATCAGGACGATTGCCGGCATGGTCGTGTCTCCTACGGTTCGACGCGCAACACTCGTGTGCTGCAGCTACCTGCCGTATCGAGGCGGTGGCCGGAAGCACAGTCTACCCAACGCCCAACCGGGTCCTGCGTCCGTCTGGATCGCAGCGAGGGTTGCCCACTCACAGTCCACCACGGAGTAAGCCTTACGAGCGACCGTTCGCGGCCCGTCTCGCGTCCGAGCCGTCGAAGCGCATACAACAAAGTCGCGAGTCTCGACCATCCAGCACCCGCGCACACCAACTGCCGAACGCCCCACCATCACCAACCACCACGGAACGAGTCTTACGAGCGACCGTTCGCGGCCCCTCTCGCGTCCGAGCCGTCGAAGCGCAGGCAACGACGTGGCGGGACTCGACCATCCAGCACCCGCGCACCGGATGCCGAACGCCCCGCATCACCAACCACAACGAAGCAAGTCTTACGAGCGACCCATTCGCGGCCCCTCTCACGTCCGAGCCATCGAAGCGCAGGCAACGAAGTCACGAGCCTCGACCATCCAGCACCCGCGCACCGGATGCCGAACGCCCCGCATCACCAACCACAACGAAGCAAGTCTTACGAGCGACCCATTCGCGGCCCCTCTCACGTCCGAGCCATCGAAGCGCAGGCA
>NZ_JBFANH010000066.1:0-18477 GCF_040674755.1 Nocardia sp. NPDC049737 | reverse complement strand
ATCTCACGGCATCGACACACCCACTCCGGCAACGACTTTCAGCCGCAATCACGACGGCGGCGATCACCCCTCAGCACTTATGAAACACGCCCTAGCCGCAATAGTCTTGTCGACCAGCGCGGTTCGACCGGATACGGAGGAAGTACGTGGCACTCGAGATGCGAAACCCCTAGTGCGGTCGTACTTGTGGCGGATTGGTCCCAAAGGAGGACGACGGCAGCCTGGTCCGCAACGCAGGATGATCGGTATGCGCGGGTGGAAGATCGTCGGGTTGGCGCTGACGACCGTATTGGTGCCGACATTGGTTTCGTGCTTCCGGCAGAGCGAAGCGGTCTCGCAGGTCGCCGAACTGGTCGCACAAGCCGATTCGGCACCGACTCCGAAACTCGATTGGGCCCAGTGCCCCGAATCGGAGTTGAGCAAGTATCAGTGCGCGACGGCCGCGGTCCCGATCGACTACGCGCAGCCCAACGGTCCGACGCTGGCGCTGGCCCTCATCAAACAGCCCGCCGCCGATCAGGACCGTCGCATCGGCACTCTGTTCAGCGCGGTCGGCGGACCCGGCGGTTCGGGCTTCAAATGGGCGAGCCACAGTGTGCTGTCCTCCGGTGAGGTGGCCCGCCGATTCGACGTGATCACCTTCGATCAGCGCGGTATCGGGCGCAGCGGTCAGGTGCGCTGTTTCGCGAATGCCGAAGAGCGGCACCGGTTCTGGTCCGATTTCCGGCTTCCGCCGACGAATGCCGAACAGGAGGCCACCGCCGCGCGCAATGCCCGCGAACTGGCTGCCGGTTGCGCCGCGCACAGCCCGGAGTTGCTGGCGCACCTGACCACCGTCGATGCCGCCCGTGATCTGGATCTGCTGCGCCGCGCGGTCGGCGAGACGACCATGACCTACACGGGCGGGTCCTACGCGAGTTATCTGGGCGAGGTGTACGGCGCGCTCTTCGGCGACCGGGTCCGTGCGCTGCAACTCGGGTCGATGATCGACCCGGACGCCTACACCAACGCTTCGCGCGCGCAGATCGCCGACTCCGCGGCGGGCACCGAGGAGGTGCTCGCGGAGTTCCTGCGGCTGTGTGCCGAAGCCGGACAACCGCATTGCGTCTTCGCGGGGCCGACCAAAACCGATCCGGCCGCACTGCGCACCCGCAACGACGCCGTACTGGACCGGCTGCGCCAGGGACCCATCGTGGTCGGTCAGGGTGCGCACACCCGCGCGGTAACCCTCACCGAGATGCTGCCCGCACACGCCACCATGCTCTACGACACGAAGGAGGGCTGGCCCGCACTGGCCGAACTGCTCACCGAATTGGAGCGCGGATCGGCGGGCGATCCCGATGTCGTACAGCAGATTCTGGACGCGGGCGGCTTCACCGAGGACTTCCTCGACGCCTTCACCGCAATCTCGTGTGCGGACAACAGCTTCGGCCGCGAACCGGAGCAATGGCCTCTCATGGCGGCCGAATTAGCCGGTACCGCACCGCATTACGGTCCAATGTGGCTGTATCTGCGACAGGCCTGCGGTGCTTGGCCGGCACCGGCGAAGGGGTATCCGCAGCGCATAACCGGGCCGTGGATTCTGCGCTCGGATAAACCCGCCCTGCTGTTCAACAACCGCTTCGACCCGGTCACCCCGCTGACGGCCGCCCGCCGGGCCCAGCAGGAGTTGGTCAATGCCAGGCTGGTGATCGTCGAGGGCGGCTACGGCCACCTGGTGGTGAGCGACTGCGCTGGTCGTCTGCAGGAGCACTACCTTGTGGACCTGCAACTCCCCGCGCCCGGCGCTACCTGTAAGCCGGACAAAGCGCCGTTCACCGACTGAAACGCCAGTACTGGAAACCGCTCGACCAAGATCGTCGGTATCCTTCGACTACCACTGTTCAGGACTCCCGAATCCCGGTAGTCTGCGCTCGGCCATGCATGATGAGGGAGGTGGCCAGGTGCACAGACGTGCCTTTTTCAAGGCAGCCGGTGCGGCCGCGATGCTGGGTGTCGCGAGTACCGCACTGGATAGGGCGACGGCCGATGCCGCAGACCCGATCTGGGACAACTTTTTCCGCATGTGGGTCCCGGAAATCTTTGCGCCACTTCCCGATCCGCCCGAGCATTCGCCCGCGATCGTGATCGGCTCCGGCTTCGGCGCGTCGGTCACCGCACTGCGCCTGGCCGAGGCCGGCATCGCCAATACCGTGCTGGAGCGCGGTTCGCGCTGGCCGAACGATCCATGGCGGGAAATCTTCACCGGTGACGATCTGCCCGACGGCCGCGGTTTCTGGCATCGCACCAACTTCACCGGCGTCACCAAGGTTCCGATGCATTTCGCCAGCTTCGGTGGGGTGCTCGATTGCGTCGAGTATCCGGGCATCGACGTATGGCGGGCCGCTGCTGTCGGTGGCGGCTCGATCGTCTTCTCCGGTGCCATGGTCGCGCCCGAGCGCCGCTTCTTCGACCACGTCTTCGGCGGTACGGTCGATTACGGCGAAATGGCGCAGGTCTACTACCCTCGGGTCCGGGAGATGTTGCGGCTCAGCCCGATTCCTGCGGACCTCTACGCCGCTTCGCCGTTCGCGCATTCCCGGGCCTGGGACGAGCAGGTGCGCAGAGCGGGCTATCAGCCGCTCGCCAATGACTCGATCTTCAACTGGGATGTGCTGCGCGGCGAAATCGCCGGCACCACAAGGCCTTCGGCGACCGTGGCGCGCAGTAATCTCGGCAACTCCAACGGCGCGAAGTTCGACCTCGACCAGAACTACCTTCGGTACGCCGAGGGCACCGGCAAGTCCACCATCTATCCGGGGCACCGCGTCGATGCCATCGCGCAGGAATCCGGCGGCCGCTATTCGGTGACCGTGACAAAACTTTCGCCGACCGGCGAGGTGATCGGCACCCGCACCCTGACCTGCGACCGCCTGTTCCTCGGCGCGGGTTCGATCGGCACCTCGGAGCTACTGGTGCGAGCCCAGGCGACCGGCGCGCTGGCGAACCTCAACGAGCACATCGGCGATGGCTGGGGCACCAACGGTGATGTGGTGCTGGCTCGCGGTGCCAGCGATTTGGCCGGTTTCGGTCAGGGCGTGCCGAGCGTGAGCCGGATCCTCGACGAATCCGCCGTGCCGCTCACGCTCGAAAATTGGTACATTCCGGGCATTCCGTTCGAGACCGGCGCGCTCGCTTCATTGGGCATGGTGCTCGATCCGGCCCGCGCCCGCTTCGGCTACGACCGCGCCCGTAATACGGTCGGGTTGTCCTGGTCGACCAAGAACCGTGACGATATCGTGGCGGCCGCCCGCGCGGTCGATCACCGGATCGCTGAACGCTCCAATGCCCTCGTCGAATACGGCGCACTCGGCTACGACGCGAACGCGCTGTTCACCGCGCACCCACTCGGTGGTGCGGTGCTCGGTCGGGCCACCGACGGCAACGGTCGCGTGCACGGTCACCCGGGCCTGTACGTGATGGACGGTGCGGCTATCCCCGGCAGCACCGGCACGGTCAACCCGTCGCTCACGATCACCGCGCTGGCCGAGCGCAATATCGAGGCGATCATCCGCGCTGGGAAGTAGCCCGGCGCGGCGCGTATTACTGTCGGCGGGACCGTTCGGCGTCGAAGGGATCCTTACGTGGCAACTCCAACCAGGCCGACCACGCCCGGCCTCGACGAATGGCCGAAGCTGGATTTTCCACGCAAGCCGCCCGCGCTGTGGTCGGACCTGGTGATGCTGGCGCTGGCCGTCGTCTCGGTCGTGCTCGTCACCTGGGTCACCTTCTTCGAAGTGTCCGCGCACACCTACCGCGTGATCGTGGTGCTCGATTACTCCGTGTGCGCGATATTCGCGGTCGAATTCCTCTGGCGCTGGCGCCGCGCGGGCTGGCCGTGGACGTTCCCGTTCATCTACTGGTACGAAGTGCTCGGCATGATCCCGGTGACCAGTCCGTTCTTCCGCGGATTCCGATTGCTGCGGATCGTGGTGATCGCGGTTCGCCTCGGCCGGGTCGCCGATCGGGCACTCGGCGATCGGGTGACCGCCGCAGTGGTGAACCGCTTCGTGACAACCATTGTCGAAGTCATCAAGCGCCCCATGACGATCGCGATCCTGGACGAGGTCGCGCATGTGCTGCGCGCGGGCCACTACACCCGCAATATCGCGGCGGCGCTGGAGGAGAACCGCGCCGAAATGGACGAGATGATCCTCGAACTCATCAAGAAGGATCCACAGGCCGGACGGGTCCGCTACATCCCGTTTCACGACGAGATCATCCGACTCGTCGCCGACACCACATTCCGCATCGTCTTCCAGGTGCTGGCCGATCCCCGCACGGACGAACTGGTTTCGGACATGATCCGCGAGAACGTGGATCAGATCCGGGACGCCGTGCACGCCGGGGTGCGCGTCGAGCCGTCCAATCACGGCCCGACGCCGCACGAACAGACCGTGCGCTACCACCTCAGCCGTGTGCCGCGTGCCTGATCTCGTCGCGCGGCGCCGCGTAACGCATTGTCTCCCAGACGATCAGCAGCACCAGTACACCGCACAGCAGCCCCAGTGACGCCAGCGCGGGCAGTGCACAGGCCGCCGGAATCAGCGCAAGCAGCAGTACGGCGGCCACCAGACGCGGCACCGTGACGTTCCCGGTCGCGTACTGCTTGAACCCGACCAATGCGATCAGATACAGCACCACACCGCCGTACAGCGCGAACAGCGGTATCCCGGACAGCGAGTCTTTGAGGCTGTGCGCAGATTCGTCGCCGACGTAGTAGAGCACCTTCTTCAGCCCGAGCGAGAGTCCGATGATCCCGGCGATCATCGGGAAATGCCAGAAGGTGTAGGAGTTTCGGGCGATCTTGATCTGCCGCTCGCCGTTGGCCTGCTGCAGCTCGTGCTCCACCGACAGCGCCGCCACATCGAAGTACGCCCACCACAGCAGACCCGAAACCACGAGTCCGAGTAGCGATCCGACGGCGATCGGCCACGAAATGGGCAGTCCGGCGACGCCGATGCCGATCGAGACGATCGATTCACCCAGCGCCACAATGGTGATCAGCCCGTAGCGTTCGGAGAAATGGCTGGCCGAGTTCAATCGCCAGTCCTCGCCCGCCAGCAGGGTCCACCCCATATCGCCGACGATCGCGGCGATCCACAGCACGATCTGCGTCGTCCCCGATGTCATCGCGGCGATGACGAGCAGGGTGGTCCCGATAGTGATGGAACCCAGACTCCAGCGCAGCACCTGGTTGCGCAATTGCGAATCCTCGGCGCTGGCCAGCACGAACATGCCCAGATGCACCAGGCGCACAATCAGATACGCGATCGCGAAGACCAGCGGGCCGTACCAGCCGCCGGCCGCGTCGTCGAAGGCCTCCGGAATGGTGAGTGCCGCCAGGAAACCACCGCCCATCGCGATGAACATGGCGACCCGCGCGATGCCCTCGTCCGCGCGCACCACATTGCCCAGCCAGGAGTATGCGATCCACAGCCACCACATGACGGCGAGTACCAACACCGCCCGCAGCATGTTCTTGGCGCTGGTGTCGTGTGCGACCAGGCCGGTGACCATGGTGAACGCGAAGACGAGCACCAGGTCGAAGAACAACTCGAGCTGCGTTACCGACGCATCCTCGGCCGTTGGCAACAGGCGTGCCCGTTTGGAACCGATCATGTTCACATCGTTGCATCCGACTGCGACAGGTGCGTTCTACACCGCCTGATAGTTCTCGTTCTCGGTGAAGCCCTCGGCGAACTCGATGAAGTTCTGTACGACGGCCTCATTCGAGCGGCGCATGGTCCGTTTCACCAGCATGCCCGGAATTGGGATCGGGATGTAGAGCTCGACGTGATACCAGACATCGGTGCCCTCCTCGCCCTCGGTGACCTCGAACCAGCCGCCGCCCTTCACCCCTTCGGTGCTGTCGGTGACCTCCCAGGAGGAGCGGGTCTCGGTCCATTCGTACTCCAGGACCTGCAGATCCGACCTGCCCATCAGTTCCGCTTTTACGAATACCCGGCGCGGTCGCAGCACGTCGTCGCGGCTGGCGACCCGGGCGTCGCTGTAGGAGGTCGACCACTCCGGCAGCATCTCGACCGCGGCCAGTGCATCCATTACCTGCTCGGGATCGGCGTCGACGACGAAACGGATATCGGTCTTTGTACGCATTCCATACCTCCGCCCCCGCCCAACTACATCGGCAAATTGTGCCCAGCGACACATTCGCAAGTCAACCGAGCGGTCAGTGCCCGAAGCCACATCGGCCGCATATCTCGGGGTGATCACGGTCGATTATGTACGGCGAGAACAAGTTACGGTTCAGTATTTTCGAATGAACCGCGATATCGGCGGAATCAGTGGACTTGCCGCCGGAGCTGCCGGGACCGTATGTCGATCGTGCGCGAGGTATCGCATCTGCGGCTGGACAGGGGGTAACGGGCCCGCGGCGAGCGGGCCCGCTGGTGCCGGGGCTCAGTGCGGCGTTGGTTCGATGATCGCGTCCGGACCTGGGTAGACGAGCGATTCGTGCCCGTCGTCGAACCGCACCACATACGGCGGTGCGCCCTGAGGCCCGCGGACTTCCACGATTTCGCCGTGGCGATCACTCTGTCCCACAACGTGGCCGTGCACGAGGAGCCGGTCTCCGACATTCGCCATCATCGCCCCATTATCGAATGACAGTGACGCGCGTCACAAGGGTTCCCCGTACGACGCGGCGTTTCACTCGTCGCCGACGAGTCGATCGACCGCGGCTTCGATCAGTTCCTGGCTCTGCTCCTCGGTGAAGATTCCCGGCAGCGTGAGCCGATCCACGATCAGCCAATTCAGTGCCAGATACAACAGCATCACCGAGTTTTCGTCGCCGGGCAGTCCGGCCTCGAGATGGTTGCGCACATTGAAATCGAGATCCGCGCGCACGGCCTCGGTCATGACCGCGCGCAACTCCGGTCGCCGCGTCGCCTCCAAGCGCAGCTCGAGCATGGCCAGGTAGCCGGTACGGAAGGCCTCGATGCGCCCGACCGTCTCCCGCATCAGTTCGGTGATATGCGCCCGCGTTTTCGGGCCCGTCGCGAGGTCGGCCATGGTGGCCGCACTCGGGGTCAACCGTTCGTAGAACCGCCCGCCCGCCTGTGTCAGCAGGTCGTCACGGTTGGCGAAGTAATTCGACGCAGTACCCGCGGGCGCCCCGGCCTCCTTGTCCACCGCCCGAAAGGTGAGCCCGCGCGCGCCCTCCTTTGCCAACACCTCGAGCGCCGCATCGAGCAGCGCTTGCCGCCGCTCCGGATTCGTCCGCACTTGACACCACTCCATCTGTAGTACTACCTTCAAACCACTTCACTTAGAGTACAACGTTTCAGGCGGTATGAATATGCGAAAACTCGTTTACTACGTGGCCGTATCGCTCGACGGCTATATCGCGGGTCCAGCAGGGGAGTTCGACTTCTATCCACGCGACGCCGAGATGACGGAGTGGATCACGACGCGGTATCCGGACTTCGTACCGAGTCATGTGCGGCCGCATGTCGGTATGGCGGTGGACGAACCGAGTAAGCGGTTCGACACCGTGCTGATGGGCCGCGGGAGTTATGAACCCGGGCTGTCCGAGGGGGTCGCCAGTCCGTATGCGCATATGCGGCAGTACGTCATTTCGAGCACCCTCGGCCCGACCGATGATCCACAGATCGAGGTGGTCGCGAGCGATCCGGTTGGGCTGGTGCGACGACTGAAAGCCGAGTCGGGCGGCGATATCTGGCTGTGCGGCGGCGGCAAGCTGGCCGCGGCACTGCTCGACGAACTCGACGAAATGATCGTCAAGAGCTATCCGGTCGTCGCGGGCGGCGGCATATCCGCCTTCTCGGGTGCGTTCAACCCGACCCTGTTCACGCCGACCGAGCGCCGGGAGTTCGGCAACGGCGCCCAGGTCACCTGGTTCTCCCGTGCCTGACGATCCAGCACCACGAAAGAGGTAGTCATATGCGAAAACTCGTCTACTTTGTCGGCATGTCCCTCGACGGCTACATCGCGGGGCCCGGTGACGACATCAGCTTCTATCCGGTCGGCGACGACATGTGGGACTGGGTGAAGGCACAGTACCCAGAGACGCTCCCGACTCATATCCGCCCGCATATCGGCCTGGCGGTCGATGCGCCGAATCAGAAGTTCGACACCCTGGTCATGGGCCGCGGAACCTACGATCCGGCTCTGTCCATCGGCGTGACCAGCCCGTATGCGCATATGCGGCAGTACGTCGTTTCGAGTTCCCTCGGGCCGGTCGATGGTCCGCAGGTCGAGGTGGTCGCGAGCGATCCGGTCGGCCTGGTGCGTCGGCTGAAGCATGAGAACGGCATGGATATCTGGCTGGCTGGTGGCGGCAAGCTCGCCGCGCAGTTACTCGGCGAGATCGATGAGCTCGTCATCAAGAGTTATCCGGTGGTGGCCGGGACCGGAACCGAGGCCTTCGCGGGCGAATTCAACCCCACATCGTTCGCACCCACCAAGCGCATCGAATTCGGCAATGGCACCCAGGTCACCTGGCTGGCCAGAGCCTGAGGCCGATCTTGTCGTAGACCAGCACGATCGCACCGGAGGCCAATCCACGATGTCGCCGCCGGATTCGGCGCGCAGCTGCTTGACCGTCGCGGCCGGATCGGATTCGGCGATACGGGAGTTCGGCGACGGCGTCTCGGTCAGCGTTCGATTCCGGCTGGAAAAGCCTGACACCCACCGAGCGTTCCGTGGTCGAACTCGCCGTCTCCGGCCTGACCAATCCGGCGATCGCCGCGCGTTTGTTCATCAGTCGCGGCACCGTCAACGCATCTGGCCCACGTATACGCCGAGCTCGGTATTGCCAATCGCACCGAACTCGCCCGGCTCGCCCCAACCGATCGCCCGACTAACCGCGCAGAAACGACAGGCGCACTTGCCGATCCGGGTTGTCGACATTGAGATCGACCATCGCGATCGACTGCCAGGTACCCAAGGTCAGCGCACCGCCGATAACCGGGACCGTGGCATAGGGCGGGATCAACGCGGGCATCACATGCGAACGGCCGTGCCCGCGCGAGCCGTGTGCGTGCCGCCACCGATCATCGGCGGGCAGCAGATCGCGCAGTGCAGCGAGCAGATCGTCATCGCTGCGCGCACCGAGTTCCATGATCGCGATTCCGGCCGTGGCATGCGGCACGAAGATATGCAGCAATCCGTCCGCACCCGCGTCCCGCGCGAACGACGCGCACTGTGGGGTGATGTCGTGCACGACTTCGGATCGTCCCGTGGTCACCTCGAGCACCGTGCTTTTCATGGGCTACATCGTCCTCTCATTCGGTGTCTGCTGCCCGCAGCAGTGCCGTCACCCGTACCGATGTGTCGTGCAGTCGGTTGAACACATCCAGCTGCTCGACCGAATACCCGCCATCGCCACCGCGAACTCCCGCGCCACCACCTCGTAGTGCGGCGCGATCTCATCGATCCGCTCCTGGATCACACTGATCGACCCGCCGCCGGTCCTGTGCGTCGTGTTCGCGCAGCACATAGCGCCTTCGGTAGCCGGTCGATCATCCGCGTGATGGTGCCGGCGGTCAGGCCGGTGCGCATGGGCTAGTTCCCCGGCGGTGGCCGGACCGCCGATGCGAAGCAGAATCAAGCCGCGCAGATCCGTCACATGCAGGCCGAGCCGGTCCGTGACGGCCTGATGCGTCATCACGCCGTCATTGGCGCTGCGCTGGGCCGCAAGGCTCAATGCGGTCGAAAGATTCACACGATGGCCCCTTCGATCCTCGCCCGCTGAGGAGGTAGGAACAAATCCGCTGGACCTCGGCCGGTACTCTGGGGTGCTGTTAGCAGCTGATTGTCGATCTTGGAGGACCCTGTCGTGGCTCTCGTGGTTCAGAAGTACGGAGGATCCTCGGTGGCAACCGCCGAGCGTATCCGGCGCGTCGCTGAACGGATCGTCGAGACGAAGAAGCAGGGCCACGACGTGGTGGTCGTCTGCTCGGCCATGGGCGATACCACCGACGAGCTACTGGATCTGGCGCAGCAGGTGGCGCCCGCGCCACCGGCTCGGGAAATGGACATGCTGCTCACCTCGGGTGAGCGCATCTCCAATGCGCTGGTCGCCATGGCCATCCATTCGCTCGGCGCCGAGGCTCGCTCGTTCACCGGCTCGCAGGCGGGTGTGATCACCACCGGATCGCACGGTAACGCCAAGATCATCGACGTCACCCCGGGCCGGGTGCGCGCCGCGCTGGACCAAGGTCTGGTCGTGCTGGTCGCCGGTTTCCAGGGCGTCAGCCAGGACAGTCGCGACGTCACCACGCTCGGTCGCGGCGGCTCCGATACCACCGCGGTCGCGCTGGCCGCGGCGCTGGATGCCGACGTCTGCGAGATCTACACCGATGTGGACGGCGTCTTCACCGCCGACCCGCGGATCGTGCCCGACGCCCAGCAGCTCGAGCAGGTCTCCTATGAGGAGATGCTCGAGCTCGCCGCCTGCGGCGCGAAGGTACTCATGTTGCGCTGCGTGGAATACGCGCGCCGCTACAACGTTCCGGTGCATGTGCGCTCGTCCTACACCGACAAGCCCGGCACCTACGTCTATGGATCGATGGAGGACATCCCCTTGGAGCAAGCAATCCTCACGGGCGTCGCGCACGACCGCAGCGAGGCCAAGGTGACCGTGGTCGGCCTGCCGGACGAACCTGGCTACGCCGCCAAGGTTTTCCGCGCGATCGCCGACGCGGAGATCAATATCGATATGGTCCTGCAGAACATCTCCAAGGTCGAGACGGGTAAGACCGATATCACCTTCACCCTGCCCAAGACCGAGGGCGCGCGTGCGGTGGAGATGCTGACCAAGCGTCAGGACGTGATCGGTTTTTCGCAGGTGCTCTACGACGACCACATCGGTAAGGTTTCGCTGGTCGGCGCGGGTATGAAGAGTCATCCGGGCGTCACCGCCACCTTCTGTGAGGCGCTGGCGAACGCGGGTGTGAACATCGACCTCATCTCCACCTCCGAGATCCGGATCTCGGTGCTGGTCAAGGACACCGAACTGGACGAGGCCGTGCAGGTGCTGCACAAGGCCTTCGATCTGGGCGGCGACGAGGTCGCCGTCGTCCACGCGGGAACAGGACGATAAGCATGGGTGTACGGGTAGGAGTCGTCGGCGCGACCGGCCAGGTCGGCGCCGTCATGCGAAAACTGCTGGAAGAGCGCAATTTCCCGGCCGATGAGGTGCGTTTCTTCGCCTCGGCCCGCTCGGCGGGTAAGACCCTGCCGTGGCGCGGCGGCGAGATCGTGGTCGAGGACACCGAGACCGCCGATCCCGCGGGCCTGGATATCGCGCTGTTCTCCGCGGGCGCCACCATGTCGCGCGTGCAGGCCCCGCGGTTCGCGGCGGCCGGTGTCACTGTGATCGATAACTCGTCGGCCTGGCGTAAGGATCCCGAGGTCCCGCTGGTCGTGAGCGAGGTGAATCCGGAGCAGACCCGCAATCTGGTCAAGGGCATCATCGCCAACCCGAATTGCACGACCATGGCCGCCATGCCGGTGCTCAAGCCACTGCACGATGTGGCGGGTCTGCGGCGGCTGATTGTGTCGAGCTACCAGGCGGTCTCCGGCAGCGGTCTGGCCGGTGTCGAGGAGTTGGCCTCCCAGGTGCGCGCTGTGGTCGACGATGCCGAAAAGCTGGTGCACGATGGCAGTGCGGTGCGGTTCCCGGCCCCGAACAAGTACGTCGCGCCGATCGCCTTCGATGTGATCCCGCTCGCTGGTTCGCTGGTCGACGACGGCTCCTTCGAAACCGACGAAGACCAGAAGCTGCGCAACGAGAGCCGCAAGATCCTCGGGCTGCCCGACCTGCTGGTCAGCGGCACCTGCGTGCGCGTCCCGGTCTTCACCGGCCACTCGCTGTCGGTGAATGCCGAATTCGCCGAACCGATTTCGGTTGAGCGCGCCAAGGAAATCCTCGCCAAGGCCCCCGGCGTCCAGCTCACCGACGTGCCGACCCCGTTGGCAGCCGCGGGCAAGGACGACTCTCTGGTCGGCCGCATCCGCCAGGATCCGGGCGTACCCGACGGTCGCGGCATCGCCCTGTTCATCTCGGGCGATAACCTCCGAAAAGGTGCCGCCCTCAACACCATTCAAATCGCGGAAGTCCTGTTGGCTCAGCGCTGACACCGACCGAACGGGCCGTTCTGATCGTGAGATCTGAACGGCCCGTTTTCTTTTCGGTCATCGGATATCGAATGTCACCGACGAGCCGAGCAGCGCGGTCGGCGACGCCCCGAATGCGCGCCGGAAGGTTTCGCTCAGGTGTGACGGGGAGGCGAATCCGGCATCGGCGGCGCAGCGGGCGAGGTCGTGCCCGGCGGCCAGGCTCGCGAAAACCATTCGCAGCCGCGCCCATTGGCGGTAGCGGCGGAATGTGGTGCCGGTGTGTGCGGTGAAGGTTCGTAGGAAGTGGGTTTCCGACATTCCGGCGGCATCGGCCGCGTGTTCGGCGCGGATGTGTGCGGTCGTGGCATGCATCCGTATGCCCGGTTCCGGGCCGAGGTATCCGACATGTCCGGGCCGCACCCACAGCACCGGCGCACCGCATGTTTGTGAAAGCGCGGCCCCGGTCATGTTCGTCAGGCTAATCGGTGCCCGGCGCAATCAGCCGGTGCGAGCCGCGACGACAGGGAGATGAACGGATATGACAACCGAGGCAGTCACCGCGAAGCCGAGCTGGCAGACCAGGGCTATCACCGCACTGTTGGCATCGCGCGGCCAGAAGCGGATGCTCGGCAGCGCGGAAGGGGTTCATGCGGCGGTGCAAAAGCGCGACCGGCGCGTCAAAGAGGTACGGCCACCGGCCTTCCTGCGCAAGGCAGCGACCGTCACCTCGGATGATCTCGACGGTTGGCCCGTATTCCGGATAACGCCGAGCGCCGGTCCCACCGACGTCAGCGTGGTTTTCCTGCACGGCGGCGGCTTTTTCGCCGAGATCGTGCGCCCGCACTGGAGTTTCGTCCGCGAACTCGCCGCCGCCATTCCAGCGCAGGTCGTGGTCCCGATCTATCCGCTGATCCCACATAGCAGCGCCGCGGATATGGTGGCCACTACCGCCGCGATCATCACCCGCGCGATCGAGCAGCGCGGCTCCGGAAAGACCGTGGTCATGGGCAATTCGGCAGGCGGCCTGCTGGCGCTGGCGGCAGCACATGCCGTGCGCGATCAGGGTGGGCCGCAACCGTCGCGGGTGGTACTGATCTCCGCCTGGCTCGACGCCACCCTTTCCGGCCCGGCACTGCCCGCGCTCGAACAGGTCGATCCGTTGCATCAGCGACCCGGAATGGCCGAGATCGCGCGGCTCTACGCCGACGGCCTCGACCTCCGCGACCCTCGCGTCAGCCCGCTGTTCGGTGCGATCGAGGGACTGCCGCCCCTGACCATCTTCTCCGGCACCCACGAAATGGTCCTGGCCGACGCCCGTGCCCTGACCCGCCGCGCCGAAGCCGCGGGCATACCGGTCGACTACCACGAGGGTCCGGGGCTGCCGCACAACTACGTGCTCATGCCCAGCCCCGAAGGCCGCGCGGCTCGCAAGATCATCATCGACGCTTGCCGCACGCCACGCCACGATCGGTCCGCAGTCGACCGGGACATCGCGGGCCGATAACGGTCCTGCTCATCGCGCCCTGCCCGCCCGCTTCGACCAACTGTGACGACTCGGAAGCGGCGAGAGCCCGACGAACACGTGACCGGTGCGGGCCAGCTTGGGCTCGGGGGCGGGTGGAGCAACTCGTTGTCGACGATGGTGATCGGCAGGGGACGGATCGCGTCGTCTTCTGTCGTATCGCCGCAATCGGCGGGGTTGGTGTCGTGTCGTTTCGGACAGTGGGCTGTAGTCAGTGGGGCCGTAGCCCGTCGAACACGATTGCGAAGGTGCGGCGGCGTTGCTCCGCGGTGGTGTTCGTGGTGTTGGCGGCTAGGAAGGTGCCCTTTACGACACGCATGAGGTCGTCGATATCGATATCGCGCCGAACCGCTCCGGATTGTTGTGCGCGGGTTAGTAATTCGGCGATGGCGGCGTTCAGGGCATGGGCCGGTTTGCGGTATTCGGGGGCGTCGGCGCCTACGGCTTCGGCTAGGTCGCGTTTGACGGTGCCTTCGGCGACCATGCGGTCGAGGAAGTCGAAGAAGGCTTTGCCCGGGTCGGGGGCGGTGGCGAGTTCCCGCGCGTAGGCGATCATGCGCTCGACGCGGTCCACGATCGCCACTTCGAAAAGGGCTTCCTTGGTGGGGAAGTGGCGGTAGACGGTGCCCGCGCCTACGCCTGCGCGACGGGCGATTTCGTCGAGCGGGACCGAAATGCCCTCGGCGGCGAAGGCCTCTTGGGCGGCGGCGAGTACGCGGTCGCGATTGCGGCGCGCATCGGCGCGCAGCGGGCGCGGTTCCTCGCGATCGGTCATGAGGGCTGAGTTTACTGGAGACCTTGACAAGCGGGGCGATCGTTCCGGATGATAACCGGGGTCAACGTTCCGCTTAATTGAAGCAGGTGTTTTCATGGTGGAGACTTCGGTGGAAAGCCCTCGCGAGCTGGTCGAACGGCTCTTTCGCGAACTGCCCGCTCGCGATGCCGACGCATTCGTCGAGCTGCTCGCCACAGATGCGGTATTCGAGATCCCCTTCGTCATTCCCGGGATGCCGACCCGGCTTGTCGGGCGCGAGGAGATCCGGGCGCATCTCGCGCAGCGCTGGTCCGGGATTTCGGGTATCGAGGTACACGGGATCTATCCACAGGTGTACGAAACAGACGATCCCGAGGTGGTTTTCGTGGAGAACGAGGTGGATATGACGGTGCCCGGCGCCGCGCGGGCGCGAGTTCGCACGTCGGTCAATGTCGTTCGGGTCCGCGACGGCAAGGTCGCGCTGTTCCGCGACTACATGGATACGGCGCGCTTCAACCGACTTGTGGATAACTGACCCAGCCGGCCCGGGCGGTCCGAAATTCCGTCGCTTCGCCCGGGTACCGACTGCTAGCCTGCGCCGATGGCGAATCCTTATCCACAGGTGTACTTCGGCGACCGGCTCGTCGACGCGGAGCAGGCGTCGGTCGCTGTCGCATCGTCGGCGGTGCTGTACGGCCTGAGTGTGTACACAGTGCTCCCGGTGCTTGTGGATGGATCGGCGCGTACGGCATTTCGGCTCGACGACCATTTCCGGCGACTCGAGGAATCCTGCAAGATCATCGGCATCGACCGGTTCGCCGCCGAATGGGACTTCGCCCGATTCCGCGCCGCGGTCATCGACCTGATCGCAGCCAATGCGCCGACCGAGGACGTATTCGTCCGCGCAACAGTGCATGTCGTCGAATCGATTCCGGGCACTCGGGTCCGCGGCTGCGCCATCCAGGTCAGCATTTTCGTCTACGACGCGGTGCCGATCGTGCCCCAGGAGGGTATGCGGCTGAAATCCAGTCCGTGGCGGCGCATTCCGGACAATGCGATTCCATCGCGCGCGAAAGTCAATGGCGCGTACGTCAATTCGGTACTCGCCAAACAGGACGCCATCGACAGCGGATACGACGACTGCATCTTCCTGGACGGCAACGGCCACGTCTGCGAACTCAGTGCCGCCAATATCTTCCTCGTCCGCAACGGCACCCTGATCACCCCGGATGTGTCCTGCGACATTCTCGACGGCATCAACCGCCGCACCATCCTCACCCTCGCCGCCGAAGACGGCATCCCGATCGTCGAACGCACCATCGACCTGACCGAGCTCTACATAGCCGACGAGGTCTTCGTCACCGGCACCTCATCCGGCACCTCACCGGTCACCGAAGTCGACGGCCGCCTCATCGCCGACGGCCACCCCGGCCCCCTCACCCAAACCCTCCGCAAACGCCACACCGCCGCCCTCCGCACCGATACCCATCACAACTGGCTCACCTCCCTCTGACCGCGACGGAGTGGATTCCCGTCGATGCCTTCGATCCATTGCGGATGCCCGTCACAAGTGCTCGAGGGCGGCGATGGTGCTGAGGAACAGTTCCACGTTGTCGTGCACGAATTTGTCCCGGGGTAGGGCAGCGCCTGCTGGATCCAGGCGGTGACTGTGTCACCGAACGCACCGACCAGCGCGCGGCGAGGTCGACGGCGAGATCGTCCGGATCGCGGTCGGGAACCAGCTGCGACAGGATCCCGCGGAACGCGCGGGACACGTCCTCCGAGCGGGCGAGCCGCCGCTCGGCAACGGGCGGATGTCCATATGCCTTGGATGCCTTGGTGGGCAGGATCTTTCCCTTGGCAGGCGCGGCCAGGAAGAAATCCATCATGGCCTGCACCACTGCGGTGACCTGCGCCCGACTGTCCGGTGCCGCCGCATGTGGACGGCTGCTTCGGCTGCGGACCACCCAATCCGGCGGCGGTCGGCATCGCACTGAATCTCGAAAACGACCACGTCATCGGTCGTTTCACCCTCGACGAGCGCCACCAGGGCGCACCGGGTGTCGCGCACGGCGGTGTCATCGCCGCGATACTCGACGAGGCATCCGGCACGGTGCCGAGCGCCATGTGCGTGCCAGCGGTCACCGCGAAGCTCGAGGTGAACTATGTGCTTCCCGCACCGCTGCACCGATCGAGCGGCGCGAAGGCTAGCGCAAATTGCATATTCACGCTCGCCTCGAACACGACGGTGAACGCATAGCCGAGGGCAATGCCCTTCATCGCGGTCTCGCCGGATCACTTCTTCGCAGAGGGCGCAAAGGAAGGCGATATCCCGTTCTTCGGCGTGTGATTCAGCGGATGCCCGGCGTGCGCGGATCCGGACCGAGGCACACCAGAATGGCGCACCCGGGTGCGGTGTCGGCGAACGGTGGCGCCAACGGATAGTTCAGGCAGCTGAAGACATTGCAGCCCGGATATGCCGCAGGCCCGATGCCGAAGACCGCCAGCAGCAGATTCGTATCCACGAACCGCCTCGGATCCAAACGCAGCGGCGGCTCCACATACGGTCCCGGATCGGGCACCGGACGGACTTCGAAGGCCGCGAACAGCCGACGGAAAAATTCGTACGGCAATTCCGCGGTGTTCTGCACAATCCCCGAAATGCCCTCGTTGCTGACATCTCCGAAGACTCCGGTCCATACCACCGTCAAATCCAGGCTCGGAATGATGAAGACGTTCTGCAAGCCGAGTCCCGACATCGAGTAGACGTCGGCGGGCAGGTAGTCGGGGGTCTCAGCGCATCCCGGTCCGATCCAGAACAGATAGCCATAGCACTCGTTCGCCGCTGACGGTTGGCGTGCCTTGCGCAGATACGTCTGCGAAACGATTTGCTGTCCGCCCCAGCTCCCGTTATTGCTCACCAGCAACCCGAGTTTGGCGAAATCGTTCGGCGGGATCATCAGGTGGGCGTATCCATAGGTGTGCCCGGCGCGATCACGCGCCCAGTAATAATCGCCGCGTTCGATACCGAGCGGATCGAAAAGCTCACGCTGCGCGAACTGCCGCAGCGGTTCCCCGACGGCCAATTCGATGACATAGGCGAGCAGATCGACATTGCGCTGGCTGTAGCTGAATGCCGCGCCGGGCGGATTGTCCAACGGCACCCCGAGCGCCTGTACGGCACTATTCGGATCGAGCGGAATCACCCCGGTGACGCCCTCGGTGAGCACACCCACCTTCATGCCAGAGGATTCGGTCAGCAGATTCTGCACGGTGATCGACCGATGCTGCTCATCACCGAGTCCCGGCGGCAGATACCGATCGATCGGTGCTTCGATATCGAGTTTCCGCTGATCCCAGGCTATTCCGGCGAGCACGGAAACTACGCTTTTCGTCGCACTCCAGATATTCCAGGCGACATTGCCGGTCTGGTCGTTCGTCGGTCCCTCGCCGATCAAGCAGTTGTGCCGGAACACCTGCACATTCAACCGATTACGCCCGCTCGCGAACTCCAATGCCTGCGCGAGCCGCCCCGCATCCAGTCCAACCTGTTCCGGCGCCGCCCGTTCCGGCTCCCGCCCGGAAGACACGCCACATGACAGCTGCTCGGTGTGCGCGGCTTGCGCACCCCCGGCGAAGACGCTTCCCACAACCAGCGATACCGCCGCGATTCCGGCCAGGAATCCGTAGATGCGCCCCATGCGCATGAGGCTATCGCGCCAGACCACGCCAGACCGGGCAACAGGCTGAATGCGTCCCAGTCAATTGCCAACTCGGCGCGCCGATCGCCGTCATAGCGCATCGGCCACGCGCCACGCCCGCAATTCGCTCCGCACGGCGGCTCCTTCTCGGACGACGTCTGTAGCGTGTCCGCACAACGAACCAGTCCGCGGCTCGCGATGAGGACCGCGATTCCGCTCAGTTTCGCTCGAGGTCAGCGGCGTGTCCGGACAATGAACCGTTGTCGCGGTGCATTGCGCATGTGCACGAGTGTCCCGACACCGCAGGCGATGACCGTCCCGACCACAAGCGTCAGCGGCATGTGTCGGGCAAGCAG
>NZ_JBFANH010000065.1:0-19158 GCF_040674755.1 Nocardia sp. NPDC049737 | reverse complement strand
AAGCAGAAGGCGGAATACGGCCAGACGCTGGAGTGGGTCTTCGAGTTGTTCCCGCGGCTGTCCGAGCGACGCAAGCAGGTCGGCGGCACGCTCTCCGGCGGTGAGCAGCAGATGCTGGCCATCGGCCGCTCGCTCATGGCTCGACCGCGCCTGCTGCTGCTGGACGAACCGTCGATGGGATTGGCGCCCATGGTGATTCAGCAGATCTTCCGGATCATCAGTGAGATCAACCAGCAGGGCACCACCGTGCTGTTGGTCGAGCAGAATGCCCAGCAGGCGCTGACCCGCAGCGACCGCGCCTACATTCTGGAGACCGGTGAGGTCACCAAGAGCGGTATCGGCGGGGATCTGCTCACCGATCCCGCCGTGAAGTCGGCCTACCTGGGCGTGGGCTAGAAGTCGGACCGTCCGTGGCCGCCTCGAGGCATGATGGCGGGATGTGCACGGCGAAGGCTGAGTTGGCGCTCGGTCTTCGCCGTGCCCATCAGAGGCTGGCCAGTGTTGGGCGCTGGCGCGCCCAACGACCACCACTGGAGGAATGGCGCTGTGGACGGGCATGACGAACTGACGAATCTGGCCGACCGCTACTGGGACAGCGTGCTGGCGGCCGCGCCGAGCACGGCCACCCTGCTCGGCGACCACCGCTTCGACGACCGCGTCGAGGATCTCTCGCCCGAAGCCGAGCAGCGGCTGCTGGTGACCTTGCGTGATTTGCGCGATCAGGTCGACGGCCTCGATGCCGAAAAACTGAACGGAACCGATCGGATCACGCGCAGTCTGCTGCGCACCGAATTGGATTCGGCCATCGACAATCTGGCGTGGCGGCCGACCGAACTGGCGTCGGAGCAGATGGACGGTGTGCACGCCGGAATGCTGATGATGGCGCCCCAGATCAAGGCGCCGGAGCCCGAACACGCGCGCGCCCTGGTGCAGCGCCATCGCCAATTCGACACACTGCTCGACCAGGCGGTCCAACAGTTCCGCAACGGCTCGGCGGCGGGCCGCACACCCGCGCGCATCACCATCGAACGCTCGCTCAACCAACTCGACGGCTACCTGGCCTCCGATATCGCCACCGATCCGTTCACCACATTCGCCGGACCGGTGGACTGGGATGGTGCGGCCGCCTGGCGTGCCGAACTCACCGAGGTCGCGCGTGAGGTGATCCGCCCTGCCTTCCAACGCTATCGAGACGTTCTGGCCGACGAACTGCTGCCCGCCGCCCGTCCCGACGATAAATGCGGCCTGTGCTGGCTCGGTGCCGACGGCGAGGACATTTACCGGCGGCAGTTGCGCCGGCACACCACCCTGCCCGATCTCGGCGCGGACGAGATCCACGAACTCGGCCTTTCCGAATTGGTGCTGCTGCGTGCGGAATACACCGCAATCGGTACCCGACTGTTCGGCACCACCGATACGGCCGAAATCTTCACCCGTCTGCGCCAGGATCCCGAACTGCGTTATGTCAGTGGCGAGGAGATAATGGCCGATGCGCAACGCGCGCTCGGCGCGGCGATCGCGGAGATGGGCAATTGGTTCGGCCGCCTGCCCAAGGAATCCTGCGATATCTCCCCGGTGCCGGACTTCCTGGCCGCGGATGCGCCTGCGGCGTACTACTTTCCGCCCGCCGCGGACGGCTCCCGGCCGGGCACTTACTTCGTCAACCAGCACGAACCCACCGGCCGCAGCCGCTACGAGACAGCGGCGGTGGCCTATCACGAGGCCATTCCAGGGCATCATCTGCAGCTCACCATCGCCAACGAGCTCGATCAGCTGCCGCGGTTCCAACGGCAGTCGTTCGCGAATACCGCCTTCGTCGAGGGTTGGGCGCTCTATACCGAACGACTCGCCGACGAAATGGGTTTATACGACGATGATCTGGCGCGCATAGGCATGTTGGCCGCCGATTCCTGGCGCTCGTGCCGACTCGTCGTCGATACCGGAATCCACGCCAAGGGCTGGAGCCGCCAGCAGGCCATTGATTTCATGGTGGCCAACGCGCCGGTCGGGCTGGCCGAGATCGAGGTCGAGATCGATCGCTACATCGCGATTCCCGGTCAGGCCGTGGCCTATAAGGTCGGTCAGCTCGAGATTCGTCGGCAGCGTCGGCAGGCCGCCGAACGACTCGGTGCCGATTTCGACATCAAGGCATTCCATGATGTGGTGCTGGGCTCCGGCTCGGTCAGCCTGCCCGTGCTGCGCGAACTCGTGTCCACACTGTGACCCCGCTGAGCGGTTCCTCGAGTTGCGGGCCAGTCCGGGCGGGAGTCCAATGAATGTGCGGTGATCGAGCTCTCTAGGTAGGTCATGAACAGCACGTTCAGCTCTCGGCTCGGTCCGTTGCGCGGCAATCGCATCGTGCTCATCTGGCTGGTGCTCGGCGTGGTCGGTGCGCTCACCGCGACGGGTCTGCTGATGACCGGATATTCCACTGGTCAGGGTGAAATGCGTACTGCGCGTGCGGCTTCCGGTAATTCGATGTCGCCGGGATTCACCGGTGCCCTGCCCGACGCGGCGAATCCGATCGGCGACGGGGCGCCCCCGGTCGCCTTCGCGCCGTTGGCCGGGCTATCGCCGGCCGGGATGCCGGTGACGTCGAGCCGCGCGGTGCAGGCACTGGCCGACCATCCGCTCTTCGCTCAGCACGTCGGACTCGGCAGGGTCGATTGCAAACTGCCCACCTGGCACGATGATCCGGAGTCGGCGCGGGCCTTCTACCGGGCCGCGATCGCCTGCCTGGACGCGTCCTGGGAACCGACGCTGCGCGGCGCCGGACTTCCGTTCCATCCGCCGCTGCTACTCGCCCCCAGCGAATCCCGTGAGGTGGCAAGCCAATGCGTGCAGCGGCTGCGCAACGGCCCGACAACGTTCTATTGCGCGCTCGACGAAACCTTGGTTCTGCCGTACGACGCCATGCGACCGCTGTCCAGCGGATCGCGCCGCGGCGCCCAACTGGCCGTGCTCAGTACCGAATACGGCCACCACGTGCAGAACCTGATCGGCGTCATGCAGGCCTACAACGAAAAGCGTTCGACCGTCGGCAAGGACACCACCGCCGGTCGCGAACAAAGCCGCCGCATGGAACTGCAGGCCCGCTGCTTCTCCGGCATGTTCCTCGGCACCAACTTCGGCCGCGCCGATATCGACGAACAAACCTGGACCGAAGCCTCCCACGCCGTCCAGAAGGGCCACGCCACCCGCGATCCACGGATGCAGGGCACCGAGGAAAATGTGTGGGGCTGGTGGAAATGGGGCTCCGACAAGGGCGATACCTGGGAGTGCAACACCTGGTACAGCTCCCCGGCGCACGTGGAATGAGTGCGTGCTTCTATCAGCGGTGCGCGTCGGTCAGCACCTCGACGACGGCCGCGGTGTCCAGATAGAACGGCCGGATCTCGACGATCAGCCCGTCGCGGAAGGTCATCAGCTGCATCACCGAGGTCTCCAGCATGCGGTCGGTGGCACGGGCCAGCATGCGGCCGCGGTTGTAGATGACCACTGTGTTGCCGTCCACTACGAATCGCTGCTCGAGGAACTCCAGTGCGGCCCAGGTCCGGCTCATCGCCGCCATGAAGTTCTCGATGCCGTCGGGGCCGTGCCATTCGCCGCCGTAAGGGAGGTGCTCGGCCTGGTACATGACGACATCAGGGGCCAAGCAGGCGGCCATCGCATCGAAGTTCGCGCCGTCGGTGATGTAGGCGGCTTCGGCGGCGAAGAAGTTCTGCAGTGCTGCGCGGGTTGTGGTCACCGGGAAATCATGGTCGCCGCGGCGTACCGCTTCCGGCGGAAATCGGACGGCTCGCTGGACTCGCATAACAAGGGGGTGCCGCGGCTGTGGATTGTCGGTGGGGCTCCCTAGACTCTTGCACGTGACCCCAGCGACTACTGATCAGCGTTCCAGTGCCGTGCCCGGAGCAGCCAGTGACATGGGTGGTGAGCGGCCGACGTTGTTGCTGTTGGACGGACATTCGGTTGCCTACCGCGCATTCTTCGCGCTGCCCGCGGAGAACTTCAAGACGGTCACCGGGCAGACCACGAATGCAGTGTACGGATTCACCGCGATGCTGATCAACCTGTTGCGCGACGAGAAGCCGACGCATATCGCCGCGGCCTTCGACGTCAATCGCAAGACCTTCCGCACCGAGGCATACCCGGAGTACAAGGCGGGGCGCAATGCGACGCCCGATGAGTTCCGCGGCCAGGTCGAACTCACCAAGGATGTGCTCGGCGCCATGGGCATCCCGGTGATGGCGATCGAGGGTTTCGAGGCCGACGACCTGATCGCCACCATCGCGACCCAGGCCGTCGCCGAGGGCTTTCGCGTCCTGATCGTCTCCGGTGACCGTGATGCCATCCAGCTGGTCAGCGATGAGGTCACGCTGCTCTACCCGCGCAAAGGCGTCTCGGATCTCACCCGGTTCACCCCGGATGAGGTGATGGCGAAATACCAGCTCACCCCGGCGCAGTACCCGGACTATGCGGCCCTGCGCGGCGACCCGAGCGACAATCTGCCCGGCATTCCGGGTGTCGGGGAGAAGACCGCCGCCAAGTGGATTCGCGAATACGGCGATCTGAGCACCCTCGTCGACAAGGTGGACGAGGTGAAGGGCAAGGTCGGCGACGCGCTGCGCGCCAACCTCAGCAGTGTGGTACTCAACCGCCAGCTCACCGAGATGGTTCGCGACGTCCCGCTGCCCTACACCCCCGACCAGTTGGCTCAGCAGCCATGGGATCGCAATAAGATCCACCAGCTCTTCGACGACCTGGAGTTCCGGGTACTGCGCGACCGGCTCTTCGAAACCCTCGCGCCGCCGGAGCCCGAGGCCGAAGCCGGCTTCGAGATCAGCGGCGGCGCGCTCGAGGTCGGCGCGGTCGCCGCGTGGCTCGCCGAACATGCGAAAGTTGGTGTCCGCCATGGTATTTCGGTGGTCGGCACCGGCACGCCGGGCAATGGCGATACACGCGCACTCGCCATCGCCGCCGCGGACGGCGAGAGCGGCTACATCGATGTCTCCGTGCTGACCCCGGAAGACGAAGTCGCACTCGGCGCTTGGCTGGCTGATCCGGCCGTGCCGAAGGCGCTGCACGAGGCCAAGGCCGCAATGCACGCGCTGCGCGGCCGCGGCTGGACCCTCGCCGGTCTGACCAGCGATACCGCCCTGGCCGCCTACTTGGTCCGCCCCGGCCAACGCAGCTTCAACCTCGACGATCTCTCGCTGCGCTATCTGCACCGCGAACTGCGTGCCGAAACCGCCGAAACCCCGCAGCTGTCGCTGCTCGACGATGCCGACACCGTGGACGCCGAGCTGGCGCAGAGCGAAATGCTGCGCGCCAGAGCGGTTCTGGACCTGGCCGAGGCACTCGACGGCGAACTGCGCCAGATCGAATCCAGCGCACTGCTCGACGATATGGAACTGCCGCTGCTCGGCGTGCTCGCCGAATTGGAGAATGCGGGCATTGGAGTCGATACCGACCAGCTCGAGGCCCTGCAGCGCCAATTCGCCGATAAGGTCACCGATGCGGCCAATGCCGCCTATGGCGTGATCGGCAAGCAGATCAACCTCGGCTCACCCAAGCAGCTGCAGGTGGTGCTCTTCGACGAACTCGATATGCCGAAGACCAAGCGCACCAAAACCGGCTACACCACCGACGCCGACGCGTTGGAATCGCTGTTCGAGAAGACCGAGCATCCATTCCTGCGGCATCTGCTCGAACACCGCGACGCAACCCGGCTCAAGGTCACCGTGGACGGACTGCTCAAATCCGTCGCCGACGATGGTCGCATCCACACCACCTTCAACCAGACCATCGCCGCCACCGGCCGGCTGTCATCGACCGAGCCGAATCTGCAGAACATCCCGATCCGCACCGATACCGGCCGCCAGATCCGCGATACCTTCGTCGTCGGCCCCGGCTATCGATCGCTGATGACCGCGGATTACAGCCAGATCGAAATGCGCATCATGGCCCACCTTTCCGGTGACGAGGGCCTGATCGAGGCCTTCAACTCCGGCGAGGATCTGCACACCTTCGTCGCGTCCAAGGCCTTCGATATCCCGCTGTCGGAGGTGACACCCGAAATGCGGCGTCGGATCAAGGCGATGTCCTACGGTCTCGCGTACGGCCTGAGCTCCTACGGTCTTTCGACGCAGCTGAAGATCAGCACGCAGGAGGCCAAGGAGCAGATGGAGGTCTACTTCGACCGCTTCGGCGGCATTCGCGACTACCTCTACGAGGTGGTGGAACAGGCACGCAAGGTCGGCTACACCGAAACCCTCTTCGGCCGCCGTCGTTACCTGCCCGATCTGGACTCCAGCAACCGTCAGCGCCGCGAGGCCGCCGAACGCATGGCCCTCAACGCGCCCATCCAGGGCACCGCCGCCGACATCATCAAGGTCGCGATGATCAACGTGCACAAGGCGATCGAGGCGGCGGGCCTGCGCTCGCGCATGCTGCTGCAGATCCACGACGAACTGGTCTTCGAGGTCGCCGAGGGGGAGCGCGACGCCCTGGACGCACTCGCCCGCGAACAGATGTCCTCGGCGATCACGCTGTCGGTCCCGTTGGACGTCTCCGTCGGCACCGGCCGCAGCTGGGATTCCGCCGCGCACTGAGCGGTGATTGCGGCACACCGGATTTCCGGTGTGCCGCAACGCGTTTCAGCGTCCGTTGGCCAGCGGTTCGCACTGTATGGCAGCCTGCTGATAGATCCTGGACCTGAGACGAAAATAGCGGAGCCGCAACTGGTTACACCGATTGCCTGGGTCGTGCCGACAACCAGCGCACATCCGGCTCGGGCCGAGATCGATAGTGAAATCGTCCCCGGGGACAGCTTTGGCGACTGTGCGGGTACTACGTCAGACCGCAGGATCGTTCATGTACGAATGACGCCGCACCAGCTTCGCCGACCCCGTGCGCAGGTCGATCTCATCGCGCGGCGGGGCCCCATCCGACTTGTCTTCCTTATGCATCAGTGCCGTCTGCCGCTGCTCGAATTCGTGATGCTTCGAACCTTGAAATGCCGCGGCCACTTGTTCGAATCCGGTCGCCGCGACCGGCGTGTGCTTGCGGTGTCTGAACCAAGGCAGTATCCGGCTACCGGTGAGTCGATTCCACAGCACCTCGACGAATGCGAGTCCGATCAGCAGGATGGCCAACCCGGGAATGGTCATGGCGACAAGGGCACCCATGTGACCGAAAGTACCGCCGCGTGCCGCGGCCTGCCATCCACCTCGGTACTACACCCCCTGAGCTGCGAGGATGATACTCGCGAGTAGGCACGACGGGCGAGGAATGTGGTTGCCATTGCGTCCGGATCGCCCTATTCTGGTCCGCGTGCCGAATCCCGCCGACCGCCACAGCGCCGCGCTCCACGTCGCAGACCGCGACAGCGCAGTGCTAATTCCGCTTACCGCGATGGTGGCAACCCGGCGACTTCTCGTAGTAACCCGCCGTAGCGGGGTCTGATTCGGACCGGCCCCCTCGCTGCGGGCTACTGATTACTTACTGCTGGTCCCCTCTGTCAATTGAGAAGACAATCCTCGGGAAGACCTCCGCACAATGACCATTCTGACCCTTGACCCCAACATGTTCATCGCCGCCGCCCCCAAGGCGCTGCGCGCCGAATGCGCCGATCTGACACCCGCGCAATTCCACCACCGCTATGGCGAGCACATCGGCCCGATTCGGGTCGGTGACTGGTCGCCCGCTGGCAATCGGAGCGCGGAGTTCACGGCCACCCTGGAATTCGCCGACCACCTGCGCACGGTGATCGCCACCGGCAGCCCGGTCGCCGCGATGACCTCGGCCCTCTATGACGAGGGCTATCCGGTCGAAATCCTGCAATTCCACCAGCGCCGCACCGCTGCCGGCACCGCGACGTTCGTGCAGTGCGAATGCAACGGCAGGCGCGGCTGGGGCGCGGCCCTGGCCGACGACGGGGCCGAATCGACGGTCCGCGCCATGATCGCGGGCGTCAACAAGCTGGGCGCCTGAGCGAGGCGAAAACGCAACGGGCCGTTCACATTCCGCGGAATGTGAACGGCCCGGTGGTGCAGTTTACTGATCTGCCTGCTGCTCGGCGAGCTGCTTGCGCACCTCGTCCATGTCCAGCGCCTTCACCTGGGTGACCAGATCCTCCAGCGCGGCGGGCGGCAGTGCGCCGGGCTGCGCGAAGACCAGCACCCCCTCGCGGAACGCCATAATGGTCGGAATCGAGCGAATGTTGGCGGCTGCGGCCAGGCCCTGTTCGGCCTCGGTGTCGACCTTGCCGTGCACGACATCGGGATGCTTGTCCGAGGAGGCCTCGAAGGTTGGCGCGAAGCTCTTGCACGGACCGCACCAGTCGGCCCAGAAATCGACGAGTACCACGTCGTTTCCGGTGACGATCTCATCGAAATTCTGTTGGTTCAGCGTCTGGGTGGCCATGACGTCCTCTCGTGTCGATTGTCGCCAGCTATAACGTCCGGCTCGTTATATATCTTCCGGCGGTGCCGCTATCTTCCTCGGGCGACCGGCCATTCGCGCCGTTGATCGCCGTCCCAACGCCGGATACCCACCACGGTCGCGGGAAAATCACGGTCCCTGGCTACGGCATGGATCGCCTCGCCCACATGCTGTGGCGGCACCCGTCTGGCCAGCGTGATATGTGGCGTCCACTCGTCGGGTTGCGCATTCGACGGTATGCCGGGACATGGCGACACGACCGAGAAGATCCGACGTTGCAGTGCGAGCAACTGTTCCGACGGCACCACCGACCGGACCAGGATCGGATTGCGCGCACCGAAGACGAGCAGGCCGCCCAGTCTTATCGGAATCGGCCGGAAACTCAGTTGATCCAGTGCGTGATCGATGCGCGGCCAGATCTGCCTGGCCACCGCGACGGTGATATGTGGTCGATTGGTTTCGGCATGCTTACCGGCCGAACTCGGGATGCCGGCATCGGTGAGCAACTGCCACTGCCGCCGGATCTCCGCATCGGCCACATCGTCCAATAGCAATTCGACCGACTGCACCATAGTTCACGAGAGGTTAGCCGCCCGCGCGGCTCGATGGGCGGCGAACACGCGGCCCAGTTGTCGGTGCACGAACGTTGTCGCGGGAGGATGGCCCGGTGAACCGTATGCGTCTCGGCCTCATCGAAGGTGACGGCATCGGCCCGGAGGTGGTCCGCGCCACCCGCGTGGTGGTCGACGAAGCACTGACCGCGGCCGGCGCGGCCTCGGTCGACTGGGTGCAATTGCCGATGGGGCAGCGCGCCATCGAAGAATTCGGCGATCCGCTGCCCGAGCAGACCCTCGCGGCCCTAGACGAACTAGATGCCTGGATCCTGGGTCCGCACGACAATGCCGCCTACCCGCCCGAACTTCGAATCGCACCAGGCGGCGCCATCCGCAAACGCTTCGGTCTCTACGCGAATATCCGCCCCGCGCGTGCCTTCGCCGGAATCAAGGCGAACGCTCCCGACATCGACCTGGTGATCGTCCGGGAGAACAGCGAGGGTTTCTACGCCGACCGCAATATGTTCGCCGGGTCGGGCGAGTTCCGGCCCACCCCGGATGTGGCGATGGCGGTCGGCCTGATCACCCGCCAAGCCTGCGAGCGGATCGCGCATGAGGCCTTCCGGCTCGCGGCCGCGCGTCGCAAGCGGGTCACCATCGTGCACAAGGCCAATGTGCTGCCCATGACCATGGGCCTGTTCCGCGACGTCTGCTATGACGTCGCCCACGCCTATCCGGGCGTCGAGGTCGACGACGAACACGTCGACGCGGCCGCCGCCCATCTGGTCCGTGCGGCCCGCGACTACGACGTGCTGGTCACCGAGAACCTCTTCGGCGATATCCTCTCCGATCTCGCCGGCGAACTCAGCGGCTCGCTCGGCATCGCCGCATCGCTCAACTGCTCGGCGACCAAGGCGATGGCACAGGCGGTACACGGCGCCGCACCGACCCTGGCCGGACACAATCGCGCAAATCCGGCGGCGCTACAGCTCTCGGCGGCAATGTTGTTGCACTGGCTGGGAATTCGCGACAACAACCGCGCGCTGTCGAAGGCGGGTGAACGCATCGAAGGTGCCGTCGCTGCCGCGTTCGCCGCGGGCATCGCCACCGCCGACCTGGGTGGTCTTGCCTCGACCAGCGAATTCACCGAGCAGGTCTGCGCCAGGGTGCACCGGCGCTGACTGGGATCGGTGAGGCGACCCGGAACCCAACTCATTCGAACATCGGACCGTCCGGTAGGGTCCACCGCCGGTGCCTGAGTGTTTGCTGTGCTCGGAGTGTTCCGCACAGAACGGATAATCTTCCGTTACTGTCCAGCACGAAACGCCACGATCGCTTAGATTGCCAAACGGGTGGTGACGCCCGGGTTTCTCGGATCCGAAATGTGGAGGGCTGCTGTGTCTGTTCGATCGGTTCTTGGCAGGCGCGCCCTGCAAGCGATGTGCGTACTCGCCGGTGGTGTGCTGGCGGTGTCGGGCTGTAGTAACACCGAGGACAACTCGCCCTCGGTGGTGAAGGTACAGGGGATCGACAAGTTCGACACGGCCGCCGCGCTACTCCCGGACAAGATCAAGCAGTCGGGCAAGCTCGTCGTCGGAGTCAATGTCCCGTATCAGCCCAATGAGTACAAGGATCCGAGCGGCAAGATCGTCGGTTTCGATGTCGACCTGATGGACGCGGTCGCCGCGACCCTCGGCCTCAAGGCCGAGTACGTCGAATCCTCATTCGAGAAGATCATTCCCGCGATCCAGGCGGGCACCTACGACGTCGGCATGTCCTCCATCACCGACTCGAAGGAACGCGAACAGAGCGTCGACTTCACCACTTACTTCAACGCGGGCAGCCAGTGGGCGCAACAGACGGGTAAACCGATCGACCCGGAAAACGCCTGCGGTAAGCGGGTCGCAGTGCAGGCCACCACGGTTCAGGACACCGACGAAATTCCGGCGCGCAGTAAGAAGTGCGAGGCGGAGGGCAAGCCCGCCATCGATAAGAAGCCGTTCGACGAGCAGAGCGCGGCGACCAACGCGCTGGTGCTCGGCCAGGTCGACGCGATGTCGGCGGATTCGCCGGTTACCGCGTATGCGATCAAGAAGAGCGACGGCAAGATCGAAGCGGCGGGCAAGGTCTTCGATTCCGCGCCCTACGGTTGGGCCATTCCCAAGGGTTCGGCGCTCGGCAAGGCGCTGCAGGCCGCCGTCCAGCACCTGATGGATAACGGCAAGTACCTGGAGATCACCAAGAACTGGGGTGTGCAGGAAGGCGCGATCACCAAGTCGGTCATCAACGGCGCCGAGAGCTGATCGATGTCGTCATCCGAAATCACGTCGGCGCCCGGCGACAACACCGGGCCCGGCGGGCCGATCGACGCGGCAGAACCGGAGCCGATCAAGGCCGTTCCCCTACGCAGGCCGGGCCGCTGGATCGCTGCGGCGATCATCCTGGCCCTGCTCGGGCTCTTCATCTACGGCGCGGCCACCAACCCCGCGTACGGATGGGGAACCTATCGAAAGTACTTGTTCGATAGCCGGATCGCCTCCGGCGCGATGATCACCCTCGAGCTGACCGTGCTCGCGATGGCGATCGCCATCGTGCTGGGCGCGTTGCTCGCGGTGATGCGCCTGTCTCCGAATCCGGTGTTGCGCGCCGTGGCGTGGGTGTATCTCTGGATTTTCCGTGGCACACCGGTTTTCGTGCAGTTGGTCTTCTGGGGTCTGTTTCCGTCGCTGTACAAGTCGATCCAGCTCGGTGTGCCGTTCGGGCCGGAGTTCGTTCGGATCGACGTCCAGGGATTGCAGGCCGCGTTCGCCTTCGCAGTGATCGGCCTCGCGTTGAACGAGGCCGCGTATATGGCCGAAATCGTCCGTGCCGGAATCAATTCTGTCGGCGAGGGGCAGCGCGAGGCCTCGACGGCGCTGGGCATGTCGTGGTCGCAGACCATGCGCAGAACCGTGCTGCCGCAGGCGATGCGGGTGATCATTCCGCCGACCGGTAATGAGCTCATCGGCATGCTGAAGACCACTGCGTTGGTCACCGCGATCCCGTTGAGCACCGACCTGTACGGGCGGGCCCGCGATATCTACGGTGTGAACTTCCAGCCGATTCCACTGCTATTGGTCACCGCCACTTGGTATCTCGCGGTCACCAGCGTGCTGATGATCGGGCAGTATTACCTGGAGCGCTACTACTCGAGGGGTGCCTCGCGACAGCTGACCGCCAAGCAACTGCAGCAACTGGCCGACGCTCAGACGATTGTGAAGGCGAAATGAGCGAGCGTAGCGAGCGAACAATGGACACGGCCGCTTTCGCAGGCATGAGCGGGACGACAGACAAAGTGGAGCCGACTGACACACAGCCGATGATTTTCGCGGATCGGGTGTGCAAGAACTTCGGTGCGCTGCAGGTGCTCAAGGGCATTTCGCTCGAGGTCGGGCGTGGCGATGTGCTGTGCCTGATCGGGCCGTCGGGTTCGGGTAAATCGACCTTTCTGCGCTGTATCAACCACCTCGAGCAGGTGAATGCCGGTCGGCTCTATGTCGACGGCGACCTCATCGGCTATCGCGAAAAGGGCGGCAAACTCTACGAATTGCACCCGCGTGATGCGGCCAAGCAGCGCCGCGATATCGGCATGGTGTTCCAGCATTTCAACCTGTTCCCGCATCGTACGGCGATGGAGAACATTGTCGAGGCGCCCATCCAGGTGAAGGGCCTGCGCAAGACGGACGCGACGGCGCGTGCACACGAGTTGCTTGACCGAGTCGGCATGGGGGACAAGGCGAATGCCTATCCGGCCCAGCTCTCCGGCGGTCAGCAACAGCGCGTCGCCATTGCCCGCGCACTGGCCATGGATCCCAAGCTGATGCTCTTCGACGAGCCGACCTCGGCACTGGATCCGGAATTGGTCGGCGAGGTGCTCGGGGTCATGCGCGAACTCGCCGCCGACGGAATGACGATGGTGGTTGTCACCCACGAAATGGGTTTCGCCCGTGAGGTTGCCGACCAACTGGTGTTCATGGACGGCGGCGTGGTCGTGGAGGCGGGTAATCCACGCGAGATGCTGGCCGACCCGAAACAGGAACGCACCAAGGCATTCCTGTCGCGACTGCTGTGAATTCAGCGCTGGCCCAGGCCGATACGGAGTTGTCCGAGTAGGACTTTCGCCGCCGGACTGCCCGGACGATCGCGCCGCCACGCCAACGCGAGTTGTCCGCGCAGCTCCGGTTCGGTGATCGACAGCACCCGCACGCCGAATGCGGCGGCCTCCTCGGCCGTCAGCGCGGGCACCACCGCGATGCCGAGGCCGCGGGCGGCGAGCCGGAGCAACAGCGGGGGAGCGGCGGCCTCGAATGCGATATCGGGTTCGAATCCCGCTGCGGCACAGGCTCGATCGAAGACGCCGCGGATACCGGTGCCGCGCGGCAGACAGATCAGCGGTTGCTCGCGCAACTGGTCGAGCGTGATCGCGGCACCCTTCTTACCGTCCGGCGCGACCGCCGCAACCACCGGCGTATCGAGCACAATATCGATACCGATCTCGGCACCGATCTCGGCGCCGGTCAACCCGACCAGGGCGATATCCAGCTCACCGCTGCGCACCGCCGCGAGCATCCGTTCGGAGGTGTCCTCGGTCAGGCTGATGCCGACCTGCGGGTGGTCGTCGTGAAAATCCGCCAGCACCGAGGAGATATCGAATTCCTCGTCGCCCGCGCCGGATATGCATCCGAGCCGGACGTGTCCGCGCAGCAGTCCAGTGAATTCGTCCACTGTCGCGGTGATCTGCTCGGTTGCCGCCAGCGCGGTCCTGACATGCGGTAGCACCGCCGCGCCCACTTCGGTCAAGGTCACCGAGCGCCCGCCGCGATCGAGAAGTTGTTGTCCCAGTTCACGTTCGAGCTGGCGGATCTGCGCGCTGAGTCCGGGTTGGGCCAAATGCAACCGAGCCGCAGCGCGGGTGAAGTTGGCCTCCTCGACCACGGTCACGAAGTAGCGGAGTTGGCGCAGTTCCATAACTACTGATTATAAGGACAAGCAGAACTATCTGTTGTACTTCTGACTCAGCACGCGGCATCGTTCAAGGCATGGGAAACACCGCAGAGATCATCGACACCTTCACCGGCCCGGTCTTCCGCCCCGGCGACACCGGATACGACGAAGAAGTCGCCGGTTTCCAGGCCGCGTACCGCCACCGCCCCGCACTGGTCGTCGGCGCGGTACACATCGAGGATGTGCGCAGTGCGGTGGAATACGCCGCGCGCCACGGACTTCCGGTCGCGGTCCAGGCCACCGGGCACGGACTTTCGGCCGCGGCCGACGGCGGTGTGCTGATCAGCACCCGTCGGATGACCGATATCCGGATCGACCCGCCGACGCGTACGGCCCGCATCGGCGCCGGAGTGCGGGCGGGCGCGCTGGTCGAAGCCGCCGCACCGTACGGGCTGGCACCGTTGAACGGATCCTCGCCGTCGGTCGGGGTCGTCGGCTACAGCCTCGGCGGCGGATTGGGCCTGCTGGCACGGCAATTCGGCTACGCCGCCGAACATGTGCGCGTCGTCGAAATCGTCACGGCGGACGGTCGGGTCCGCACGCTGACCCCCGGCGACGAACTCTTCGGCGCGGTGCTCGGCAGCGGCGGCAATTTCGGCGTGGTGACCGCGCTGGAACTGGAGCTGGTTCCGGTCGCCACCGTCTACGGCGGTCAGTTGGTCTTCGACACCCCGCTGGTCGAGCAGGCCCTGGAAGCTTGGAAGGACTGGACCGCAACGCTGCCCGACGAGCTGACCTCGACGGTCACCGTCATGACCTTCCCGCCCATTCCGCAGGTTCCGGAACCGCTGCGCGGGCGCTATGTCGCGTCGATCCGGATCGCCTACAACGGATCCGTAGACGAGGGCGAGCGTTTGGTCGAGCCGTTGCGGGCCGTCGGGGATCGTCTGAAGGATGACCTGCGGGTCATGCCGTACACCGAATCGCACACCATCCACAGCGATCCCGACCACCCGCATGCCTACGCCGCTACCAATGCACTGCTCGATGAGCTCACCGGAGAAACCTTGTCGGTCTTGCTCGAGGCCACCGGACCCGAATCGCCGATCCAGGCGGTAGTCGATATCCGGCACCTCGGCGGTGCGCTGAGTAGGCGTGGTCCCGCGGGGATCAGCGTGGACAACCGGGATGCCGACTACATCGTTCGCATCATCACCATGCCTGGACCCGATGCGGGTGACGCCGCGCCCGAGGATCATGCGGTGATCCGCGCGGCGCTCGCGCCGTGGACCGTCGGTCACAGCTTGAACTTCCTCTACGGCGCGGGTGCCGCCGCCGACGAGGCGCAGACCCGAGGTGGCTACGCACCGGAAACCTACGCCCGGCTGGCCGCATTGAAGGCAAAGTACGACCCGCACAATATGTTCCGCTTCAACCGCAACATCACACCCGCGAACTGACCGCCGCGACCGCCCCGAGCATCTGTTGCCCGGGGCGGGTCTGGTGCTATCTTAGTGATATCACTTTGATACTCGGAGGATGTCATGAAGCTTCGGTCGGCGTTCCACGTCAACGGCTTTCTCGTGTTGGTGTCGTGGTTTGTCCTTACGCTCCTGATCGGTGGCGGCGCCATCGTCGGATACGCCGTGGCCGCGCGCAACGACAATGTGCCCGCACTGGTCGGCGCGATCATCGCGACCGTGGTGGTGGTCGCGCTCCTGCTGTTGGCCACCGGGCTTACCGTGGTGAATCCCAATGAGGCCAAGGTCGTTCAGTTCTTCGGCCGCTACATCGGCTCACTGAGCGAGCCCGGCTTCTACTCCGTGGTGCCGCTCACCGACCGCCGCAGCATTTCGCTGAAGGTGCGCAACTTCGAGACCCAGAAGCTCAAGGTCAACGATGCCGACGGCAATCCGGTGGACATCGCCGCCGTCGTGGTCTACCGGGTAGTCGACAGCTTCAAGGCCGCATTCTCGGTCGACGACTACGAAGAGTACGTGGCGACACAGTCCGAGGCGGCCGTGCGGCACCTGGCCACGACCCACCCCTATGACGCGCACGACCAGAACGCCACCAGCCTGCGCGACGGGGTCGAGGTGGCCGAGGAACTGACCGTCGAACTGCGTGACCGCACCGATCTGGCGGGCATCGAGGTCATCGAGGCCAGGATCACCCACCTTGCCTACGCGCCGGAGATCGCGCAGGCCATGCTCGTGCGGCAGCAGGCGGCCCAGGTGGTCGCCGCGCGCACCCGGATCGTCGAGGGCGCGGTCGGCATGGTCCGGCTCGCGCTGGACAGGCTCGCCGAACAGGGCGTCGTCGAACTCGACGAGGAACGCAAGGCCGCCATGGTCTCCAACCTGCTGGTCGTCCTCTGCGGTGACCGCGCCACCCAACCCGTCGTCAATACCGGCTCGCTCTACTCCTGAGTCGCCCATGGCCGAGCGCAAGAAGATCCTGCTACGCCTGGACCCGGCGATACACGAGGCCATTGCCCAGTGGGCCGCCGACGACCTGCGCAGTATCAATGCCCAGATCGAGTACGCACTGCGCCTTGCGTTGAAACAGGCAGGGCGCGGCCCGAAAGCGAAACCGGCCGAGGAGTAGCCGGAATACGCTCTGCCGCAACGATGCCGAACGCCCACGGGTGTTCGGCATCGCCGGCATTCGTCTCCGACGATGTGTCAGCGCGCGAGTTCGCCGAGGAGTTCGAGACTGTCGGTGTACAGCGCGTGTTGCGCGTCCCGGTCGTAGGACGCCTTCGATGAAGGTTTCGCGGTACGGCCAACGAAGTGCTGGCCGGTCATCTTGTCGAGCGATGGATCGGTGACAAGCCACGCGAGATCCTCGCCCGATCGGCGCGGTGTATTCACACCGGGCAATAACACCAGACCCCGAGCGACTGTGCGCCACAACAGTTTGGCTGCCGCCCCGGCATCCCTGGCGAGTCCGGTGCCTGGCATCAGTCCCGGATCGAAGGCATTCACCGTGATGCCGCGCGGCTGGAACTGGCGTGCCAATTCGTAAGTGGTCTGCAGATTAGCCAACTTCGATGTGCTGTAACGGCGACGGCCGTCGCGCTGTGCGGATTCTGTCGACTCGGGCGGGTAGGCGAGTTGGCGGACATCGGTATCCAGCGGATCGGGCATGCCGGTGAACTGATCCGGATTATGTGTGCCCGAGGTGACGAAGACGATGCGCGCGGGTGCGATCAGGTCGTCGAGCAGCGCTTGGACCAGTGCGAGGTGTCCGAGATGGTTGACGCCGAAGGTGGCCTCTACGCCGTCCTCGGTGTAGCTGCGGCGGGTGAACTGCAGTCCGGCGTTGCACACCAGTGCGCGCAGCGGAGGTAGTCCGCGCCTGCGGAACTCGTCGGCGAAATGGGCGACGGAGGCCAGTGCGGCGAGGTCCAGCGTTGCCGCCTGCGCGCCGATGGCGGCGGCCTGCGCCTGGGCCCGGTCGGCGTCACGCCCGGTCACGACGACCGTCCATCGGGGATCGGCGGCGAGTGCCCTGGCGCATTCGCGGCCGAGGCCGCTGGTGCCGCCGGTGATCACAACAGTTCTGTCACTTGTTGTCATATGGCAGAGTCTGCCATATGGCGCGCTGTGCGACAATACTCGGATGTCGTTGCGGGATCGAAAGAAGGAGCGGACGAGGCGGGCGATCGCCGATGCCGCGCTGCGGTTATTCGTCGAGCGCGGATACGACGCCGTGACCGTGGCGGATATCGCCGCCGAGGCCGAGGTCGGGACGCGCACCCTGCACCGCTACTACGCCAGTAAGGATGAATTGCTGTTTGCCGAGGACGACGAGCATCGGGCGGAACTGGCCGGTCTGCTGGCCGAGCGCCCGTCCGACGAATCCCCGGAGGAAACCATGGTCGCGGTCATCGGCCCGCTGGTCGACCGCTTCGCCGACCGTCTCGCCGACGCCCGCGCCCGCGATGCGCTGATCGCGGCCAACCCGGCCTTGCAGGCCCGCGAGCTGGCCAAGCGCAATGCGGTGGAATCCCTTGTCGCCGAACATCTTGCGCACCGCTTGGGTGTAGCGGCGGGCACCGATGTGCGGCCGCTGCTCTGGGCCAAGGTCAGCATGGCCTGTTTCTTTGCGGGCTACGAGATCTGGCTGCATATCGGCGGCGACCTGGGCTCGCACATCGGCGATGCACGAGCCGCACTACTCGATGAATTCCGTTCGGCCGGTACCTGATTCAGTGCCAGCGGTCGGCGGCATCGGTTCATCGTGTGGATTCGGCCGCAGCGGCCGCCTCGGTCTGCAACTGCATCTGCGGGTCCGAACTCAGAATCAGCACCGCGGGCCCGATCGCGGCAGACGTTCGCCGGGCGCTACGAACGTGCGCCGGAATGCGGTTCGCAAACCGGTGGTCAGGGGTCACCGCCAGGCTCGAGAGCGCCGCGAGTTCATCGGCGGCGAACGGCGGGCTGCGAGATTCGCCGAGCAGTCCTGACTGCGCGGCAAGGTAGCGTGACCCGGTGCCAATCTCGTTCGACACCAGCGGATTACAGCAGCTCGACAGCAATGCGTGGCGCGATCCTGCCACTGGCGACATCGTGCAGTTGAGTTACTTCGATCTGGTGCCCGACCTGCCCGCGCCACTGACGGACCTGACAACATTGCGGCGCAGGCTCGCCGAGATCCATGCCGAAAGCGGTTGTCTCATCGAGGCTTTCGTCGTCGGAATCGATTCGCAACCCGCGCTGCTGCGGCTGCAGAAGATGCGGCTGCCGGATCAGCCGACCGGTGTGGTCATTGCCGCCTCGCTCACCGTGCCGAAGGCGACTTGCAGTGCGGTGCTGCAGATCCTCTGCCCGGAGACCGGCACCACCGGAATCCGTGAGGCGGTACTCGCACTGGAAATCGGCTTCGACAATATGTACCCGCCCCATCCGTACGCACCCGATCTGCACGGCGCGCTGCCCTATAACGCGGCCGATGACCTGCGCTGGGACGAGCGCTTCCCCGACCATCCGCTCTCGCGTGCCCGCCGCTGGGCGGCGTATACCTGCCCCGCCGCCCGTCTCGATCCCAACTTCGCGGCGCTGCCGGCGTTCTGAGAACTAGGGCGTGTTTCATAAGTGCTGAGGGGTGATCGCCGCCGTCGTGATTGCGGCTGAAAGTCGTTGCCGGAGTGGGTGTGTCGATGCCGTGAGAT
>NZ_JBFANH010000064.1:0-19990 GCF_040674755.1 Nocardia sp. NPDC049737 | reverse complement strand
AGGCGCGGATTGATGCCCAGGCGCGGATTGATGCCCAGGCGCGGATTGATGCCCAGGCGCGGATTGATGCCCAGGCGCGGATTGATGCCCAGGCGCGGATTGATGCCCAGGCGGCGGCTGGTATCCAGGCGACGAACCGTAGCCGTAGGGCGGCTGCGTCATCTACTCACGACACCGAACTGGCCGACGCGGTGAAGGTATTGCACTGTGCCGCACGGTCTTTGTCCACCCCGATCTCGAACCACGTGCCGCCGTTCGCCGCGGTCCCGTGATCGCGCATATCACCGCGCTGGTCACCGCGGCCGTGGGCGTCGCGGCGGGCGAGAGTGATCTGCGCGGTGGTCAGCGAACCGCCATTGGCCGAGGAGCCGAGGTACATGCCGTCGAAGCAGTTGGCCTGCAACTCGATTCGGCGCGAGAGCTCCAGACCCTTGTCGCTGCGGACGCCCGCGTCGACGCGATCACTGTTGGCCTTGCGCAGGATTCCGGCCATCGCCTGTACGTGGTGGCCGTACTCGTGGGCGAAGACCGACAGGTACACGATCCAGTTGTCCTTGAACAGATCGGTCTGCAACTGGCTGATCGGCATGTAGATCGTCTTGTTCGCCGGGCAGTAGAAAGCAGCGAAATTACTGGTGGAGCCGGTGCACGGCGTAGTGATGCCGTCCGTGGTCGCGCTGACATTCAGCGTCGGCGACTGGAATGGCAGATTCTTCTGCGCCAGTATGGGTTTCCACGCCGATTCCAGGCATCCCGCGGCGGTATCGAAGAACTTGCGCGCGGTGTCCACCTGGGTGCTCCACGGCGAGTACGAGCACTTCGCCGGGATCAACGTGCTGTTCGGATCGGTCAGCAGCGGGTTGGTTCCGGTCTCCGATACGCCGCCGTTCGAATCCGGTGTGTAGGTCATGCTGGGACCGGGGCCCGACGAAGTGTTGCTGTGCCTGCCGTGCGAAATCGCGCCGCGCACCAGGCCACCCGCGACCACGAACACAATGATCAACAGCAACGCGATCCATCCGCCGCCGCTCTTGCGCTGCTGCGGTGGACGTCCGGGCGGACCGTAGGGCATCGGGGCACGCTGTCCGTATCCGGGCGCTGGATAACCAGGCTGCTGGCCATAACCCGGCGGCGGACCATAACCGGGTTGGCCGTAACCGGACGGATAACCCTGCTGCTGGCCATATCCGGGCTGACCATGGCCATATCCGGGCTGCCCATAACCCGGCTGCTGGCCATAACCGGGCTGCCCCGGGGCGGGACGATATCCAGGCTGCCCATATGGCGCACCGGAACGGGGCGGAACCGGTTGTCCACCAGGCGGAACCGGCCCATAGCCGTACGGTGGTTGGGTCATGTCCCCCGTACCCCCTCGTCTCATGATCGCCGACCGTGTTGGATTTGCGGCGCTCCCGGGGCCATTCATGGTTACGCTGCGCTACCGCCTGCGGGCCCGTCGCTCGCGCCGGGCTGCTGACGCAGCTTAGCAACTTGTCTAGAGTAGGCAGCCATGCTGACTTTACGGGGGGGCGCCGCGAGCGCGCTGCTTCTCGCCGCTGCGGGAATGCTGGCCGCCGCACCGGTTGCCCACACGGAGCCCGCAGCCGATGGCGTCGATATTGTCGCGGATCTGAAGCTGAGCCGTGAGGGTGTACTCGAGGTCACCGAGAAGGTGACCGTCCCCGCCGACAGCGGCTTCAAAATGACACTGCCGCTTCGCCTCAAGGTCGGCGACGACGTCGAACGCGTCTTCAAGGTCACCGATGTCGACACCAAGGGCGCCGGCACCGCGACGGTCGCGAATGATCTGTTCACCATCGACGCCAAGCCGGGCGAATCGACCTTCACCTACGCGATCCACAACACGGTCAGCGACGCACCGGGAACCCAGGTCTTCCGCTGGCTCGGCACCATCAATGCCGATGTCGCATCGATCGACGCATCCCTGATCAGCCCGAGCTACGAAATGGGCGTGGTGGACTGCAAATTGGGTCCGCCCGGCAATCTACGGCAGTGCTCGGATCTGCAGATCGAAGCGGACGGTGTGCTCTATTGGCGCCAGACCGACCTGCGCAAGGGCGACAATATCGACCTGACCCTGCAGCTGCCGCCCGGCACGGTGCCCGCCAACGCCGATATTCGCGACAACAGCGAGGCGGGTGCCTTCTCCGTCACGACTCCGGTGCTCGTCGCATTCGGTGTGCTGCTGCTCGCACTGGCCGCAATGGCGGCCTGCGTGCTCAAGACCAGGCGGGAAAACGCCGCCGCCACAGCCGGTTCGGAGACGATCGACCCGCTGCTGCGCGACGGTAAGCAGGTCCAGTTCACCTCTCCGGACGGTATTCTGCCCGGCGAGGCGGGCGTTTTACTCGACGAACATGCCGATCCGAGCGATATCGCCGCGACGGTGATCGACCTTGCCGTGCGCCGGTACATCTGGATTACGCCCGTCAGCGATAGCGACTGGCGCATCGACCGGGTGAACGCCGCCGATGACCAACTGCGCGATTACGAAAAGGCGGTCTACCGCGCACTACTGCCGGACGGCACCGATTCGGTGACCGTCGGCGAATTGCGCACGCCAGGCCGTGTGCAGTCCCAAACGGTACGCAGCGCAATGCTCGCCGACGCCGTCGAGCGCGGTGCCTTCATCGACCGGGCCCGGATCGGATTGCCGATCCTGTCGGGTGGGGCACTGATCGTCGGCGGTATCGCCGCGACCGTCGCCTTGGCGCTCACCTCGGGCAGCGCATTGGTCGGTGTCGCCATTCTGCTTGCCGGCGTCGCGACCGTGCTGCTGCCGCGATTCCTACCGGTCCGCACGGCGCAGGGCCGCGAACTCGTCGGCCGGATCCGCGCGCTCCAGCGCGGCTTGGACGCGACTACCCGCGACCAGATTCCGCCCGCCGACCAGGAATTGGTCTTCTCGCGTGCACTGCCGTTCATGGTGATCGGCGGCCGCGCCGACAACTGGATCCGCGCCTTCCGCGAGCTGAACCTCGCCGCCGACTCCCAACCCGGCCTCTACTGGTTCGGCACCTTCGAACGCGACCGCAACCTGCAACGCTTCGCCGGCCACTTCCCCTACTTCATCACCGCCCTCGAAGCACTCTTCGCCTAAGGCCGCGACCGCTGAGATCCCCCGCCCCGCACGACAGCGGGACCGCTGCCCACCCAGCCGCCGAACCCACCGGCGCGCCCACTGAATGGTAGGCAGCCCATCGACGGTAGTCATACGGTGGCTCGACGCCCAGCCCCAACCACCATATGACTACCTCGAAAATGAAAGTCCCTGCAACGCAACCACAGCCGGTCCGAGCGTTGGCACGGCACACGACGTGCCCAGCGCGGTCGGGCAACCACTCGACAGCAATTGACGGGACTGTCGAGGCGGGGAGTCTGTGCGGGACAAGCGGACCCCGCTGCGACCACCAAGCCGTCGCGCAGTGCCGCTTACGTTGTCGATGTGCGGGGCTAGTCCGAAAGCACCGTGCGACGGATCGCTGAAAGCGGATCCGCGTAGAGAACACTGAGTGAGGTGACCACCGCGGCGAATTCCTGCACCTTGCCGCCGAATCCGCTGATCCGGATATCGGTCGGTGGGAGTTGGGAGGACTGGGTGAAGGCGCGGGCGACGTGGGCGACCGCGGGGCGGTAGCCGGTGAAAGCCTGGCCGCCGAGGATCACCCGGTCCGGATTGAGCATGTCGCGGACCATCGCGACGGTGTGTCCGAGGATGGTGGCTCGTTCGGCGAGCAGCTCCTGCGCATCCGCCGCGCCCGCCTCGGCGGCGCGGTACAGGTCGGCGATGGTGGTGCCGCCGGTGCCCTTGTGCGCCGGAATGATCTCGCGCCCAACGGCTCTGGCGTGCAGCGACCGATCACCGACGGTCACCTCGAGGCAGCCGCGCCGTCCGCAGGTGCATTCGACATCGGAGCCGGTCGGGAAGTGCGCGATCGACCCGGGACCGCTGCTGGGCGTATGCACCCGGCCGTCCAAAGTCACTGCGATACCGGCGGTTTCGCGAACATAGAAGTACAGGCTGCTGCCCGGACCACCGGTGCGTGCACCATCGCGCGGCTCGCCGGTCGGCAACAGCAGCTCCGACGCGGCCATGGCCTCGACGTGCGGCGCCACCGAAACCGGCAGCTCGAGCACCTCGCCGAGCACCGAACCGATCTGTGCGCCTTGCCAAGCCAACTTGGGGTGATCGACGATACCGGTCGCGGGATCGACCCGCCCACCGATCGCCACCCCGGCCCAGAGCGGTTTGCGCCTATGCCAGCGCTGCAGGAAGGCCTTGGCACTGCGCGCGACGGTCATGGTCGCGAAGTCCTGACCGGTCTGTGGCGTAGCGATCGCCAGTCCACCGAGGATGCGACCGCGCAGATCGGCCGCGACAATCTTGGTGACCGCGGCGCCGATGTGGATGCCGAGGGTCAGATAGGCCTCGTGGTCGATTTCGAACGGCACCCGCGGACGTCCGACCGCGCCCGATGCGGTCAGGTCGGGGCGCTCGCGCAGCAGCCCGGTGGCCAATAGTGCGGACACCTGACGGTTGACCGTCGCGATGCTCAAACCCGTTGTGCGCGCGGCATTGTCACGGGAAACCGGACCGCTGATCGCGGCGCGCAGCACGGCTGCGGCCGGGTTGTCGACGATGCGCAGCTCCGGCGCGACGACGGGACGCTGGACACGGACACGACCGGTGACAACCCTGGAGGCGGATCGATCAAGGGTGGGGAGGGACATATGAAGATTCCTTGCTGAAGTCCCGTACCACGGGACGTGCCTACATGTGCGGCGACGGGGCAGCGCACGAGCCGAAAGAGCGGCTCAGCTGCAGCAAGAACAACACAGTTCGCGAGTCAACGGCAGTCGCAGACCCAGCGCGGCGGTCACGTAGGTGACCCGCGGTGCGGTCGGACGGCTCGAAGACATGGGATCAAAGTTAACACCGAAATCGCCGCGCACCAAGCCCTATCGGCGAGCCCGGAACTCCTCGGATGGGTGGTTCGTTCCGAAATCCTTGGCGTGCACCGGGTTCCGAGCAAAATGTGGTCCAGAGCACGATTTGTCCGAAAAAGCCGAATGGGGGCCGCCACTTCGGCGACCCCCATGGGGTGACTGGCTCGCCCGATCCCGGGCTATTCGGTTACGCCGCTTCCGCGACCAGCTGACGACGGGCCAGCAGTGCGGTGGCCGAGGCGATCAGCCCCACCAGCGCGACCGCGGTGACCAGGTACAGGCCCGGCCGGTACTGCGCGATGCTGGTGGCGGCGCCGCCGCTGATCAGCCCGGTGACCACGGCGAGCACGACCGCGCCACCGATCTGACCGGAGGTCTGCACCAGCCCCGAGGCCAAGCCCTGCTCGTGGTCGGCGATGCCCTCGGTGGCCTGCACCATGACCGAGGAGAAACCGAGTGCGAAGCCCAGTCCGAGCAGCAGGAACGCGGGCAGGTAGGCCACGACGTAGGTCGGGTCGGCGCTACCACCGAAGGAGATGAACCAGACGTACCCGATCACGAACGAGGTCATCGAGGCGATGATCATCGGCGTGGTGCCGTAGCGGTCGATCAGCTTGCCCGCGACCGGCGACAGGATCGCCACGATAATGCCCGTCGGTGCGAGGGCCAGCGCCATCTTCAGTGGCGTCCAACCCAGGGTGTTCTGCAGGTACAGCGACACGATCGTCTGGAAGCTGATGTAGGAGCCGAAGATGGCGAGTGCGGCCAGATTCGCCCGGACGATCGACTTCACCTTGAAGATGCTCAGCCGCACCAGCGGGTGGGCGACCCTGTTCTCCACCACGAAGAAGGCACTCAGCAGGGCGATGGCGATTACGGTGGTCGCGACAACCGTTGCGGTGAGGCCCTTTTCGGGTGCGGTGACGATGGTGTAGACGGCAGCCAGCATGCCACCGGTCAACAGTGCGGCGCCGGCGAAGTCGATGCGGCCCTGCTCCTTCTCGATATTGCGCGGCACCACGAAGTAGGCGGTGAGTACCACGGCCGCGACGACCAGCACCGGGACGTAGAAGGTCAGTCGCCAGTCGATGCCGGTGAGCAGGCCCGAGACGATCAGACCGGAGGCGTAACCGGTGGCGCCGAAGACCGTGAAGATCGACAGCGCGCGGTTGCGGTCGTGGCCTTCCTTGAAGGTGGTGGTGATGATCGAGAGTGCGGCGGGGGCGGTGAATGCGGCGGCGACGCCCTTGATGATGCGGCTGGCGATCAGCAACGCACCGTCATCGACCAGACCGCCCGCGAGTGAGGCGAGTCCGAAAACCACCAGGGCCGTGAGGAATACCTGCCGACGGCCGAGCAGATCGGCGGCTCGGCCACCGAGCAGCAGCAGGCCGCCGTAGCCGAGGATGTAGCCGTTGACGATCCATTGCAGGCTCTCGGTATCGAGGCCCAGTTCGGATCCGATGGACGGGAGGGCGACGCCGACCATCGAGACGTCGAGCGCATCGAGGAACATCGCCAGTCCGGCGACGAAAAGCACGGCCCACAACTTCGGGCCCCAACGGCCCGGAGTGTGCTCGGTCGGTGCGACGGTCCGGGTATCGGATGCGGTAGCTGTCATAGTCACGTTCGGTAATTTAGATGCGCACGCATTAAATGTCAACGCAAGTAATGCGCGCACATGAAAGCCCAGGTCACGATCTTGCTGGTCAAGCCGAGAAGGGCCCGCTCAGTACTGAGCGGGCCCTGTGTCCGTGGTGCGGTCAGCCCGGGTAGACGTAGTGCTTCGGCCCGAAGTGGCCGGTCCCGCTGGAGCCCGCGTATGGCAGGTCGAGCGGGGCGATGTTGAGCTTGTGCGGGTTGCCGTCGAGGTCTGCTTGCCAGCAATCCTGCTGTACGCCATGGAAGCTGGTGCAAACGATCCGGGTGCTCGTACCGAACGGTGAGGTCAACCGGTTCCGGTCGGAAAGCGGATTCCAGTAGTCAGGATCGGATTGGACCGCGAAGTCCTTTGTCTCATAGACCTGGAACGCGCCGCCACCGTCCGAGGGCCAGTCGTCGGCTACGGCAGCACCCGCACCGATCAGCAGTGTGGCGCCGGCCGTTGCGAAGGGTAGGGCGATTCGCAGAACACGCTTTGTCTCGAAGTTCATCTCGATCCTCTTCTGCTTCAGGAGTCTCTGAACAGCCTGAGCATCCCACCCCGGGTTCGCCGCCCAATCTTCCCGGCGACAAGAAGCCCCGCCCAGTCGAGAGGTACTGGGCGGGGCCTGTTTCCGTGGCGACGGTGAGGCCACGGATGTCGTAGGACCTACTTGGCCGGGACCAGCGGCTGGTTGATGGTGGTGAAGTACTGGATTGCCGCACCGATCGCGACCGGAGCCGTGATCAGGATCTGCCCGGCCAGGGTGCCCAGCGCACCGATGGCGATGATGCCGCCGAGGCAGCCGATGGCCGCGGCCGGGATGAACGGGCCGAAGAGGCCGACGATGGTGGCCGAGGCGACCGTCGCACCGGCGATACCCCCCAGGACGCACCCTGCCGCACCGCCGACGAGACCACCGACCAGCGTGCCGATGGTGGCCCCCGCCGAGATGGTGCTCGTCAGTCGGGTCCAGGCCGCGACCTCACGGTCGTATTCGGTCTTCCACGGCGCCTTGTCCTCATAGGGCAGCGCGACCGGCTTATATGCCGCATGTTCGCGATCGATCTGCGGGGTCAATGTCGCGGTGCGATCAGAAATCTGTGCGGCGATCGGGAATTCGAAGTCATCGATCCGGAACCGCAGCGGAGTGCCCCCGAGCACGGTGCCATCGGCGGCCTTGATCTTGAAGACATCGTCCTCGACCACCAGCGAACCCGCGTCGGTCTTGATGATCGATGAATCGTTCACCGCCTCGGCGGTGAAATTGATTGCGCTATTGTCACTTTCGGTCGCAGCCGGGGCGGCGCCAGAGGTGCCCGCGGCCACTCCGGTCGCCATGGTCACCAGCGCCGCGACGACGGCGAGCTTCCTCATCTTCATGTACTGCATTCCCTCATCTAGGTGTTGCTATCGAGGGGAAAGCATCGACGAGAAATCAGTCGGGCACGAGGGAAAAATACAGACAGATTCGAATAGGCAAACCCGGAGCGACCTCAGGACTTCTTGGCCGCGGCCTTCATCTGCTTCTTGAAAGCCCTTACTTCCAAAAGGGATTCGCCGTCGACAATATCGGCGGCCGAGCGCCGCGAGCCCGCTTCGGAGTAGGCGCCGGCCGCCGCTTCCCACCCCTTCGGCTGCACTCCGAGCTGCTTGCCGAGCAGCGCGAGGAAGATCCTGGCCTTCTGATCGCCGTAGCCCGGCAGGTCCTTCAAACGACGCAACACCTCTTTGCCGTCCGGATCCTCCTGGGTCCAGATGCGTTCGGTCTTGCCGTCGTAATGCTCGACCACATAGCGCGCGAGTTCCTGGGTGCGACGTGCCATGGACCGGCCGTAGCGATGAATGGCGGGCGGGGTCGCGCACAATTCTTCGAACGCCTCGGTATCGGCGTCGGCGATCCGCTGAATATCGAAGCCGTCCATGCGGTCGGCAATTTTCTTCGGCCCGCGGAAGGCGTGTTCGAGCGGAAACTGCTGATCGAGCAGCATGCCGGTCAGTAGCGCGAAGGAATCCTCGGAAAGGAGCTTGTCCGCCTCCGGCTCCTGGGCGAGACACAGCTTGACAGTCGCGGACTTCGCTTTGGCCACGGGACTTCCTTTCGCTGGTACCGGACTCAGTCGATCATCTCACTCGGCGCCGCTGGCGACCGCTCGCAGGTCGCTCGAAAATGTCGCCCGCGTGATCCGGCCCACCCGGGATCGGTGGTATGCCCGAATCGTGACTGATCTCACAGACCTGCCGTGCGATGCGGTCGGTGCCGAAGTAGGCTCAGCGCCATGCCTCAGACGACGGCAATACCAAGAGACGGAATCGGGCCCATGAATATGCAGGGGTTACGCCCGGATCGCTTCGACAGCGCGGGCCAGGATCAGTTGGTCGATGTACGGGATCTGCAGGCGGCACTGCCGGGCATCCGCCGACTGCGCACGTGGGCACATGACGCATTGGCGCTGCAGCCCGGCGAAAGTGCGGTCGATGTCGGGTCGGGCACCGGTTCGGAGGTCATCGCTATCGCGGATGCGGTCGGCCCGACCGGCACCGCGATCGGCGTCGAACCCGATCCGCAACTGCTCGCCTCCGCCGAACGCCGCGCTCTGCAGGCCGGTTCGACGGCGAAATTCCATTCCGGAGACGCCTATGGACTGCCGTTCGGCGCGAACAGCTTCGACGCCGCCCTCTGCGAGCGGGTGTTCCAGCACCTGACCGCACCGAATCGCGCCGCCAACGAGATCGCCCGGGTGCTCAGGCCAGGTGGCCGCATCGTGGTGATGGACAGCGACTGGGGCACGGCGATCGTGCATCCCGGCGACCGGCAGGTCGTTCGGGAGGTCGTCGACACCCTGATCGCCGCAACCACCAACCCCTTCTCCGGCCGCAGGCTGCCCGGACTGCTGACCAAGGCAGGCCTGGTGATCGACGAGGTCGGCTCGCACGCCCTGGTCCAGGACCGGACGGTCGGGGCAGGCGCGCTGGTCAATCGCATCTCGGCGATGGCGGTCGCGCGCGGTTCCATCACCGAGGCGCAGCGCGATCAGCTCATCGCGGATCTGGAACGGGGCGCCGAAACCGGTGACGTGCACCTATCGGTGACCATGTTCGCCGTGCTGGCGCATAAACCCCGCTGATCGTGGCGGTCGACGTATCGATCGAGGCGGTGATCGAGCGTCCACGTGCCCAGGTCGCCGCGTTCGCGGGCGATCCGTCGAACGCCCCGCGGTGGTACGCCGATATCGACCGCATCGAATGGCAGACCGAGCCGCCACTGCGGGTCGGATCGCGCATGGAATTCGTCGCGCGGTTCCTCGGCAGACAGCTCGTCTATACCTATGAAGTAGTCGAGTACCTGCCCGGCGAACGACTGGTGATGCGCACCGCCGAGGGACCGTTCCCGATGGAGACGACCTACACCTGGGCCGACGCCGGAGCGGACCGCACCCGAATGACCCTGCGCAACACCGGAACTCCCAGCGGATTCGGCAAAATGGCCGCACCGATCATGGAGGCGGCAATGCGGCGGGCCAATCGCGCCGATCTGGCACGGTTGCGGGCACTACTGGAGGCTTGAAATATGGTGGGCGCGTATCGATTCGATACGCGCCCACCATATTCTTCGACTACTTCTGGAGCAGCTTCTCGGTGGCCGCGAGCAGTACGCAGGTGGCCAGACCGTCCATTGCCTTCTCCAGTTCCGGCAGCTGCGGGAAGCTGGGGGCGATGCGGATGTTCTTGTCTTCCGGGTCATTCTTGTACGGGAAGGCCGAACCGGCCGCGGTGAGCGCGATACCCGCATCCTTGGCCAGTGCGATCACCCGGGCCGCGGTGCCCTCCAGGACATCGAGGCTGATGAAGTAACCGCCCTTCGGCTCGGTCCAGGACGCCACCTTGGACGCGCCGAGCCGATCCTCCAGAATCTTCAGTACCAGTGCGAATTTCGGTTCGAGGATGGCGCGATGCTTCTGCATATGCGCACGCACGCCATCGGCATCCTTGAAGAACCGCAGGTGGCGCAGCTGGTTGATCTTGTCCGGACCGATGCTCTTCTTCGAGGCGTGCTCGAGATACCAGCTCAGGTTCGGCGTGGAGGCCCCGAGGAAGCTCACCCCCGCACCGGCGAAGGTGATCTTCGAGGTGGACGCGAAAACGATGGGGCGGTTCGGATTTCCGGCCGCGGCGGCCATACCGAGCACATCGAGAACGGGGGCGGCGGTATCGGTCAGCGGATGTACCGCGTAGGCGTTGTCCCAGAACAGGCGGAAGTCCGGCGCCGCGGTGGGCATCGAAATCAACTCCTGGACAACCTCTTCGGAGAAGATGACGCCGGTCGGGTTGGAGTAGTTCGGCACCGCCCACAGACCTTTGATCTGCGGATCATTTGCCACCAGTTCGGCAATGGCGTGCACATCCGGTCCGTCGTGACCGATCGGAACCGGAATCATCTCGAAGCCGAGCGCCTCGGTGATCGCGAAATGCCGGTCGTAGCCGGGGCTCGGACACAAGAACTTCAGCGTGGGCTCGGCCACCCAGCGGCGCTCGGAATCCGGTGTGCCGTACAGCAATGCGTAGCTGATCACATCGTGCATCAGCTCGAGGCTGGCGTTATTGCCCGCGATCAGGTTCTCGACCGGAATGCCGAGCAGCTCGCCGAAGATCGCGCGCAATTCCGGGAGACCGTGCAGCCCACCGTAGTTGCGGCAGTCGGTGCCGGTGCCGTCCTTGAAATCGCCGGGACCGGGCAGGGTGAGCAGTTCCGCGGAGAGGTCGAGTTGTTCTGGCGAAGGTTTACCCCTGGTCAGATCCAGCGTGAGCTTCTCGGTCTTGAGCGTCGCGTAATTCGCGGTCTGGGTCTCGTGTTCGGACACAAGCTCAGGGGGGCTCATCAAACCGATCTGCGTTTGCCGGGGCATCCTGGGCAGCCTTTCGAAGCAGCGAAGGGGCGATTGACGTCCGAGCCGATGTGCCGCGGTCGGACCGTTGATCCGGCCGAGCGCGTTCGACGTCCGGCGGACCGTGTTCACGTTACCCCGGCGGTTGCTCCGAATTGGAGTGAATATAGGGGACCCCGCGCACCCGGCAGAGCCCGTTGACCCTTGCTGCCTTCCGGCCCTGGGGGAGTTCACAGGATGCGCGCCGCGCGGGATCCGTTCGTAAGTGTAGCTGGCGGATCCGACAATGATCACCACCGGGGCCCCGAAAATGGTCCGAACTGGGACTTCCCCGCCCGACCAGCCCCAATTTGGTGACCTACCGGGTGCACCCGGTATGCTGCTGCACGGAGGATTCGCCTAGTGGCCTATGGCGCTCGCCTGGAACGCGGGTTGGGTTAACGCCCTCAGGGGTTCAAATCCCCTATCCTCCGCCACAAACAGCAGGTCAGGTTCGTTTACGCGAACCTGACCTGCTGTTTTTGTACGCACCGGTCCGCCCTTGCGGGGTCAGTCGCCGAAAACTGTGGTCATGGTCTGGGTGGCCACCGTGCGCAGGGGCGCGGGACGTAGTCGACGGCGAAGGCGGCGAGGGGGTGCGGACCATGCACCAGAGGACGTAGTGCTGGAGTCGGTCCCCGAGAAGAGCAAAAACTTTGCCGGGCTGTGCCGAATCACTCGGTTGAGCTTCAGGAACTATCCCAATTCTTCGGTGGCGCAGTCGGATACCTCGTTCAGCGCAGCGCGCAGCAGGTCGGCGTAGATATCGATGTCCGGTAGCGCGGCGGTGTCGGCGTGGATCGAGACGGTGACGGTATCGCCGAGGCCGTGTACACCGTGGGTGAGGTGCATTACCGAGCCGATTGCCGGGAAGCCGCCGGTGAAGCGGACGGGGGCGCCGCCGAAGGTCAGGTCGGCCGGGCCGCGATGGACGCTGGAGACCACGGTGTGTCCGGCGATCGAGTCGGGGACGGTGTCGAGTGGGTAGCGCTCGATATCGCGGCGTAGTAGTGCGGCGGGGGTAACTGCGGTGACGCGGTCCTGGGCGGTCAGCAGTGGATGCTGGGCGCGGGTTCGGCGATCGGTGAGGGCCGTCGCGATTTTGTCGGCGCGGGCCAGTAGATCCGGTTCATCGATGAACAGGTCGACGCCTAGGCTGCGGTAGTTATTGCGGGCCGTTATCCGGTTGTCGGACAACGCCATCGGCACCTGGGCGCCCAGACGGTCCACTCGTTCGCCTCGCGCCGTGAGGTAGCGATCGAGTGCGATCGACACGGCGGTCAGCGCGACTACGGTCACGGTTTGGCCCGAGATGCGCAGCCGTTCGGCATCGCAGACGATCATCCGCACCTGATGAGCATGCCGATCCGGCGAACCGCCCCGGTTCACCAGACTCGGCGTGAACTCGGGCCCAGGCCCCGGAAGCCTTCCCGCAGTTGTCAATTCGGCCAACTCCTGCTGCGCCCGGAATGCTTGGTAACCGCGGATCGCCGTGCGCGCGAACTGAATCGGCATCCGAAGCAGCCCCAGCACCGAATGCACATTTATGGGATACACGGCCGCATCGAGCCGTCGACCGCGGCTGGACGGTGCACCAACCCCACCATCCTCGGAAAACAGCGCCCTGGCGATCTCCGCCCCCCGCCGCCCATCCGCCAACGCATGCGACATCTGCAACACAACCACCATCGCGGGTCCAGCAGCCCCGGGGGCGCCGATAACCCCACGGAACACATGTAACCGCCACGGCCGCACCGCGGCGTCCACCCCGGTGCCGAGCAGTTTGCCGAGCACTGCACACACACTCGGCCAATCTGGTTCCGGAAGGAAATGTTCCACAAATTGCTCGGCACGGAATTCGCATCGAATCCATGTCGGATAGTCCAGATCCGCGGGCAGCGCGCGCAGCCGGACCGACAGATCGGCAATGTCGGCACTGCGCCGCTCGACGAACTCGCGCAGTTGGGCACCGGAACGTCCGGAATCGTTGAAGCAATAGAGCATGAAGAGGTCATTTCGGGTACGGCCCGACAGCCAGTACATCGTCGCGTCCTGGGCGGCCACCGTACTCACGACTCGACGATATGGCACCGGCGACCAGTGGTCGTGAGCGGCACCGGAAATCTGAATGATCTTGTTCCACATTGCGGTTCAGGGAAACCTATCGATTCCTGATCGATCCCCTGCTACCGTCTGTAGTAGAACACGTACCACCACTCACCCAGAGCGGGGTGTCGGCCATGGCTATTGACGTAGGTCGTAAGGCAAGCGAACAAGCCAACTCGTTCGACGAGCGATATAAGGCCGCCGCGTTCATGAAGCGGTCGATCAACAAGGTCTTCCCGACACACTGGTCGTTCCTACTCGGCGAGATCGCGCTCTACAGCTTCATCATTCTGGTGCTGTCCGGTACCTATCTGACGCTGTACTTCGACCCATCGATGGCCGAAGTCACCTACAACGGCGCGTACCAGCCGCTACGCGGGGTGTCCATGACCCGCGCCTACGAGACAGCGCTGAACCTCTCCTTCGAGGTCCGCGGCGGCCTTTTCGTGCGCCAAGTCCACCATTGGGCCGCACTACTGTTCGCGGCCTCCATCATCGTGCACCTGTTCCGGATCTTCTTCACCGGCGCATTCCGCAAGCCGCGCGAGGCGAACTGGGTGCTCGGCTCGCTGCTGCTGATCCTGGCAATGTTCGAGGGGTACTTCGGCTACTCGCTGCCAGACGACCTGCTCTCGGGCACCGGCCTGCGGGCGGCGTTCTCGTCGATCACACTCGGCATTCCGCTCATCGGCACCTGGATGCACTGGCTGATGTTCGGCGGCGACTATCCGGGCGAGATCATCCTTCCGCGACTGTTCATCGCGCACGTGCTGCTGTTCCCCGGCATCATGCTCGCGCTGATCGCCGCGCATATCGCGCTGGTCTGGTACCAGAAGCACACACAATTCCCGGGACCGGGTCGCAGCGAGAACAATGTCATCGGTGCGCGCATCGTGCCGGTCTTCGCCGCGGACCAGGGTGCGTTCTTCGCATTCACGCTCGGTGTCGTGGCACTCATGGGCGGCCTGCTGCAGATCAATCCGATCTGGGCCTTCGGCCCATACAGCCCGGCCAAGGTATCGGCGGGCACCCAGCCGGACTTCTACATGATGTGGACCGACGGCATGATGCGCCTGATCCCGCCCTGGGAGCTGTATCCGGGCCGCTATACCGTGCCCGCACCGTTCTGGGGCGCGATGATCATGGGCCTGGTGTTCGCCGTGCTGATCGCCTATCCGTGGATCGAACGGCGCCTGACCAAGGACACCGCGTACCACAACCTGCTGCAGCGACCACGCGACGTACCGGTCCGCACGGCGATCGGCGCGATGGCGATCACCTTCTACGTGGTACTGACGCTGTCCTGCGTGAACGACATCATCGCCTACAAATTCGACGTCTCATTGAATGCGACCACCTGGGTCGGCCGGATCGGCATTCTCACCCTGCCTGCGGTGGCCTACTTCGCCGCTTACCGCATCTGCCTGGGCCTGCAACGCTCCGATCGCGCGGTGCTCGAGCACGGCATCGAAACCGGCATTGTCCGACGGTTGCCGCACGGTGAGTACATCGAGATCCACCAGCCGCTCGGTCCGGTCGACGAGCACGGTCATCCGTTCCCGCTGACCTACCAGGGCGCGACGGTGCCGAAGAAGATGAACAAGCTGGGTTCAGCGGGCAGGCCGGGTACCGGCGGATTCTTCCGCCCCGATCCGTGGCAGGAGTCGCGCGCCAATCGGGCGGCCGAGCACGAGGAAGAGCGCAAACAGCTCGCCGTACTGCGCGCCGCGCAAGAGCAGACCGACGGCCAGCACCACTGAGAAAAGTCGCTCAGCACCTGCGAAGGCCCCGAGTCCGTGCCGACCCGGGGCCCGTGCTGTTGGTTCGGACCTACCTGTTGTTCAGGCGTGTCCGAACTCCCCCTGTGACATTCTGTTTAGGAATGCATTCCACTCGCCTGGCGTGAACGCCAACAACGGTCCATAGCCGTTGTCTTTGGTGTCGCGGACCGCCACGTTGCCGTCGACGAGAAATGCGACTTCCACGCAGTTCCCATCGGGGCCGCTGTATGTGCTCTTACGCCACACAGCGCCCGTCAAGTCAACTTCCACGGCACTAGCTCCTTTGCTGCGTCGAGAACGAGATTTTCTTCTGACATCGTTCTAACTAGCACCGGCATCCGGCGCGGAACGCCGAATCCCGTGGTGCGCCTTGCCAAAGCGCGCGACTTTCACGGTGCGTCGTGATCGCACTGCACTTCGAGGTGAATTCACCTCGCGGGGTCGCCCCCGCGCGGTAAACACTAGCAGGTTCATCGAGAATTTGCCGATCTCTTGCCCATTCAATCATCGCATTTGCCAATCTTGCGAAGATGGAGAGTTGCGGGGGCATTGCCGGAAGATGACATTCATTTCTATGTTTGCTGGGCAGCAAACTTTTCGGCGATGTGATTGCTCCGTGATCCGTCAATTAATCAAGATCGGCCGAACTCGGGTGGACGCCTGCGACACCGTCCGTGGATGATGGTCAGCATGGTCGAACGCCCGCGCGACGAGGCAGGTCGCGCACGTAATCCCCGTCCACGCGACCGGTTCGGGCGGCCGCTGCCGGTCGGCAGCGTCGGTGTGCCGCGAATTCCGGACGATCTGAATCTGCCGCCCCAGCAAACCCTCTCCTTCGCCCAGCAACTGCTGGATGACGGCCTGGCATTCAACGCACACGAGGTATTGGAGGCCGCGTGGAAGAACGGGCCGTTCGCCGAAAGGATGCTGTGGCAGGGTTTGGCGCAATATGCGGTCGGGCTGACGCACATCCAGCGCGCGAATCCGAAGGGCGCGCGCACCCTGCTCACCCGTGCGGTGGGCCGGCTGCGCACCTACGAGGCCGAGTCGGACACCGACCGATCGAACCGAAACAGCGATACGCCATACGGAATCGACCGTGCGGGCCTGATCGCGCACGCCGAGGCGCTGCTGGCCGCACTCGACAGCGGAACCGCGATCCCGGAAGACCGGCTCAAGCCGCGGCTGCTACTCCGGTGACCTGCCGCGGCCCTAGCATGGCAAACGTGCCAGTACCCAGAACTCCAGCAGGCAGGTACGCCCCGAGTCCGTCCGGCGATCTGCACATCGGAAATCTGCGCACCGCCGTGCTGGCCTGGTTGTTCGCGCGCTCGACCGGACGCCGCTTCGTGCTCCGTATCGACGATCTGGATCGCGTCCGGCCGGGCGCCGAACAGCGCCAACTGGCGGACCTCGCCGCGATCGGCTTGGACTGGGACGGTCCGGTCGTCCGGCAGAGCGACCGGTTGCCGCACTATCAAGCGGCCATCGATCGGCTCACCGCGGCCGGGCTCACCTACGAGTGCTATTGCACCCGAAAGGAAATCCAGCAGGCCGCGACCGCACCGCACGGACCGCTCGGCCACTATCCGGGCACCTGCCGCGATCTGACCGAGGCGCAGCGAATCGCGCACCGCGCCGAAGGACGTCCGGCCGCACTGCGGTTGCGTGCGCACGCGCGCGAATTCGAAATCACCGATGAATTGCACGGGCGCTACCGCGGCCCCGTCGACGATGTCGTACTGCGCCGCGGCGACGGAATTCCGGCGTACAACCTGGCCGTGGTCGTCGACGACGCGGAGCAGGGCATCGATCAGGTGGTCCGCGGCGACGATCTGCTGCCGTCGACACCGCGCCAGGCCTATCTCGCGACGCTGCTGAAACTTCCGGTTCCGCAGTACGCACATGTACCGCTGGTGCTCAACGCCGAAGGGAAGCGACTGGCCAAACGCGATGGCGCGGTGACACTCGCCGATCAGCTCGCCCTCGGCAACACACCCGACCAGGTCGCGGCCGTACTGGCCTGTTCGCTTGGCTATCCCCCGGTTTCGCCTGCCGAACTGCTCGACCGATTCGACCCGGCCGATCTGACCGAGGAACCGTGGATACTCGACGAGAATGGGTTGTTGCAACCCGCGCGATGTCCGTAACGTACGCAATCGACCGATCTACTGATCACTGACGAGGACACACATATGACAAGCGGTGGGTACGACCCCAACCAATATCCGCAAGGCGGGCAACCGTATCCGGGCGGACAGCAATACCCGCAGGGTGGACAGCAGTACCCGCAGGGGCAGCCGCCCCAGTACGGGCAGCAGCCACCGCAGTACGGGCAGCAGCCACCGCAGTACGGCCAGCAGCCGCAATACGGGCAGCAGCCCCAATACGGGCAGCCGCAGGATCCCTATGGCCAGCAGCCCTACCCGCAGCAGTACGGCGAGGTCGGTCAGCAGGGCCCCGGTGCCGGCCAGCCGGGTGAGCTGCTGCCCCGGTTCGGTGCGAGGTTCATCGATGGCCTGATCGTCGGCATCCCGGCCTACGTCATCGACCTGCTCCTGTCGAAGATCGGAATCGTCGGCTCGATCCTCGGTTTCATCGTCGTCATCGCGGCCCCCATCGCGTACTTCGTGCTGATGGAGACCAATATGGGGACCACGCTGGGCAAGAAGATCCTCGGCCTGCGGGTCGTTGCCCCCGGTGGCGCCGCCAAGATCACCCCGGATGTTTCGCTCAAGCGCAACCTCTACCTGGTGGCCAACATCGTCCCGTGCATCGGTCAGTTGGTCGCGATCGGCTTGATGATCTACATCGCGGTGACCATCGAGCAGGACCCGAACAAGCAGGGTTGGCACGACAAGTTCGCCGGCGGCACCCAGGTCGTCAAGGCCTGATCAGGCCGCGAACCCCGGATACAGCACAGGGGCGCTCCCGAAAATGGGAGCGCCCCTGGTGTTTTCGAAGGCTAATGCGTCGCCGTCAGCGCTACGTCGAGCACGATGTAGACAATCCAGAGCACGATGGCACCAGCGCCGATCCAGATTCCGGCCAGAGCCATACCGCGGCCCCCCTGGCCGCTCTCCTTGATCTGATTCAGTGCGATGACACCGAGGATGATTCCGACGATCGCGCCGATACCGCAACTGCACAGCCCGATTATCGACGCGATCAGCGAACCGATCGCGAGCCCGTTGTTCCCCTGCGCCTGCTGCGGATAGCCGTACGGCTGGTACGCATTCGGATAGCCCGGGTTCTGCGGGTACGGCTGCTGCGGACCGGCGACCGGCTGCTGCGGGTAGCTCGGGTACTGCGGCTGTGGTGGCGGGGTCTGAGCCGGCTGCTGCGGGTACTGGGGCGCGGAAGGGTACTGCGGTGTCGAGGGGTACTGCGGTACCGACCCCTGGGAGCCAGCCTCCGGCGACACGCCTTCGCCGCCGTACTGTTTCCACCATTCGTCGGAATCGCCGGGATTCGTCATTGCTACAGCCTATTCCACAACCTGGTTGGATGAAGCGCGTGAGTGAGTCCAAAACAGTCGAAGAACACCCAGAATCTGGGGGCCCCGCAGCGGCCCACGCGGCATTCGCCGTGGCCGCGCGGGGCTACTACACCCCCGTCGTCGCCCTGTTCACCGCGACACTGATCATCTCGAATATCTGCGCAACCAAAGGCGTCCAATTCTTCACCGATCATTCAGTGAAGCTTGGCCCCATCGAGGTCCTGCCGATCTCCACCGACGGTGCGTGGTTCCTGTTCCCCCTGGCCTACATCATCGGCGACGTGCTAAGCGAGGTCTACGGCTTCAAGGCCGCCCGCCGGGCCATCTACTACGGCTTCGCCATCCTGCTGCTCGCGGTCGTCTGCTTCAAGATCGCCATCGAGCTGCCCGCCGCCACCTTCTACGACAATCAGGAAGCCTTCCGGTCCGTCATCGGCACCACGCCGCAGCTGGTCGCCGCAGGCCTTTCCGGCTACTTCGTCGGCGAGATGCTCAATTCGGCATCGCTGGTGCTGATCAAGGAGAAGACCAAGGAAAAGCACCTGTGGGCGCGGTTGATCGGTTCCACGATCGTCGGCGAATTCGGTGACACGCTGATCTTCTGCTCGATCGCGGCCACCGCCATCGGCATCGATAGCTGGGGACAGTTCGTGAACTACGTGATCGTCGGATTCCTCTGGAAGACGCTCGCCGAGGTCATCGTGCTGCCGATCACCTACCGGGTGATCGCCTTCCTGAAAAAGCACGAGCCGAGCTACGCACCACGCGAAACTCCCGCGCTCCTGAGCTGAATCATGTGACACCGCAGGCTGACTCGTCACGTAACCACGACGGAGCGAGTCTTACGACCGACCGTTCGCAGCCCGTCTCGCGTCCGCGCCGAAGGCGCGGCCATTGAACACAGCCAAGCCGTCGAAGCGCATGCGCCGCAGACGCGAGCTCCCCTCGCCGACGCAACCACGACGAAGCGAGTCTTACGAGCAACCCGTTCGCGGCCCGTCTCGCGTCCGAACCGTCAAAGCGCATGCGCCGCAGACGCGAGTCTCGACGGCTCGGACGCGAGACACCA
>NZ_JBFANH010000063.1:15874-20652 GCF_040674755.1 Nocardia sp. NPDC049737 | reverse complement strand
TCTCACGGCATCGACACACCCACTCCGGCAACGACTTTCAGCCGCAATCACGACGGCGGCGATCACCCCTCAGCACTTATGAAACACGCCCTAGGCGCTACTTCGGATCGCGCTCGGGGAGGGGGCGTTCGATGATGGTGGGGCGGCCGAGCGGGTTGCGGACGCGGCGTTTGGCCGAGGAATAGACCAGGGCGGTTTCGGCGGCCACGACGTCCCAGGCGAAGTCGGCGGTGAGGCGTTCGCGCGCGGCGTAGGCGCGGTGTTGGGTGGCGGCCGGATCGTCGAGGGTGGCGCGCACCGCTTCGACGATGCCGTCCACATCCGCCGGTTCGAAGGATGCGCCTGTGACGCCGTCGATGACGGCCTCGCCGAGACCACCCGCTGTGGAGGTGATCAGCGGGGTACCGGCGGCGGCCGCTTCGAGTGCGACGATGCCGAAGGGTTCGTAGCGGCTCGGCAGCACGATGGCATCGGCGCCGTGCAACCAGCCGAGCAGTTCCTCGTGATCGAGTTGACCGGCGAAGGTCACCGCGCGCGCGACCCGATGCACCCGGGCGCGTTCGCGCAGCCATTCGAACTGGGTGCCGATACCGGCGACGGTCAGCGTGGTGCCGGGGTGGGCGCGGCGGATGCGTGGCAGTGCGGCGATCGCGTCCTGCACGCCCTTCTCGTATTCCAGCCGACCCACATAGAGCAGCCGTGGCGGACCGGTGCGCGGTGCCCGCGGCCGGAAAGTCCACGCGCCCACATCGATTCCGTTGCGGATCACCGTCATCGGTACCCGCTCGGGCCCGTAGAGTCGCTCCACCTCGTCCTGCATGGAGGTCGAGCAGGTGATCAGCGCGTCCGATTCATTGGCCAGCCACCATTCGACCGAATGCACCTGCTTGTTGACCCGACCCGAGACCCAACCGCTGTGCCGCCCGGCCTCGGTGGCGTGGATGGTCGATACCAGCGGCACGTCGTAGTACTCGGCCAGCGCGATCGCCGGATGCGCGACCAACCAATCGTGCGCGTGCACGACATCCGGGACCCAGCCGTCGCCGATGCCGGGTTTGCCGAGCGCGACACCCGCGCGCACCATGGCATGGCCCATGGCCAGCGTCCAGGCGAGCATGTCCTCGCCGAAGTCGAAACACGGCGGATCCTCCGCGACCGCTACCACCAACACGCCCTCGGCGATGTAGGAGTGGGTGGGATGGGTCACGGAGTCGGTGCCGGAGGGGCGGCGGGCGAGCACGACCACTTCGTGACCGGCCGCGGCCAGTTCGACCGCCAGGTGATGCACATGGCGGCCCAACCCACCGACCACAACCGGTGGGTACTCCCACGACACCATCAAGATTTTCATGAATGTCCTTATCAGGCGGAGTCTCGGTCCGCGATCGCCAGCCGCCGGGTGTCCAAACTCGGGAACAGCCCGTCGGCCGCCCCCCATCCTGCCGTCAACTGGTGTGCTTTGGCGACTTGGCCCGCCCCGACAGCGGCGGCGATTTCCCGCACGGCGTGGGCGTGTCGGTGCGCCCGGTCGCGTGCATAGCTGGCCGCGGAGTCCTTGCTGACCATGAATGCCCAGTCGCTGGAGACAGTGAGGATGGCTTCGCGCAGCAGTTGGTCGGCAACCGGGTCGCGCAGTGCGGGTCCGCCGTCCGCGGCCCGCATTTTGTCGACTGTATCCAGCGTGAGGCGGACGATATCTTCGTTCAGTTCCACCAGGTCTTTGACCTGGTCGCCGGCCCACACCCGCCAATCCTTACCCGAACCCCAGGACGAATCGGCCAGTGGGACCGGCTCGCCGACGAACCCGCGCGCTCTGGCATCGGCCAGCGTTCCGACGGTGACGCCCGCCTCGGGCAATGCCCGCAACACCTGGGCCAGCCACTGCGGACCCTCATGCCACCAGTGCCCGAACAATTCGGTATCGAATGCGGCGACGACCAGGGCCGGACGCCCGATACGCGCCGATTCGTCGATCAGCCGTTCGCGCACGGTCCGCACGAAATCGTCGACATCGCGGACCACCGCCGCGGCCGCCAGTTCCGGGTCGTACGGCGCCTTGTCCGGGCCGGCGACCGTCTTGCCGGTGACGCGGGCGGGCTTGAGACCCGTGGCATGGTCATAGTGATGAAAGTCACGGTAGGCGCTCTGCCCCGGATAGCCGGACTTGGGCGACCAAACCCGGTAGCTCACTTGCAGATCCCGCCCGAAGGCCACCACATCCGATTCCCGGACCGGGCGGCCCAAGGTGGTATCGCCACGCAATGCGGGTCCATCGACCATGAAATGCGTCACGCCCGCGGCCGCGTATCCGGTCTCCATACCGGGGGTGTAGCCGCATTCGGGCGCCCAGATGCCGGTGGGGGTGTGGCCCCAGCGCTGCCTGGCATCGATCAGCCCCTCGCTGAGCTGGAACGCGCGCAGCCGCGGGTGTAGCAGGGGCTGGAACGGGTGCGCGAGCGGGCCGCCGAGCAGTTCGATGGCCTCGGCGTCGATCAGCTGCCGCCACACCGGCGCCGCGCCATGGCGCCAGTGCAGTTCGAATTCCGCGAGTGCCGCCGCGGCCAGTCGGTGCTCATGTCTGCCGAGCGCGACATTGCCCGCCATCGCGGCTTCGTCGGCGCGCAGCTGCCAATTGCCGAGCCAATGATGCATGCCCGCAAGACAATGTGGATCATCGAGCTGGGCGGCGAGCACCGGTGTGATCCCGAGGCTGACCAGATGCGAATGCCCCTCTGCGGCAAGGGTTCTCAGTACATCGACGACCGGAAGGTAAGAGGCGGCCCAGGATTGGTAGAGCCATTCCTCGCCGACCGGCCAGCGGCCGTGGTGGGCCAGCCAGGGCAGGTGGGAATGCAGGACCAGGGTGAACTGGCCGGGAACTTCTTGTCTGCTCAAGGCTTCACCGCGATGGCGACCAGGTCGAGGCTCGCATCGATGTCCTCGGTGATCAGTGCGAAATCGTCGATGGCGACCGCGGCGACATCTGCGGTCAGCTCGGCGGGCCACGGCTGTCCGGCCAGCGCACGCTCGATCTGCGCGTCGATGAACGAGCCACCGTGCTTGGCGTCCAACGCCTTAAGGGTCGGCCCGTGGTGCACGCCGGTCATTAGCGTGACCCGGAAACCCGCGTCGACGAGCAGTTCGGTGAGTTCATCGGCATTGAGTTCGCGGGTGTGGAACGGGTTGAGCGGGGTATCACGGCCGGGGGAGAAGGTGATCCGGTTCGGCGTGCTGATCAGCAGTTCGCCGCCGGGGCGCAGCACCCGAAGGCATTCCCGGATGAACTGGCCCTGGTCCCAGAGGTGTTCGATCACTTGGAAATTCACCACGACATCGACCGACTCGTCCTCCAGCGGCAGCGCGGCGAGATTGCCCTGGATCATCTCCACCCGCGGGTAACGCGAGCGCACATGCTCGACCGCGCTTGTGTCGTAGTCCAGACCGATCACCTTGGTGGCGACATCGGCGATCATGTTCGCACCGTAACCCTCACCGGATCCGGCCTCCAGCACCGTTTTTCCGGCACACCGCTCGAGCAGGCGCGCATAGACGATCTCGTGCCGACGGAACCAGTAGTTCTCCTCGGCGATGCCGGGTACGGTCCGCTCGCCGGTCAGCGGCAACGGCTCCACGGCCGACTCGGGAGTAATGCCCGGGGTCGTGCCTACTGCGGCAGGGATCACAGCCTCGCTCATCGCTCCGACGTTACTGGTACTGAATATTGCGGGGCACCCGCACCCGGGGGATCCGCGCATTATCGCCAGGATCGCCGTTCTGAGAGCTGAGCCGCTAAGTTACCCATGAGTAACTTAACGTAGGGTAGTGTCACGCCCTGAGCTACAAACAAGGACGTACGGCGCAGCTCGTGCGACCACCACACACGTGTAACCAGAACAGGAGGTCGACGAAGACCGATGCCGAACATCGTCGTACTCATCAAGCAGGTTCCCGACACCTGGTCCGAGCGCAAGCTGACCGACGGTGACTTCACCCTCGATCGCGAAGCCGCCGACGCCGTCCTCGACGAGATCAACGAGCGCGCCGTCGAAGAAGCGCTGCTGATCAAGGAGGCCCAGGGCGGCGAGGTCACCGTGCTGGCCGCCGGTCCGGACCGGGCCACCGAGGCCATCCGCAAGGCGCTGTCCATGGGCGCCGACAAGGCCATCCACATCAACGATCCGGCGATCCACGGCTCCGACGCCGTGCAGACCGCCTGGGTGCTGGCCAGTGCGCTGGGCCAGGTCGAGGGTGTCGAGTTGGTCATCGCGGGCAACGAGGCCACCGACGGTCGTTCCGGTGCGGTCCCCGCGATCATCGCCGAGTACCTGGGCCTGCCGCAGCTGACGCACCTGCGCAAGCTGACCGTCGACGGCGACAAGATCACCGGCGAGCGGGAGACCGACGAGGGCGTGTTCAAGCTGGAGGCCACCCTCCCGGCCATCGTCAGCGTCACCGAGAAGATCAACGAGCCGCGCTTCCCCTCCTTCAAGGGCATCATGGCCGCGAAGAAGAAGGAAGTGCAGACCTTCACGCTGGCCGACCTGGGCGTCGACCCGTCGACCGTCGGTGTGGCCAACTCGGGCACCGCCGTCACCGCGGCCACCCCGAAGCCCCCGCGCACCGCGGGCGAGAAGATCGCGGACGAGGGCGACGGCGGCACCAAGATCGCCGCGTACCTGGTCGGTCAGAAGATCATCTGATCCCGCCCGAGACTGTGCCCGCGGTGTGAGTTCAGCGCCCGGAGGAGGTAGCGAAGCGTGACCACGCAGGGCGTAGCG
>NZ_JBFANH010000063.1:0-15776 GCF_040674755.1 Nocardia sp. NPDC049737 | reverse complement strand
AGAGCACCGCAAATCGGACCCGCGGTGTGAGTTCAGCGCCCGGAGGAGGTAGCGAAGCGTGACCACGCAGGGCGTAGCGAGCACCGCAAATCGGACCCGCGGTGTGAGTTCAGCGCCCGGAGGAGGTAGCGAAGCGTGACCACGCAGGGCGTAGCGAGCACCGCAAATCGGACTAGGAGAGAACACAAATGGCAGAAGTACTTGTGCTCGTCGAGCACGCCGACGGTGCGATCAAGAAGGTCAGCACCGAACTGCTCACCGCCGCGAGCGCACTCGGTGAGCCCGCCGCCGTCGTGACCGGCCCGGCCGGTACCGGCGAGAAGCTGGCAGACGCGCTGGCCGCCGCGGGCGCAGCGAAGATCTACATCGCCGAATCCGACGATGTCGAAAACTTCCTGGTGACCCCGAAGGTCGACGTGCTCGCCGGTCTGGTCGAGTCGATTTCCCCGGCCGCCGTGATCGTCGCCGCCACCGCCGAAGGCAAGGAGGTGTCGGGCCGCCTCGCCGCGCGCATCGGCTCCGGCCTGCTCGTCGATGTCATCGACGTCAAGTCCGACGGTTCGGTCGTGCACTCCATCTTCGGTGGCGCGTTCACCGTCGATGCCAAGGCCACCGGCGACGTGCCGGTGATCTCGGTGCGTCCGGGCGCTGTCGAGGCTACCGCCGCGGCCGGTGCGGGTGAGAAGGTGACCGTCGAGGTGCCCGCGCAGGAAGAGGGCGTCGTGAAGGTGACCTCCCGCGAGCCGATCGTCGGTGGCGACCGTCCGGAGCTCACCGAGGCGGGCATCGTCGTCTCCGGTGGTCGCGGTGTCGGTTCCGCCGACAACTTCGCGGTCGTCGAGGCGCTGGCCGATTCGCTCGGCGCCGCCGTCGGCGCTTCGCGTGCCGCTGTCGACTCGGGCTACTACCCGGGCCAGTTCCAGGTCGGTCAGACCGGTAAGACGGTCTCCCCGCAGCTCTATATCGCCCTCGGCATCTCCGGCGCCATTCAGCACCGCGCCGGTATGCAGACCTCGAAGACCATCGTCGCGGTCAACAAGGACGAAGAGGCCCCGATCTTCGAGATCGCGGACTACGGCATCGTCGGCGACCTGTTCAATGTCGCCCCGCAGCTGACCGAGGCTGTGAAGACGCACAAGGGCTAGGCTCCCGCCTCTCCGATATTCAGGCGGACCGGTCGGGCGCGGTGTGAGTCGCGTTCCTGGCCCGCGGGATATCGGTTGGCTGGGTTGGCCCGTCCCTGGTGAGTTACCCCTGACTCGCCAAATCTGTTGTCGCGTAATGCGGCAACAGATTTGGCGAGTTTTGCGTTTCTGGGGAAACTCGCGGCCAGGTCGGGGTGGGATAACCTGCGGATATGGCTGTTCCTACGACTCGGATGCTGGTGCTCGCCGTGGTGCGGTTGCTGGCGCCGGTGCACGGTTACGACGTTCGGCGGGAGTTGTTGTCCTGGCGGGCGGACAATTGGGCGAATGTGAAACCGGGCTCGGTGTACGGCGCACTGAATACGTTGCAGCGCGACGGGCTCATCGCGGTGGCGGGCGTCGGACAGGATGGTGCGCGACCGGAGCGCACGACTTATCAAATGACCGCCGAGGGGGAGAAGGTCTTCGCTCAGCTGCTGCGTGACGCGCTGTGGGAGGCCGAGCAGCCGAAGCATCCGTACGCCGCGGCGGTCGCGCTGCTGCCTCAGGCCCCTCGGGACGAAGTCATCGCCGCGCTGCGCAGTCGGATCAAGAAATTCGAGGCCGAACTCGAACAGCTCGACAGGGAGGAGCGTCGCGTCATGGCCGGTAGTGGCGATCCGGCGGAGACCGAACCGCATCATGTCGCCGACGCGATCCGCTTGGCCTCCGAACATATCCGGGCCGATCTGCGCTGGTCGCAGAAAACGTTGGAGCGCATCGAAAGTGGCGCGTTGGAGATCTGGGATCGGTTCCCGACGCGGCTGGACGGTCGCAGCGCGATTATCGACTGATCAAGACTGAATAGTAAAGCTTGACTATTTAGTCGTTCGTTTCTACCGTTGTTCAGGTGGAAACGAACGACTCCGTTCGCGATCGCACCCGCACCTCGGTGATCCGGGTGCGCGGGCTGGCGCGCACGTTTGAAACCAAAACTGGCCCCGTCCAAGCGGTTACGGGCGTCGACTTCGATGTGTACGAGGGTGAGATCCTCGGTCTGCTCGGCCCCAACGGCGCGGGCAAGACCACGACGCTGCGAATGCTCAGCACCCTCATCGCCCCGACCGAGGGCGAGGCGGTCATCTCCGACGCTGATCTACGGGTCGAGCAGCGGACCGTGCGTTCGCGCATCGGCTACGTCGCCCAGGGCGGAATGACCAATGACGATGCCCTGGTCCTCGACGAATTGGTGCTGCAGGCCAGGCTTTTCGGACTGAGCAAGGCGCAGGCGACGCACAATGCCGAAGAACTACTCGTCGCGCTCGACCTGGACGGACTCGCTCGGCGTAAATGCAACCAGCTTTCCGGCGGTCAGCGCCGCCGCGTCGATATCGCGCTCGGCCTGGTGCACGGCCCGAGGCTGATCTATCTCGACGAGCCGACCAGCGGCCTGGATCCGCAGAGCCGCGCGAATCTGTGGGAACACATCCGGCGCCTGCGCGAGCGGGGCACCACGGTCGTGCTCACCACCCACTATCTGGACGAGGCAGACGCACTGTGCGATCGCCTGCTGATCATGGACCACGGCGGCATCGTCGCCGAGGGCTCGCCCGACGAACTCAAGCGCCGCATCTCCGGTGATGTGGTGAGCTTCGAAATCGATAACGTCCATGCCGATCTGGCACTCCAGGTCGCCAAGTCGGTGCTCGAGGTGCGCTCGCTGGTGTGCTCGGAGGATGCGGGTGCGGACCGCGTCGGTGCGACGCTGGTGCATCTCACCGTGGATCGCGGCGACACCGCGGTCGTACCCCTGTTGCGTGCCATGGACGAGCGCGGTCTCGTACCGGGTGCGGTCACTGTCAAACGTCCCAGCCTCGACGATGTCTTTCTCACCATTACGGGGCGTTCGCTGCGGGAGGCGAGTCACTCATGAGGTTCATGCGCGAGACCGGACTGATCTTCTGGTCGCAACTGCGGGCCAATCTGCGAAATCCGGTGTGGGTCTTGATCGGTCTGTCCCAACCGGTGCTGTATCTGGTGCTGTTCGGGCCGCTGGTCAAGGGCATCGCGCCGTCGCTCGGCGCGGATGCCGACCCGTGGAAGCTGCTCACGCCCGCGCTGGTCATTCAGACCGGGCTGTTCGGCGCCATCTATGTCGGATTCAGCATTGTGGCGGAATTGCGCGCGGGGGTGGTCGAACGGCAGCGGGTCACGCCCGCGAGCCGGGGCGCGCTGCTGACCGGACGTGTGCTCAAAGACATGGTCGTGCTGGTCGTCCAGGCGCTGGTGCTCGTCGGAGTTGCCATGGCGGCCTTCGGGGTTCGACCCGATCCGCTCGGCGTGGTGCTGTCGGTCCTGTTGATCGCGGTAATGGCAGCCGGTTTGGCGGCGGCGTCCTATGCGCTGGGGCTGTGGGCCAAATCCGAGGATGTGCTCGCCTCGGTGCTCAATAGTCTCGCGGTGCCGCTGATGCTGCTGTCCGGCATTCTGCTGCCGTTGAGTGTCGGGCCGGGCTGGTTGCGCACGATCGGGAAGGTGAATCCGTTCTCGCACACCGTCGATGCGGCCAGGGCCCTGTTCCGCGGTGACTTCGGTGCCTCCGAGGTGTACCTCGGCACCGGGCTCACGCTGGCCGTCGCGGCGGTGGCGATGATGATCGGTGCACGCGGGTTCACCCGCGAAAATGCCTGACCGATGATCCGCAGGCACACGAGATCTGTTGCCGCCATGGGCGGTGACAGATTTCAGCGGCGGTGCAGCCCCGACAGCAGCGTGGTGAGGATCGGGGAGCGGCGTGCATCGCTGCGCAAGACCGCCGAGACCGGAATCCGTAGTCGGTGCTCGGGGGCGAGGTGCAGGACGACCAGGCCCTCGGTCGGGCTGTCGGCGTAGAGCACGGTCCAGGTGTCCGGGCGATTGATCAGCTCCATGGTCGCGGTGTGGTCCGGTGGAATCGGCGGACCGAAGGTAGGGCCCGCGGCCAGATCGGCGAAGGCGGCCCGAATCACATTGTGCAGCAGGACCTGTTCCTGCTCGGGCGGGAGCAGCAGCGGATACGGGCTCAGATCCGCCAGCGTCACCTGGTCGCGTGGGGCCAGCGGGTGGGCCGCGGAGGTGGCGATCACGAGGTCCTCGATCCACAGCTTCTCGACCGCTAGACCGGGCTCGTCGACACTGCCGCGAATGAGCGCGAGATCGCAGTCGCCGTCGGCCACCGCGGTGATCCGCTGCCGGAACGGTTTGATGACGAATTCGATCTCGGCATCCGGATGCGCGGCGCGCGCTCCGGCGATCGCGGACAGGGACCGGGTTGCGAAGGACATATTGGCGGCCAGCCGGATGCGGTGACCAGAGGTGCGCACGGTGGCGCGGATGGCCGACTCCAGACTGAGCATCTGTTTAGCCAAGGGAAGTAGCCGCATGGTCGCGTCAGTCGGCACAACGGCCCTGGTAGAGCGCTCGAACAAGGTTACGCCGAGATCACGCTCGAGCCGGGCGATCTGATGGCTGATCGCCGATTGGGAGATGTAACAGCGGGCCGCGGCCCTGCTGAAACTCAGCTCCTCGCACACCGCGACGAAGTAGGTGAGCTGGCGAAGCTCCACTTGATCTCCATTCATGAGCAATCCAGATAAGAGTCATATCTATTATGCGCCTGAACACCTGAAATATCTGCGGATCGAATTACGGTTGGTAATGAGAGAAGGAGGCTGTCATGGAACACGCAGATGTTGTCATCGTTGGATCGGGATTCGGGGGGCTTGCCGCCGCTAAGCAGTTGGCCAAATCGGGCATCAATTACGTTCTTATCTCGAGCACTCCGGAGCATCTCTTCCAGCCGTTGCTCTACCAGGTCGCGACAGGTGTGCTGGCCTCGGACGAGATCGCCCCGCCGATCGCCTCGGTGCTGCGCAGGCATAAGGAGGCCGACGTCCGGCTCGGCAAGGTCGTCGCCATCGACGCCGACAACGCGGTGCTCACCTACGAGCACGATGGAGCTCGCACACAGATCCGCTATGGCTCGCTGATCGCAGCCACCGGCGCCTCGCAGTCGTACTTCGGCCGCGACGATTTCGCCGATAAGACGTTCTCGCTCAAGACCATCGACGATGCGAAGTTGCTGCGCGCACAGATCGAGCGGGTCTTCACCGAGGCCAAGGACGCGGATGCGCAGACCCGCAAGCGACTGCTGAGCTTCGTGGTGGTCGGCGCGGGCGCGACCGGTGTCGAGGTTGCCGGTCAGCTGAAGGAACTCGCGAAACGGCATTACCACCAAGAGGTTTCGGTGACCCTGGTCGAGGGTGCGGGCGAGGTGCTGCCGCCCTTCGGTGGCGGACTCTCGGAATATGCGAAGGCATCGCTGACCAAGAGTGGCGTTGAGGTGCTGCTGGGCACCTTCGTGACCGATATCGAATACGGCAAGGTGACCGTCAAGGATAAGCAGGGCATCGAGCGCCGGATCGCGGCCGAGACGGTGGTCTGGTCCGCCGGTGTGCAGGCCGGCGGGTTCGCGCAGCTCCTGGCCGAGGCTACCGGCTGCGAAACCGACCGGGCCGGAAGGCTTTTGATCAATCCGGACCTGACCGTCGGCGGCCACGCCGACATCTACGCGATCGGCGATATGACCTCGCTCAACGGCTATCCGGGCCAGTCGCCGGTCGCCATGCAGGAGGGCAGGCACGCCGCCGACATCATTCGCCGTAAGAAGCTCCCCGCCACCCCGTTCAAGTACTGGGACAAGGGCAGCATGGCGGTGATCAGCCGGTTCAGCGCGGTGGTGAAACTCAATGAGCACATCACCTTCCGAGGTGTCATCGCCTGGACCATGTGGCTCGCGGTGCACCTGCTGTACCTGGTCGGGTTCCGCAATCGTTTCGCCGCAGTGGCCTCGTGGCTCGTCGCCTTCATCGGTACGGGTCGCCCGGGTTTCGACGAGGTGGAGCAGACACCGGACGTGGTCGGTCTGCCAGCGCGCGACGCGGCCTGAGCGCCGCGGTAGCGCAGCGTGGCCGAGGACACAGAATGGCCCTCGACCAGGTAAAAGGCGGCGAAAGCGATGCGGTAATCAGAACGATGCGCGACAGTTCGGTGAACGCTCGGTGTGACCATCATCTCGTTCACCGAACCGGCATCGTGGCGACACTTCGAGGTTGCTCCGGCGCAGTTTCTGGCTGGCTTCATCACGGATATGACTATTTCGTCCGTGTTGACAGCCCCGGCTCGATCGACGGACTCCGGGGAGGAACGGTCGCGCTACTCGCTGGTCGTTTCTTCCGATTCGGAGCACCGCCTGGCCGCGCAGCGGCTGCGCTACGGCGTCTTCGCCAGCGAGCCCGGCTTTCAGATCCCCGATAACGGAACCGGTCTCGACGCGGACCGGTTCGACGATTACTGCGACCACCTGCTGGTCCGCGACGACCGGTCCGAGGAATTCGTCGGCTGCTACCGAATGCTGCCGCCGGACAAGGTGATCGCGGCGGGCGGCTACTACACCGCCACGGAATTCGATCTGTCCCAACTGGATCCGGAGGGCAACCGGATCGTGGAGATGGGCCGCGCCTGCGTGGTCCCCGACCATCGCAACGGTTCGGTGCTGACGCTGATGTGGGCGGGCATCCTGCACTACATCCAGCTCACCGGATACGAGTGGGTGATGGGCTGCGTATCGGTGCCGATGCAGGACACCCCCGCCGACCCGCCAGGAGGGAACGTGCGCGGCGTGCGGGACATGCTGCTCGGCCGACACGGATCCGATCCGGAGCGGCGCGTGCATCCGCACAACCCGGTGGTCGTCGACGGACTGACTCTGGATGAGATGACCCCACCCGCGCGCCCGAAGCTCCCGCCGCTGCTGCGCGGTTACCTACGCCTGGGCGCGGAGATCTGCGGTGAACCGGCGCACGATCCGGATTTCGCGGTCGCCGACTTCGTCGCGCTGCTGGGTCTGGACACGATCAATACCCGCTACCTCAACCGATTACAGGACGCCGCCAACGCACTCGACGGGGGACGGTGAGGTAGATGGTGTTCGACGCGCCGCCCGCACAGAGCACCGCGCACGCGTGGATGCCGTCGAGCCCGTGCGGGCCCGGCTGCATCGATCCGGTCGACGAGATCGGCACCGCACGGGTTGTCGGCCGTCTGCTCGGCGCGGCCGGGCTGCTGGTCAGCTTTCCGATCGTCAACGTCGTCACGCCGCGCGGCATGCGCGAACACCTGCGGCGGCGTTATGCGCGAACCGTGCTGAGCTGTTTGGAGATTCGGCTGCGCATTGTCGATAACCGGGTGGGGTGCAGCGCCGATGCGGACCGATCCGCTGCTGCCGAGTCGAGGCAGGCGCGTTTCGCCGAACCCGGCAAGGGACTGCTGATCGTCGCCGGTCATATCGGTTGGACCGATGTGGTCGTGCTGGCCGCGGTGCAGCCGCTCGGATTCGTGGCCCGCGCCGATATGCTCGATTGGCCGCTGCTCGGCGGTCTGGCGAAGCTGATGCGGGTCATTCCGATCGAACGCGAACGTCTGCGCGAACTACCCGACGTGGTGGCGAGTCTCGGTGACCGCTTGGCTTCGGGGGATCGGATCGCGATCTTCCCCGAGGGCACCACATGGTGCGGCCGCGCCTACGGGACTATGCGGCCCGCGCTCTTCCAGGCGGCGGTGGATACCGGAACATCGGTGCAGCCGGTGCGGCTGCGGTATCTGGACTCACACGGCACTCAGTCGACCATTCCCGGATTCGTCGGTGACGACAGCTTCGGCACCTCGGCGAAGCGGGTCCTGCGCTCGCGCGGCATGGTGGCCGAGGTGGTGCTCGAGCCGGTGGAGTATCCCGGACTCGATCGTCGTGATCTGGCTCGTCGGTGTGAACAAGCGGTGCGCGGTGCCGATCTGTCGCGCCACGGGGCCATCGAGGCCTCGGATTGGATCGAGGCGACGGCGACCCGGGTACAGGATCCGGAGTCGGCCGATGCGCAGCCGCAACGGCCGTCGCGGCGGTTGCGACCGTTCCGACGCAGGGGCGCAGGCCACCAGGTTGCGGTATCGACAGACTGATCGAAGGCACGGTCATGGGGCCGACCGGGCGATTGCCCGGTCGGCCTCCGCCGGTTCAGCGCAGCGGCCGCGAAATCGCATGCGGTGGCTGCGGGATTGCTGGCCGGGGTGTCCTCGGGTCGGGTACGTTGAGCCAAGGCGAGTACGGCGATGCCCCCGCACAGGCGGATTCATTGCGTGAGCGAACTCGGCGGGCGATCGGCGGCACCTTCCCAGAGGGAGCGGCGCGATGGATCTCAATACGATCACCGATATCGTTCGGCGTCCTTCTCAGCGACCGGGCGCGGGCTGGCGCGACGGCGACGCGTGGCTGGCCGGGGGGACGTGGTTGTTCTCGACCGAGCAGCCGGAGCTGCGCCGTCTGATCGATATCACCGGACTCGGTTGGGACAGCCTGGTGCCGAGCCACTCGGGACTCGAGATCGGCGCGACATGCACCATCCGTGAGCTGAACGCCTTTGCGCCGCCGAGTGATTGGCCCGCCGGGACGCTGTTCACCACATGCTGCGATGCGTTCCTGTCCTCGTTCAAGGTCTGGAATGCGGCGACGGTCGGCGGCAATATCTGCATGTCGCTGCCAGCGGGGCCGATGATCACCCTGACGGTCGCGCTAGCAGCCACATACACCGCGTGGGCCGCCGACGGATCCGAACGCACCATCGATGCCGCCGACTTCGTCATCGGGGACCACCGAAACGTCCTCGGCCCCGGCGAGATACTGCGCCGCATCGATATCCCGGTCACCGCACTTCGCAAGCGGTGTACGCATCGTCGCTTCACCCTGACGCGCCTGGGCCGCTCGACGCTGTTCCTGATCGCCACCCAGTCGCCGCAGACCACGGACCTGCAGCTCACCATCACCGCGGGCACCACCCGCCCGGTGCGCTTGGCGTTCGACAGCATGCCCGACGCCGAGACGATGCGCGAGCGCATCGACGCCATCCCCGAAGACCTGTGGTTCAGCGATCCGAACGGCACGCCCGACCATCGTCACCACCTGGCCAGATACTTCGCCGAGGAGATCCGCGTCGAGCTCACCGAAGGCGGTCGGCCGTGACGTACACCGTGAACGAAAGCACCTTCGACGATGAGCCGAATCCGGGTCAATGCCTGCGCACATTCCTGCGCTCACTCGGCTTGCACGGTGTCAAGAAGGGATGCGACGCGGGCGATTGTGGCGCGTGCACGGTATGGCTGGACGGTGAGCCCGTGCACAGCTGCATCACACCCGCATTCCGTGCCGAGGGGCATGCGGTCACCACCATCGAGGGTCTGGGTTCGCCCGAGGATATGCACCCGATGCAGCGGCAGTTCCGCGACGCTCCCGGCTTCCAATGCGGCTTCTGCACCGCTGGCATGATCATGACCGCGGTGGCGCTCACCGACGCCCAGCTGCAAGACCTGTCGCGCGCGTTGAAGGGCAACCTCTGCCGCTGCACCGGCTACCGGGCGATCGAAGATGCGGTGCACGGTGTCGCCGAGATCGAAGTCGCCCAGCCGGGCCGAGTCGTCGGGACCAGCGTCGGCGCTCCGGCGGGGACCGAGGTGGTGACCGGTCGCGCCGAATTCACCATGGACACCGCGATCGACGCCATGTTGCACCTGAAGGTGCTGCGCTCTCCGCACGCCCACGCCCGCATCGTGTCTATCGATAAGACCGCGGCGCTCGCGGTTCGGGGTGTGCATCGCGTCTACGCCTGGGAAGATGTGCCGCGCAAGCACTTCACGACCGCCATCCACACCGATCACCTCGTCGATCCCAGCGACACCTACATCCTCGACGACGTGGTGCGCTTCGTCGGTCAACGTGTGGTCGCGGTGCTGGCCGACACCGTCGGGGCCGCCGAGGAGGGCTGCCGCAAGGTAGTCGTCGAATACGAGGTGCTGCCGGCGGTTTTCGATCCGGAAGCGGCCATGGCCGACGGTGCTCCCCAATTGCACGGTTCGCACGACCCGTTCGTGCGCGATCCCGAGCACAACATCCTGCTCGAGATCCACGGGGATATCGGTGATGTCGAGGCGGGCTTCGCCGAGGCCGATGTGATCCACGAGGGCACCTACCACTCGCCGCCCGTGCAGCATGCGCATCTCGAGACACACGGATCGATCGCGTGGATCGAGGACGCTCGCCTGCACGTTCGCACCAGCTCCCAGTCGCCCTCCATCGCCAAGAACAAGCTCGGCTATCTGTTCGACCTGCGACCCGATCAGCTGCGCGTGTTCTGTAAGCGGGTCGGCGGTGCGTTCGGCGGTAAGCAGGAGGTCATCACCGAGGATTTGGTTGCCCTGGCCGCATTGGATACGGGGCGGCCGGTCTGTTTCGAGTTCACGCGCGAGGAGGAGTTCACGACAGCCTCACCAAGGCATCCGATGTCGCTGACGGTGAAGCTCGGCGCACGGGCCGACGGCACGCTCACCGCGATCCAGGTCCGGAATGTGTCGAATACCGGCGCCTACGGCAACCACGGCGGCGAGACGCTGTTCGCCGGTGGCACGGCCGTCGCGACCTACCGCTGCCCCAACAAGAAGTTCGACGCATATTCGGTCTATACCAACAACGTGCCCGGTGGCGCGCTGCGCGGCTACGGCATGACCCAGCCCGCATTCGCGATGGAGTCGGCCATGCATGAGCTGGCGGTCGCGCTCGATATGGATCCGCTCGAGCTGCGGCGGCGCAATATCGTGCGCCCTGGTGATGCTCTCGTCGCATTCGACGACGCCCCGGATGATGTCATGTTTCGCGAGGACGGCCTCATCAAATGCATCGATCTCGTCGATGACGCGTTGCGGCACAACACCGTCGAGCCGCCACCGGGAGACGAGTGGCTCATCGGTACCGGCGCCGCCAGCTCGCTGCACGAGACCGCGCCCCCGACCGACCACCTCTCCGAGGCCTGGCTGACTCTCGGTGACGACGGTATTTATGAGCTCGCCGTCGGCACCGTCGAATTCGGCGAGGGCACCTCGACCGCCCATGTGCAGATCGCGGCCGACCGGCTCGGCACGACGCCGGCACGGGTTCGCCTCGTCCAATCCGATACCGACCGAACGGGTTTCGACACCGGCGCGTTCGCCAGCGCGGGTTTGTTCGTCGCCGGGAACGCGGTGCTGCGGGCGGCCGAGGCTTTGCGCGATCGCATGCTGTACTTGGCGGCCGAATATGCGCGGGTCGATATCGCTTCGTGTGCGATGGCCGACACCGGGGTCGTCTGCGGGGACAGCCACGTATCGCTGTCGGAGCTGATCGAGGTGGCGCGCCGCCGCGGTATCCGATTGACCGAGGCACGCAAGGCTTTCGGGTCGCCGCGCAGTGTCATCTTCAATACCCACGGCTTCCGGATCGCGGTGCACCGGATGACTGGTGAGATCCGCATCCTTTACAGCGTGCACGCCACCGACGCCGGGGTCCTCATCAACCCGGCGCAGGTGCGGGGCCAGATCGAGGGTGGCGTCGCACAGGGCATCGGCTTCGTGCTGACCGAGAACTTCCACGTCGACGCGGACGGCGCGATGGTCAACCCGAACCTGCGCAACTACCGCATCCCGACCTACGCCGATATTCCCCGCACCGAAGTACTGACGGTCGACTCGGCCGATTCCGTCGGGGCGATGCACTCGAAAGGCATTGCCGAGTGCTGCATCAACCCGGTGGCGCCCGCGCTGGCCAATGCGCTGGAGGATGCGACCGGCATACGCTTCCGCGCGCTGCCGCTCACACCCGAGCGCATCTACCGGCGACTCACACCGGTTCCGGCTCGAAAGCCGTGAGGAGGCTGCGATGGGAGCCGGGAAACTCACCGACAGCGCGGCGACGGTCATCATCGGCCAGCAGGTGCGCCCGGGTTTCGAGAAGGCCTTCAAGTCCTGGCAGGAGGACCTGAACGCCGCGGCATCGGGCTATCCGGGATTCGTCGGCGCCGAGATCGCCGCCCCCACCGCGGTGCAGTCCGAATGGGTCGTGGTCTACCGCTTCGACTCCGTCGGTCATCTACAGGACTGGATAAACAGCGCCACCCGTCAGGAATTCCTGGACAGTGGGCAGCAATACTTCGACGGCCCCGCCACGCAGCAGGTGATCAGCGGCGGCACGCGACCCGTGGATCCGCTCGTGACCGTGGTGGTGACCCATCGTGTGGCTCCCGAGAGCGTCGCGGATTTCCTTGCGTGGCAAGCGGATCTGAGCCGGGAGGAGGCGAAATTCGAAGGCTTCCGCGGCACCGAGCTCTTCCGCCCCATCGAGGGTGTGCAGGACGAGTGGACGGCGCTCTACCGCTTCGATACCGCGGCGAATCTGGCCACGTGGCTCACCTCGAAGCGGCGTGAGGAGCTCCTCGCCGAGGGCGCGAAGTTCAGCGACTTCGAGTTGCGCACCATCGATAGCTCGTTCGGCAGCTGGTTCGCCTTCGACGAGAACCGCAACGAGACTCCGTCGGATACCAAGACCGCGATCGCGGTATGGGTGGGCCTCTACCCCACCGTGGTGCTGCTCACCCTCGCCCTGTCGCCGTTGCGGATGCCGCTGTGGCTGGGGTTGCTGATCGGCAACCTGCTGTCCAGTTTCGTGATGAGCTACGTCACGATGCCGTACTACGTGAATCGCTTGCTGAGGCGGTGGCTGCGCCCGCCCCCGGATACACCAGCGGCGAAGACGAACATCCAGGGCATCGCCATCGTCGTCGCCGTCATGCTGACCTGGGTCGTCCTCTTCTACGTGGCGACGACCAAGCTCTGGTCGCTGCCCTGACGGCCACCCAGCGGTACGGGCCCCGTGGGTTCGGGAATTGTGCTCGAGAGCTTCGGCGTCAGGGTCGTGGCATGCGAGTCGGCCGCTCGCCCGGATTCGCCGTGGGATCGGGCGCTGACCATCGGGGATGCGCCGGGCGGGGAATATCGAAAGGTGGTCGGCGGGTTGCGCATCGTGGGTGAGTCGTGGACAAATCGGCGAAAGCGGCGGGATACCCCGAAGATGTGCAGGTCAACGGTGGGATAGGCTTTGACGGTCATGAAGTCGGCTTTTGCGGGTTCGGTCCATGGGGCGCCCCAGACGGTCTACCTCGATCATGCGGCGACCACTCCGATGGTGCCTACCGCAATCGAGGCGATGACGGCCGCGCTCGCGATGACGGGCAATGCCTCGTCACTGCACGGTTCCGGGCGTGCGGCCCGGCGGATGCTGGAGGAGGCGCGCGAGTCGATCGCCGCCGATCTGGGCGCCCGGCCATCGGAGGTGATATTCACCTCGGGCGGGACCGAGAGCGACAATCTGGCGATCAAGGGCATCTACTGGGCTCGTCGCGATGCCGAACCGCGCCGCACCAGGATTATCGCGGGTTCGACCGAACATCATGCCGTCATCGACGCCGTCGAGTGGCTGGAGCAGCACGACGGCGCGCAGGTGACCTGGCTGCCGGTCGACTCCGACGGTGTTGTGTCGCCGCGGGTGCTGCGCGCGGCGCTGGCCGAATATGTCGACGAGGTCGCGCTGGTGAGCATCATGTGGGCCAATAACGAGGTCGGTACCATTGCGCCGATCGTCGAATTAGCCGCGGTGGCACAGGAATTCGGCGTTCCTATGCACAGCGACGCGATCCAGGCCGCCGCGCAGCTGCCGATCGATTTCGCGGCGAGTGGGCTTTCGGCGGCGAGCTTCGCCGGGCACAAGGTCGGTGGACCGCATGGTGTCGGCGTGCTGCTGCTCGGTAGGCAGGTGCCGTGTGTGCCACTGATGCACGGCGGCGGGCACGAGCGCGATCTGCGTTCCGGAACCTCGGATACCGCCGCGGCCGTCGGGCTCGCCACCGCGCTGAACTACACCGTGACCGAGTTCCCGACGCGGACAACGGAATTGATCGCGCTGCGAGACGAGTTGATCAAGGGCATCCGCGATACCGTTCCGGATGCGGTGCTGAGCGGTCCGGCCGGTGAGCGACGCCTGCCGGGCAATGTGCACTTCACTTTCCCCGGCTGCGAAGGGGATTCGCTGCTGATGCTGCTGGACGCGGCCGGGATCGAATGCTCTACCGGGTCGGCCTGCAACGCGGGTGTGGCCACCCCGAGTCATGTACTGATCGCCATGGGCGTGCAGCCGTGGCAGGCGCGCGGATCACTGCGATTTTCATTGGGGCACACCTCGACTCGCGCCGATGTGGACGCGGTGCTGAATGTCTTGCCCCAGATTGTGGAAAGGGCCAGGGCCGCGGGTCTGGCCGGTGCGAAGGGAGGTGTCTGATGCGGATACTCGCCGCGATGAGTGGTGGTGTGGATTCGGCTGTGGCGGCGGCACGTGCCGTCGACGCTGGTCATGAGGTGGTCGGCGTACATCTGGCGCTGTCCGCGACACCGGGCACGCTGCGCACCGGTTCGCGCGGTTGCTGCTCGAAAGAGGATGCGGGCGACGCCCGGCGGGCCGCCGACGTGCTCGGAATCCCCTTCTATGTCTGGGATTTCGCGGACCGCTTCAAAGAAGACGTGATCGACGATTTCGTCGCCGCCTACGCCGCGGGTGAAACGCCGAATCCCTGCCTGCGCTGCAACGAGAAGATCAAGTTCTCCGCCCTCGCCGACCGCGCGGTGGCACTCGGCTTCGATGCCGTGGTCACCGGCCATTACGCGCAGCTCGAGGACGGTGTGCTGCGCCGTGCCGTCGATGCCGACAAGGACCAGTCCTATGTGCTCGCGGTGCTGACCGCGCAGCAGCTGTCGCGGGCCATGTTCCCGGTGGGTGACACCCCGAAGCCGCAGATCCGCGCCGAGGCCGCCGAGCGTGGGCTCGCGGTGGCGAATAAGCCCGACAGCCATGACATCTGCTTCATCCCGTCCGGTGATACCCGGGCCTTCCTCGGCGCGAAGATCGGCATCCGGCCCGGTGCGGTCGTCGATGCAGACGGGCAGGTGCTCGCGAATCACGAAGGCGTGCACGGGTTCACGATCGGTCAGCGCAAAGGGCTCGGACTGCCGGGTCCGGCCGCCGATGGTAAGCCGCGCTATGTCACCGAGATCGATCCCGACTCGGGCACCGTGCGCGTCGGCTCGGCCGAGGATCTGCAGGTGTGGACCGTCCAGGCCGAGCGCGCCATCTGGACTTCCGGTGCGGCGCCCGAGGGGCCGATCGAGTGCGTGGCGCAAGTGCGCGCGCACGGCGGTACCGCACCTGCCGTTGCCGAAGCCGTCGGCGACGGGTTGATTGTGCGTCTGCGCGAGCCGCTGACCGGTGTGGCCCGCGGCCAGGCCGTCGTGCTGTATCGCCCGGATGCGTTGGGAGACCAGGTGATCGGCAGTGGCACTATCACCGACACCGCGCGCGATGCGTCGGATTCTGTGAGTAGCGCGGGCGCGAGCACAAGGCAGTGAGTGCCGCCGACATCGGGCGGCGCGGCAAGCGAGATCGCTTCGTCCCGGCGCAGACCGGGATCCACCACGCAATGGGGTGCATACCCCGCTTAGGGGCAACGCAGTGAGTGAGCGTCAGCGAGTGAGCCATCGACACAGCGCGCAGTCGCGCACGACGGAGCCGAGCGCCAGCGAGGCGCAGTCGTGAGTGAGCGTCAGCGAGTGAGCCATCGACACAGCGCGCAGTCGCGCACGACGGAGCCGAGCGCC